>NZ_JBCNNF010000529.1:0-4061 GCF_039594555.1 Inquilinus sp.
TGCGATAGGGGCGCTGCGCCGCGGCCAGCGCCTCCAGCGTCACGCCGCGGGCGACGCAGCCGGGCTCGTACAGGGCCACCGGCAGCGGCTCCTCCGCCTGCGGGTCGTGGTCGGGCGACCCGAACCACACCAGCGGCTCGCGACGCAGCAGCTCGCCGTCGCGGCCGGGACCGCGGGTGACGACCGCCAGGTCGACCTCGCCGGCCGCCAGGCGCCGGTCCAGGAAGGTGGTCTGCTCGCAGATCAGCTCGACCTCGACCTGCGGGTGGGTGGCGGCGAAGCGCGACAGGATCGGCGGCAGCAGCGAATAGGCGTAGTCATCGGGGATGCCCAGCTGGACCCGGCCGCTCAGATCGGGCTCGACCAGCGCCGCCCAGGCCTCCTCCTCCAGCCGCAGCATGCGCCGGGCATGGCCCAGCAGGCTCTCGCCAGCCGGGGTCAGCCGCACCTGCCGGCTGCTGCGGTCGAACAGCCGCTTGCCGACCGCCTCCTCCAGCCGCCGCACCTGCATGCTGACGGCCGACTGCGTGCGGCCGACCCGCGCGGCGGCCAAGCTGAAGCTGCCGCCCTCGGCGATCGCCACCAGGGTGCGCAGCACATCGAGATCGAGGCGTCCGTTCATGGCGGGGGTCCTTTGAACCGTCATCGCGAGCCCCGCAGGGGCGTGGCGATCCAGCGGCACCGCCCTCTGGATCGCCACGGCGCTTCGCGCCTCGCGATGACGGTGAGGAAAGACCGCTCGGTCAACTATAAATCCAGGTGATGCTCGGCTTCAAATCTATTCGTTTGATTGAAGCATCGGGCGCGCCCAGCTTTCCTCCATCTGAACCGTGGAGGCGGCGATGGGTGGAGAGACGGCGGCGGAGCGGCGGACGGGGATCCTGCAGCTCACCCTGGGCATGGCGGTGGTCGGCACCGTCGGCGTGTTCATGGAGGAATCGGGGCAGGGGCCGATCAACGCGGTGTTCTTCCGCTGCGTCTTCGGCGCGTTGGCCCTGCTGGCCTTCTGCGCCGCCCGCGGCTGGCTGCGCGACCTGCGCCTGGCGCCGCGGCAATGGGGGCTGATCCTGTTCGGCGGCGTCTGCATCGTGCTGAACTGGGTCGCGTTCTTCGCCGCGATCCGCCACACCACCATCGCCTTCGCCACGATCGTCTACCACGTCCAGCCCTTCTGGGTGGTGCTGGCGGGGGCGGTGCTGTTCGGCGAGCGGCTCAGCGGCCGCAAGCTGGGCTGGATCGCCATCGCCTTCGCCGGGCTGGCGCTGGCCACCGGCATCGGCGATGGCGACGCCGAGCCAGGGCGGCTGCTCGGCGCCGGCCTCGCCGTGCTGGCCTCGCTGCTCTACACCGGCACCGTGCTGGCGACCAAGGAGCTGCGCGGGGTGCGGCCGCATCTGACCGCGATGATCCATGCCGCCACCGGCATCGTGCTGCTGGCGCCCTTCGTCAGCACCTCCGCTTTGCCGGCCACGCCCGGCCCCTGGGGCTGGCTGGCCGGGCTCGGCATCGTCCACACCGGGCTGGTCTATGTCCTGATGTACGCGGCCTATCCGAAGCTGCCGACGCCGGTGATCGCGGTGCTGGCCTTCGTCTACCCGGCCTCGGCGATCGTGGCCGACTGGCTGGTCTACGGCCATCGGCTGGGACTGGAGCAGGCGGCCGGCATGGGCCTGATCGCGCTCTCCAGCCTGGCGGTGACGCTCGGCTGGCGGCTGTGGCCGGCGCGGCGGCGGGCGGCGACATCCGGGTTGACGTCCTGCTAGCGTTCGTTCATGGTATGTTCATGCGCAGGATCAAGACCGCTCTCGACCTCAGCATCGCAAATGATCCGGACCTTGTCCGGCTCGAACGCCACATCCGCACGCTGCATGAGGTGGCCGAGCTCGACATGGCGGTGGCGGAACAATTGTCGAAGGATCCCGCGAAGCTGTTGGAGAGGGGCGACAGCTTCCTGCGGCTCGCCAAGGAGGTGACCAAGACGATCGCCTTGGCGAACAAGCTCCAGCAAGACTATCAGCGACGGCGCGAGGCGCTGGAGGCAGAGCGAGAGCAGCGGCTCGCCACCGCCCGCGCCGCGTTCCTGGCCGAGGGGTCGGCGCCGGGCACGACCCGGCACTAGCGCCGTGGGGGCTATCGCCGGCCCGCGGTGATGGATTATGGGGAAGGCACGGACTGAATCCGGAAACGCCGGGCAACGGCGGGGAGGCCAGGCTGTGCTGTTCATGATCATCGAGCGTTTCGCCAACCGCGACCCGGTGGCGGCCTACCGCCATCTGCGCGATGCCGGCCGCGGCCTGCCCGAAGGGCTGAAATATGTCGACAGCTGGGTCGAGGCGAATTGCGACCGCTGCTTCCAGCTGATGGAATGCGACGACCTCGCCCTGCTGCAGCAATGGGTGCTGCACTGGCGCGGCACCGGGGTGAATTTCGAAATCGTGCCGGTGCTGCGCAGCGCCGAGACCCGGGCCGTGGTGGCGCCGCTGCTCGACCCGCCGGCCACCGGCCCGATCTCCTGAAAGGCTTGACGATGTCCGACCTGCCCGTGGCCGCCGAATGGTTCCGCAAGCGGGACATGGGCGGCGGCCTGACCCTGATCGTCGAGCCGCACACCGATGTGCTGATGCGCGCCAACATCTGGCATCTGCGCGGCCGCGACCGCGACCTGCTGGTCGATGGCGGCCTCGGCGTGGCGCCGCTGCGGCCGGCCTTCCCCGAGCTGTTCGCGGGGCGCGAGACGATCGCCCTGGCCACCCACACCCATGCCGACCATATCGGCGCGATCCATGAGTTCGAGCAGCGCTGGGTACACCCGCTGGAGGCCGAGTCGCTGGCCCGGCCCCGGCCCGGCACCCTGATCTCCGACCAGATCCCGGCGGAGGCGCGGCAGCGCTTCGTCGCCGCCGGCTATCCGCCGCTCGGGGCCGCGCTGGTCACCGCCGTGCCTTATGAAGGCTACGACCTGGGCGGCTACGCCCTGCGGGGCGCGGAGCCGACCCGGCGGATCGAGGCCGGGGAAATCGTCGATCTCGGCGACCGGCGCTTCCGGGTGCTGCATGTGCCCGGCCATTCGCCCGGCAGCATCGCCCTGTTCGAGGAGGCGACCGGCACGCTGTTCGCCGGCGACGTGATCTATGACGGCCCGCTGCTGTATCGCGGCCCGGGCATGGAGATCGGCGACTATGTCCGCTCCTTCGCCCTGCTGCGGTCGCTGCCGGTCACGGTGGTCCATGCCGGCCATGACGACAGCTTCGGCAAGGCGCGACTGGACGCCATCATCGACGCCTATCTCGCCCGCTGGCGGGATGAGGGGCTGATCGAGGGCTGAGGGGAACGGCTCGCCGCCGCCCGCCGTTCCTCCGGCGGGCAGGCGAGGGATGCATGGCGACTCCGGATGGTCCGAAGCGAAGACGGCAGCGCGACATCGTCCTGCGCAGCCTGGCCCGGCGGCTGATCTTCCTCGCCGGGCTGGCGCTGCTCGCCCTCGTCATCGTGCTGGTCCGCTTCGGACCCTGGTCGTGACCGGCTAGCTCACCCCCTCATACTCCACCGTCGTCATCATGCCGCCCTCCATGTGGTACAGGTGGTGGCAGTGGAAGGCCCAGCGGCCGGGGTTGTCGGCGTCGAAGGCGACCGTCACGGTCTTGCCCGGCGGCACCAGCACCGTGTCGCGCCGGGCGCCGGACAGGGGCTGGCCGTCGATCGCCACCACCTGGAAATGATGGCCGTGCAGATGCATCGGATGGGCCATCATCGACGGGTTGCTCATCACCAGCGCCACCCGCTCGCCCTGCCGCACCGCCAGCGGCGTGTCCCGGCCGTGCACCTTGCCGTTCAGGGTCCAGACATAGCTCGCCATGTCGCCGGCCAGCACCACCGGGATGGTGCGGTCGGCCGGGCGGGCGGCCAAGGGCTCCGTCGCCCTGAGCGTCGCCTCGAAGGCGAGGTCCAGCGCCGCTGCCTTGTGCTCGCCGAGATCGGCGATGCGCGCGACCTTGGCGCCGGGGGCGGCCAGCACCAGCCCGGTGCGCTGCCGGTCGCCCTCGCGCAGCGCCAGCACCGGC
>NZ_JBCNNF010000053.1:0-23458 GCF_039594555.1 Inquilinus sp.
GTCACGGCGCTGCCGCAGGGCGCGGGCGCAGCGTCGGGACAGGGGCTGCCCGCCGGAGCGGTGCAGGGCCGCACCGATTACGGCAGCTCGGCCTATGGTGGCCCGTGCCCGCCGCAGGGCGACAAGCCGCACCGCTACATCTTCACGGTGCATGCGCTGTCGGTCGACCGGCTGCCGGTCGACCCGCAGGCCTCCGCCGCCATGGTCGGCTTCGCCCTGCACGGCACCGAGATCGGCCGCGCCAGCCTCACCGCCCTTTATGGACGCTGAGACTGGCGTCGGCTGGTCCGGATCAGGCCGCCGCGCGCAAGCCCTGGCCGCGCAGCTTCGCCACCGCGGCGATGGTCTTCAGCGCGGCCTCCGCCGCCTCCTTGCCCTTGACCAGGAAGTGGTCGCGGAAGAAGGCGGCGTGGGCCTCGTGCTCGTGGAAGCGCTGCGGCGTCAGCACGGCGGACAGCACCGGCACCTCGGTGTCGAGCTGCACCCGCATCAGCGCGTCGATCACCGCGGTCGACACGAATTCGTGCCGGTAGATGCCGCCATCGACGATGAAGCCGGTGGCGACGATGGCGTCGTAGCGGCCGGATTTGGCGAGAAGCTGGGCGTGCAGCGGGATCTCGAACACGCCCGGCACCTCGAACAGGTCGACCTCCGGCGCGGAAGCGCCAGCCTGGGCGATCTCGGCCAGGAAGGCGGTCTTGCACTGGTCGACGATGTCGCGGTGCCAGCAGGCCTGGATGAAGGCGATGCGCGGCGTATCGGTACGGGAGGAAGCAGACAGGGGCTGATTCATGGTCATCCTCATGCAACGGACCAGAATCAGGGCATACGGGACCGACCGCCGGGATTCGCGACCCGGCCTGCCGTCCCCGTTCTCTTTCATCCGGACTGTGACCGTCGGCTTCGGAGTCTCACCGAATCTGCTGACCCTGCCGGTTGGGCCCGGCAGGCGCTCGCGGGCTCATGCGCCTCCCCGAGGGGATCGCGCCATCACCGCCGGTGGGGACTTTCACCCCGCCCTGAGAACGTCCGCCGCCCGGGGGATCCGGACGGCTTCGTCGAATATCGGGAGACCGCGGTGGCTTGGCAAGGCCGGATGCGACAGATCGGTGGCGCGGCTGCGACATCGCGGGACGGGTCCGGCACAATGATGCGGGCCCGGGGGCCGCACCCTGAGGCCCGGACCATCGAGGGAGGCGAGCGATGACGGACCGGACCGGCGGCTGCCTGTGCGGCGGGGTGCGCTATCGGGTGACGGGGCCGCTGCGCCAGGTGGTGGCCTGCCATTGTGGCCAATGCCGCCGCACCTCCGGCCATTTCGCCGCCTTTACCGCCTGCGCCGCCAGCGACCTGGTGCTGGAGAGCGACCGCACGCTGCGCTGGTACCGCTCTTCCGCCGAAGCCCGGCGCGGCTTCTGCGGCGAGTGCGGCGCCAGCCTGTTCTGGAAGCTGGAGGGCGGGAGCAATGTGAGCATCGCCGCCGGCACGCTGGACGGCGCCACCAACCTAACGATGGGCGGCCATCTCTACATCGCCGACAAGGGCGACTATTACGCCGTCGCCGACGATGCTCCGCAATGGAACGAGCATCCGGACTGGGACGATCCCGCCTATCCGCAGGTGCCGGGGCTGGGGTGAGGTGTCAGAACGGCGAATCGGCTGGCGCCTGCTCGCGATGCTGGACCATGTCGTAGTCGCGGACCACCGCGGCGATTCGCAGGCGGTAGCCGCTGAAGATGCCGGACCGGCCGGCGGCCTGGGCGGCGCGATGCTCGGCCCGGTTGCGCCAGGCGGCGACGGCGGCCTCGTCCTCCCAGAAGGACAATGACAGCAGCTTGTCCGGGTTGGTCAGGCTGCGGAAACGCTCGACCGAGATGAAGCCGGGCATCTGCTCCAGCACCGGGCGCAGCCGGGCGGCGTGGTCGAGATAGTCGTCGAACCGGCCCTCCGCCGGCTCGACCTCGAAGATCACGGCGATCATGCGCTCCTCCCTGGCGGCGTCGATCCCAGCTTAGCCGGGCGAAGGCGCCGCGGCACCCCGCGGCGCTTCGACCGTGGCCGAAGCGTCCGCCGGATCCGCCGGTCAGAGACAGATGGAGATGCCGGTGTAGGTCACGGTCACGTTGAGCGTGTCCGAATAGCTGCCGGGGGCCGCGGCCGTGTTGACCGGGATCCGCCCGTAAAACGTGATCGGCTCGACCCAGCTGCTGCCGATGGCGCCGACCAGCCGGCAGCGCGTCTGCACGGCGGTGCTGCCGGTGCCGTCGCCCCAGACTGTCGTATGCCCCGACGTGGTGTAGCCGTTATAGGCCAGGGTCGGCGTCCCGCCGCTCATCCGCCGCGGCGAGAAGGTGCCCGACCCGCCGGTGCTGACCGCGACGGTGTAGTTGATGCCGAGGCACAGCACGGGACAGACACAGGTCACGGTGATCGTCGACGTCACATCCATCACCGTGCCCGAGAGCGGCGCGAAATTGCCGAAGGCCAGCGGGGTGGCGGTGACCGTGCAGCTTTCCCCGGCCGCCTGGGCCGGCTGGCCCGCCAGGATGAAGGCCATCGCCACGAGCAGGCCGCAGAGCAGGGATCGTCTCATGATGGTCCTCCGCAGGTGACCGGACCGATCTGGGGGATCTCGCCCGGCTTGGGGGCGAAGGCGAAGGCGATGCGGCACCGGCTGCCGTCCGGCAGGGTCACCGTCCCGGCATTCTCCGGCTGCAGCCCGGTGGCATAGGCCAGCCCGTCATAGCCGACCGGCAGCGGCTCCGGCCCGGCATTGTCGAGCACCAGGGTCGAGCCGGGCGGCACCGCGCTGCCGTCGGGCCGGTGGATGACGACGGTCGCGGCGTCGCCGACATGAACCGGGAACCGCACCACGATGCCGCTTCGGTCGGCCGGCACCACCGACCGGCGGGTGTCGTCGAAGGCGGCGTCGCCCGGCAGGTCGGCCACGTCGATCGCCATCTGGTTGGCCTCATAGGCCCGCAGCCCGTGCACCAGCAGCTGGCCGGCGCCGTCGGTGCGGCCGACCGGCCGGTTCTCCAGCGTCACGCCGACATCGGGCACGCCGGTGTCGACCACGGCGAAGCTGTCGTCGATGCGCTGGCCGACGAAGACCCCGCCACCGGCATAGGCGAGCGAGCCGCGCACCTCGCCGCGGAAACTGGCGCGGTCATCGATCTGGTCGGCCGAAACGGTGAAGTCGGCCAGCGCCGTGCGGTAGTCGACCTGGCCGTAGTAGCGGCGCAGGTCGCCCTCGCTGACCTGGGCGTTGACCACCAGGCCGCGGTCGGTGACGCCGGTGTCCTGCACGTAGCTGGCGCGCTGGGTCAGCCAGCGCTGGCCGTTCTGCGCGTTGGCGTCGAGGCCGACGCTGGTCTCGCGGCCGAGGGGCACGGTCAGCGACAGCAGCACCCCGGCATTCGAGGTGTCGTCGAGGTCGAGGAAGCTGCTGGCCACCAGCTGGATGTCGTCGAACAGCGTCGCCGTGTAGTTGGCCGAGGCGATCTGCGTCCGCCCGAACCGGGTGCGGTCGAGGTCGACATAGGCAAGCCCGATCGATCCCCAGCGGTCGAGGTTGAGGCTGGCGCTGACCCGGGTGCTGCCGCGCAGCCGGCTGCGATCCTCCACCGCCGCCAGATCCTTGTAGACCCCGACGGTGCCGGTGCGCTGCAGGCTGGCGCTCCAGCGCGGGTCGAGATGCTCGAACCCCACCGCATATTGCAGCCCGGAGTCGCCGCCGCCACGGCTGCCGGCCACTGCGGCGTTGACGGTGCCGAGCGTGCCGATGCCATAGACGGCGCCGGCGCCGCCCAGGACGAGGTCCCGACTGCCCTCGACATGGCCCTCCAGCGTCAGGGTGTCGTCGAGGCCGTAGCGCAGCGAGCCGATGCCGGCGAAACCGGAATAGTCGTTGCTGGCCTCGCCATAGCGCCGGCGGATCGAGCCGGCCTCGACGGAATAGTCGACGAAGCCTTCGCGCAGCAGGCTGCGGCTGGCGTAGAAGGGCAGGGTCTGCACCGTCTCGCGGCCCAGCGCGTCGCGCACCACGACCCGGGCGTCGCCGGCCCCCGTCAGCACCGGCAGGCTGGTGATCTCGAACGGCCCCGGCTTCACCTCGGTCGAGAACTGCTTCACGTTGTTGACGTAGACGTCGACGGTGGACGGCACCGCGGCGTCGCCGCCGAAGGCCGGCACCGGAAAGGTCACCAGGTCCGGCCGCATGGTGAAGTCGCGGTCGACCTGGCCGCCGATCATCCGCACCGGCCGGGTCCAGGCCAGGCCGCCGCTGATGAAATCGCCCAGCCGGACCCGGCGCAGCGCGTCGGGGTCGGACCAGGTCCAGGTCGTGTCCAGCCGGACCAGCCCCTCATCCCGGCCGGCCGCGGCGCCGATATTGCTGAGGACGCTGGTGTCGAGCACGCCGAGCGGCCCGAAGACGCGCCCCTCGACCACGCCGGAGCCGGAGGTCTCGCCTTCGCTGCGGGTGCCGATCAGGTCGTAGTTCAGCAGCAGGCCGTAATCGCTGTCGGCCTGGACGACACGAGGGGTGCGCGCCCCGATCGCCACCGGCTGGCGCGCCTCCTCCGGCAGGTCGAGATGCAGCGCCTGGCCCGACTCGTCGTAATCGTAGCGGAGGCCGGGGACATCGGTCAGGCGCAGCAGCCCGTCGGCGGTCGGCGCGGCGCCTTCCGGCCGCCGCACGCCCACCGCCTCCAGCTCCTCCGGCGTGGCGTAGAGGGCGCCGTCGCGCTCGACAAAGCTGCCGATCAGCTCCTGCCTCTGGCCGTTGACGGTGACGTCGAGATAAAGGCTGCGGTCCTCCGCCGCCGCAGGCCGTGCCGCCAGCCATCCGATGGCCGCCAGCACCGCCACGCCGGCCTTAAGGGCGGCCGTCCAGGGCGATCGTGACATCCACCCCGCCCTGACCGCCATTGCCGCGAACCGTGACCTGACCGGCCCGGTCCGCCCCGCGCAGCGGGATCCGCCACCGCTTCTCCTGCCCGGGCAGGACATAGCCGCCGAAGGCGGCGCTGGACGCCCCGCCGCGGGTGGCGACCGTCAGGCTGTCGAACTTGGCGTGCCGGGTGCCGTCGTTGCGGGCCGCCAACTCGACCGCCCCGCCCCCGGCCCGGGCCGACCAGGCAACGCTGGCCTGGCCGGGAGCCGCCGGGAGGACGAAGATCGGCAGCGACAGGTGCAGCGCCAGGTTGATCTGCCCCGGCACGGGCACCGGGATCTCGTCGACCATCAGCCGGTAGCTCGTCTCCGCCGCCCCGGCGGACGGCCGGCGCAGCAGCACGCGGATCACCTGCTCCCGCCCCGGCGGGATGGTGACGATCGGCGGGCTGGCGACCACCGCATCGGTCGGGACCAACCGGTCGACCCCGCCGGGCTGCGACCATTCGAAGGTCCGCACCTGCACCGTCGCCGGGGCGGTGGCCCGGTTGGCGACGGTGATGGTCTGGGCCATCTGGCCTGCCGGGAAATCGACCCCGAGCGGCGCGACCTCGAGCCCCCCGGCCCGGGCACCGCCGGCGCCGAGACATAAGGCGGCCAGGACTCCCGCGACCAGGACGAGGCGTCCGCGCGTCACCATCATCGATCGTCCCTAGGTCAGTAGGTGACCGTGACGTTGATCGTATCCAAATAGGCGTCCGGGGCGACGAACTGGCCGGAAGGCACCCGGCCATAGACGGTCGAGACGATGGGGGCGACGCCGGCGGTCAGATGGACCGTGTCGGTGCCGACGGTGTTGCCCCAGTTCACGGTGCGGCTGCTGTCGCTGTACAGGAAGTAGTTCAGCCGGGCGGCGGTCACCGTCGTGCCCGACATCTGGCGCGTGGTCACCGTGGCGCCGGCCGCAGCGCCCGCATCGAGGCCGATATCATAGCCGGTGCCGTTGGTGCAGGTGACGGTGATCGTGGACGTGCTGATCGCATCCGTCGAGCTGGTGTAGTTGCCGAACGCCATAGGCGTCGCCACCACCGTGCAGAACTTCAACACGGTCGCCGTGACCAGGAAGCTCGTGGTCGCTGTCGCCGCCTGCACAATATTGGCCGGAGCTTGAAAGGCGATGGCCGCACCGATCAAAAGACCAAAGGAGATTCGCACGTCTGTCTCTCCAAACATCAATTATAAAATATACGCCCCACAGAAGCGTCTGCACATCACGCCACATATAACGGAATCAATCAAGGAATAAGGGGGCACTCAAATGGGGCAGCGGCGAAGCTATTCGTCTGATTTAAACGAACCGAAGCGATTGTCAGCAGGCGTATTTGGGTGAATGCATAAAATATTATTCAATCCGCTCCAGCCGTCAGATGTCAGATGACGAAGGATAGCCGGCGGATTGCCATTCCCGAGTAGGATTAAGGTCTTGGAGACCGAAAACCCGGGCCGGTCAGGCCCGGGTGCCGCCGACGGTCAGCCCGTCGATCCGCAGCGTCGGCTGACCGACGCCGACCGGCACGCCCTGGCCTTCCTTGCCGCAGGTGCCGATGCCGGGATCCAGCGCCATGTCGTCGCCGACCATCGACACCTTGGTCAGCGCGTCAGGCCCGTTGCCGATCAGGGTCGCGCCCTTCACCGCCGGCCCGATCCTGCCGTCCTCAATCAGATAGGCCTCGGAGGCGGAGAACACGAACTTGCCGTTGGTGATGTCGACCTGGCCGCCGGCGAAGTTGACGGCGTAGAGGCCGGTCTTGACCGAGGCCAGGATCTCCGCCGGCGAGGTGTTGCCGCCGAGCATGATGGTGTTGGTCATCCGCGGCATCGGGTGGTGGGCGTAGCTCTGCCGCCGGCCGTTGCCGGTCGGCGCCATGCCCATCAGCCGGGCGTTCATCCGGTCCTGCATGTAGCCGACCAGGATGCCGTCCTCGATCAGCGTGGTGCTGCCGGTCGGCGTGCCCTCATCGTCCACGGTCAGGCTGCCGCGCCGGTCCGGCAGGGTGCCGTCGTCGATCACGGTGACGCCCGGCGCCGCGACGCGCTGGCCCATCAGGCCGGAGAAGGCGGAGGTCTTCTTGCGGTTGAAGTCGCCCTCCAGGCCGTGGCCGATCGCCTCGTGCAGCAGGATGCCGGGCCAGCCGGCGCCGAGCACCACGGTCATCTCGCCGGCCGGCGCCTCGACCGCGTCCAGCCGCACCAGGGCCTGGCGCAGCGCCTCGTCCACCGCCGCCTGCCACTGCCCGGGATCGAGGTAGAAATCATAGCCGGTGCGGCCGCCGGCGCCGTGGCTGCCGCTCTCCATCCGGTCGCCCTCGCCGACCACGACCGAGACATTGACCCGCACCAGCGGCCGGATGTCGGCGGCGTCGCGGCCATCGGGGCGGATGATCCGCACCGCCTGCCAGTTGCCGCTGATCGAGGCGCTGACCTGCCGCACCCGCGGATCCTTGGCCCGGGCATAGGCGTCGATCTCGGCCAGGACCTTGACCTTGGCCTCGAACGGCACGGCCGAGAGCGGGTTGGCGTCGGTGTAGAGCTGGCGGTTGGTGCCCTGCGGCGGCTCGGCCAGGCTGCCGCCATGGCCGGCACGGACCGCGCGCACCGTCTCCGCCGCCCGCTTCACCGCATCTTCGCTGAGGGTCGAGGCGTGGCTGTAGCCGGTGGTCTCGCCCGCCACCGCGCGCAGGCCGAAGCCCTGGCTGGTGTCGAAGCTGGCGCTCTTCAGCTTGCCGTCGTCCCAGCTCAGCCCCTCGGACTGGACGTATTCCAGGAACAGCTCGCCGTCATCGGCACCCTGCAGGGCATCGCCGACCAGCCGTTCGAGCCGGGCGCGGTCGAGCCCGGCCTGGGTGAAGAACAGGTCGTCGGTCTGGTCGATGGCGCTCATGGCGGCGGTCCGGTCAGCGGGTCTGGACTCCAGAGATAGTGCCGCCCGGCGGCGGGGGCCAGCCCTTGATCGAGCGTGCCGCCGAATCGGCTTCTCAAGGGGATGCGACCATTTGCGTGACAGCCATGGCGCACGGCCTGTTGTTGCCCCGCGGAACGCCCTGTATTTTCGCCACGGCCAGGATTGGCCCGGCTTCGTGCGCCGTGCGATGTCGTGGGGGCTTCAACCCTCGCGTTTCCATCGCTATAAGGCCGGACGGAGTCCATTGCGGGCGGCAGCCGGCATGGGCCAGGGTGGGAACGACAACGATAACGAAAGAGCGCACGGCATGCGATCGGGCAGACTGCGTGAATTGGCGGCAGGCGTGTCGGTCCTGCTTCTCCTCGGCACAGGCGCGGCCTTCGCCGACGGACCGCCGCACAACTGGCAGCTCGGCTTCCAGGAGGCAGCATCGCCGGTCAAGGAGCAGATGGAGAGCTTCCACAACCTGCTCCTGGTCATCATCGTGGCGCTCACGGTGTTCGTGCTCGGCCTGCTGGTCTATGTGATGTGGCGCTTCAGCGCCCAGCGCAACCCGGTGCCGTCCAAGACCGCCCACAACACCCTGATCGAGGTGGTGTGGACCGTCGCGCCGGTGTTGATCCTGCTGGTCATCGTGGTGCCGTCCTTCCGGCTGCTCTACGCCGGCGACCGCACGCCGAACCCGGAGATGACCCTGATCGCCCATGGCTACCAGTGGTACTGGGGCTATGAGTATCCGGACCAGAAGGTCGCCGAGTTCACCAGCTATATCGTCAAGGACGAGGACCTGAAGCCGGACCAGGTGCGGATGCTCTCGGTCGACAACCCGGTGGTGCTGCCGGTCGACACCGACATCCAGATCCTGACCACCGCCGGCGACGTCATCCACTCCTGGGCGGTGCCCGCCTTCGGCCTGAAGAAGGATGCCATCCCGGGCCGGACCAACGAGACCTGGGTCCGCATCGACAAGCCGGGCATCTATTACGGCCAGTGCTCCCAGCTCTGCGGCACCGACCACGCCTACATGCCGATCGAGGTGCACGCGGTCAGCCGCGCCGACTTCGACAAGTGGGTCATCGAGAAGGTCGGGCCGAACCCGGCCGAGAAGCCGAAGCTTCTGACCATGACCTGGGACGAGGCGCAGGCGCGCACCAAGCTGGCCCAGGCCGGCCAGTGATCCCCACCGGGAGTTGATCCCACTCGGGCCCCGCGGTCCCGACAGGCAAGCCCCGGACGGGCAAGAGGTTGACACGATGGCTCACGCCGACGCGCACGCACACGGTCACGACGACCACCACCACGACCACAAGCCGGGCTTCTTCAAGCGCTGGCTGTTCTCGACCAACCACAAGGACATCGGCACGCTGTACCTGGTCTTCGCGATCTGCGCGGGCCTGATCGGCGGCGTGTTCTCGCTGATCATGCGGCTCGAGTTGCAGAACCCCGGGCTGCAGTTCCTGTCGGGCGGGCAGGAGTGGAACGTGATCGTGACGGCCCATGGCCTGATCATGATCTTCTTCACCGTCATGCCCGCGATGATCGGCGGCTTCGGCAACTGGTTCGTTCCGATCATGATCGGCGCGCCGGACATGGCGTTCCCGCGGCTGAACAACATCTCGTTCTGGCTGCTGGTCCCGGCCTTCTGCCTGCTGATCGGCTCTGCCTTCGTCGGCCAGGGCGCCGGCACCGGCTGGACCATCTACCCGCCGCTGTCCGAGGCCGGGCAGCCCGGGCCGTCGGTCGACATGGCGATCTTCGCCCTGCACCTGGCCGGCGCGTCGTCGATCCTCGGCGCGGTGAACTTCATCACCACGATCTTCAACATGCGCGCGCCGGGCATGACCCTGCACAAGATGCCGCTGTTCGTCTGGTCGATGCTGGTGACCGCCTTCCTGCTGCTGCTGGCCGTGCCCGTGCTGGGCGGCGCCATCACCATGCTGATCACCGACCGCAACTTCGGCACCAGCTTCTTCAAGCCCGAGGGCGGCGGCGACCCGCTGCTGTTCCAACACCTGTTCTGGTTCTTCGGGCACCCCGAGGTGTACATCATGATCCTGCCGGGCTTCGGCATGATCAGCCACATCGTGTCGACCTTCTCGAAGAAGCCGGTGTTCGGCTATCTCGGCATGGCCTACGCCATGGTCGCGATCGGCGTCGTCGGCTTCGTCGTGTGGGCGCATCACATGTTCACCACCGGCATCGACGTCGACACCCGCGCCTACTTCACCGCCGCCACCCTGATCATCGCGGTGCCGACCGGCATCAAGATCTTCTCCTGGATCGCGACGATGTGGGGCGGGTCGATCGAGTTCAAGACGCCGATGCTGTGGGCGATCGGCTTCATCTTCCTGTTCACCATCGGCGGCGTCACCGGCGTCGTGCTGGCCAATGCCGGCATCGACACCGCTCTGCACGACACCTACTACGTCATCGCGCACTTCCACTACGTGCTGTCGCTGGGCGCGGTGTTCTCGATCTTCGGCGGCTTCTACTACTGGATCGGCAAGATGTCCGGCCGGCAGTATCCGGAGACCTGGGGCAAGATCCACTTCTGGATGACGTTCATCGGCGTCAACCTGACCTTCTTCCCGCAGCACTTCCTGGGCTTGGCCGGCATGCCGCGGCGCCAGCCGGACTATCCGGACGCGTTCCACGGCTGGAACATGGTGTCGTCCTTCGGCGCCTACATCTCGGTCGCGGCGGCCTTCCTGTTCGTCGGCATCGCCTTCTACACGATCCGCTACGGCCGCCGGGTGGAGGCCAATTACTGGGGCGAAGGCGCCACCACGCTGGAGTGGACGCTGCCGTCGCCGCCGCCCTTCCACCAGTTCGAGCAGCTGCCCCGGGTCAAGTGACCCGAGGCTGGGTTTGAGGAGAATGGGCCGGGCCGCGCGGAACCCCCGTGCGGCCCGATCCACATAAGGCTTTAGGTTCTATATGATGTCGGACGTGACCCTGGACCGGACAGCCCGATCCGCCTCGGCCGAGGCCGAGGGCGGCGCCACCTGGCAGGACTATCTCGCGCTCTTGAAGCCGCGGGTGATGACGCTCGTCGTCTTCACCGGCATCGCCGGGCTGATCGCGGCGCCGGGCCATCTGCATCCCGTCCTGGCCGCCACCGCCGTGCTGTGCATCGCCGTCGGCGCCGGCGCGGCCGGGGCCATCAACATGTGGTACGACCGCGACATCGACGCGGTGATGAGCCGGACCTGCGGCCGGCCCATCGTGCGCGGCCGCATTGCCCCGTCCGAGGCACTGGCCTTCGGCGTGTTCCTGTCAGTTTCCGCCGTGCTGCTGATGGGGCTGGCGGTGAACTGGGTGGCGGCAGCCGTGCTGGCCGCGGCCTCCGCCTTCTACGTCTTCGTTTACACCATGTGGCTGAAGCGGCGGACGCCGCAGAACATCGTGATCGGCGGCGCCGCCGGGTCGTTCCCGCCGATGATCGGCTGGGCCGCCGTGACCGGCGACGTGACCCTGGCCCCGATCGTCCTGTTCGCCCTGATCTTCATGTGGACCCCGCCGCATTTCTGGGCGCTGGCGCTGTTCCGCAGCGGCGAATACGCCAAGGCCGGCGTGCCGATGCTGCCGGTGGTGTCCGGCGCGCGCGAGACCAAGCGCCAGATGCTGGCCTACACGCTGGCCCTGTTCCCGATCGGCCTCGCCCCCTGGCTGCTGGGCACCGCCGGGCTGACCTACGCCATCGGCGCCGGCCTGCTGGGCGCGCTGTTCATCCTCTGCGCCGTCCGGGTGCTGCGCGAGGACGACGCGGCCACCAACCACCGCGCCGCCAAGCAGATGTTCGGCTATTCGATCTTCTACCTGTTTGCGATCTTCGGCCTGCTGATCGTCGACCACACCGCGGTGCATTTCTGAGATGGCCGGCCGTTCGACCGCCAAGCCGACCGCCCGGCCGGCCCTGCCGCAGGCGCCCGACGCCCGCAGCCGCCTGCGCGGCCGCAACGTGGCGCTGGCGCTGGGCCTGATCGCCTGGGTCGTGCTGATCTTCGTGATCACCATCGTCAAGATGAAGGGTGGCTGAGATGGCCGAACTGGATCCCAAGGTCCGGCGCCGCAACCGCATCTTCATGACCACGCTGTGCGGCGTCGCCTTCTCGATGGGCGTGCTGGCCTTCGCCTCATCGCCGCTGTACCGGCTGTTCTGCCAGGTCACCGGCTATGGCGGCACCACCCAGGTCGCCGATTCGGTCTCCGACAAGGTGTTGGACCGCACGGTGCGGGTGCGCTTCGTCGCCAACACCGATGCCGAGCTGCCCTGGACCTTCAAGGCCGAGCAGACCGAGGTCGAGGTCAAGCTGGGCGAGCCGGCGCTGATCTATTTCCAGGCCACCAGCACCGCCAAGGAGCCGACCGCCGGCCAGGCGGTCTACAACGTGACGCCGGACAAGGTCGGCCTCTACTTCTCCAAGGTGCAGTGCTTCTGCTTCACCGAGCAGATCATCCAGCCGGGCGAGACGGTGGAGTTCCCGGTCTACTTCTATGTCGACGCGGCGATGGACGCGCAGCCGAACCTGAGCGACGTGCGCACCATCACCCTGTCCTACACCTTCTACAGCCAGCGCTCGAAGGCGCTGGAGAATGCGGTGGCCGCCTATTATCGTGCGGCCAAGAATGATGGCTGACGGGCTGCCGGCAGCGATAGGGCGGAACACCGAAGCAAGATCGGACGAGAGACCGAGAGGGGCACGAGGATGAGCACGACCGACGTCCATGCCGACAGGCACGAGACGAGCTACGAACTGAACGCGGTTCCGCATCCCTATCATCTGGTCGACCCCAGCCCGTGGCCGCTGCTCGGCTCGCTTGCGGCGGGCTGCATGGCGATCGGCGGCGTCCTGTTCATGCATGACGAGGGGCCGGCGCTGCTGATCATCGGCTTCCTGGGCGTGCTGGCCGTGATGTTCGGCTGGTGGCGCGACGTGATCAAGGAAGCCACCTTCCGCAAGCTGCACACCCCGGTGGTGAAGCTGGGCCTGCGCTACGGCATGATGCTGTTCATCGCGTCGGAGGTGATGTTCTTCGTCGCGTTCTTCTGGGCCTATTTCGACTCCAGCCTGTTCGTCAACGAGGCGTCGCAATACGCCCGCGTCGCGGCGACCGGCGGCATCTGGCCGCCCAAGGGCATCACCCCGGTCGATGCCTTCCACTTCCCGCTGCTGATGACCCTGGTGCTGCTGCTGTCGGGCTGCACCGTCACCTGGGCGCATCACGAGATCGTCGAAGGCAACATGAAGGAGGCGGCGAAGGCCCTAGGCATCACCGTCCTGCTCGGCGCGGTCTTCACCTGCATCCAGCTGTGGGAATACACCCACTCCGAATTCGGCTTCACCGACGGCGTCTTCGCCTCAACCTTCTACATGGCCACCGGCTTCCACGGCTTCCACGTGCTGGTCGGCACCATTTTCCTGGCGGTGTGCTGGTTCCGCACGGTGCGCGGCGATTTCACCAAGGACAGCCATTTCGGCTTCGAGGCGGCGGCCTGGTACTGGCATTTCGTCGACGCGGTCTGGCTGTTCCTGTTCGTCGCCATCTATTGGTGGGGCGGCCACGGCGCCGCCGTCGCGGCCCACTAGCCCTCGGTGACTCCGGTCTCTCCCCTGGCCGCGGCGCTGGGCTGCAAATGCCCGCGCTGCGGCCGGGGCGCCCTGTTCAAGGGCTTCCTGACCGTCGCCGACCGCTGCCCGGTCTGCGATCTCGACCTCTCCGAGGTCGATTCGGGCGACGGCCCGGCCGTCTTCCTGATCTTCATCCTCGGCTTCACCGTGGTGCCGCTGACGCTGTGGCTCGGCTTCGCCTTCGAGCTGCCGGATTGGGCGCCGATCGCGATCGGCGCCACGCTCCTCGTCCTCCTCACCGCGCTCCTGATCCGCCCCGCCAAGGCCTATGTCGTGGCGCTGCAGTACCGCCACCGCCGCACGGGACACTGAGAGCCCGCCCGGACATGCTACTGGCGCGGCCGTCTGATGGCGGTTTCTCCGCTTCCGGTGCTCACGCACCAAATGTGCGCTGCGCTCCGGTTCTCGAAACCACCACCAGCCGACTCACGCCAGCGCATCTCCGAACGGGCTCGGGGAATTGAAATGAGATCCCGCTTCCGGCCGGAATTCTGGCCGACCGTCTTCCTGGTCCCCGCCCTCGCCCTGATGCTCGGCCTCGGCGTCTGGCAGCTCGAGCGCCTGGCCTGGAAGACCGACCTGATCGACCGGATCGAGCGCGGCCTGTCCGCCCCGCCGGCGCCGCTGCCCGCCACGATCGACGATCCCGGCTTCGACTACCGCCACGTCACGGTCACCGGCCGGTTCGACGCCGTCCACGCCTTCCCGCTGCTGGCCCGGGTGCATGACGGCGCCGCCGGCATCCAGGTGGTGACGCCGCTGATTCGCGACGATGGCGGCCCGGCCGTCATGGTCAACCGCGGCTGGGTGCCGTTAGGCCCCGACGGCAAGCCGATAGCCTACGACACGCCGCCGGAAGGCACGGTGACGGTCGAGGGCGTAGCCCGCCGCCCCCTGCCCCAGGGCTGGATGCAGCCGGACAACAGCCCGGCGACCAATGAATGGTTCTGGGTCGACCTGCAGGCCATGGCCGGCGCGGCCGGGCTGGACCGGGCGGCGCCCGTGGTGGTCGAGCAGGCGGCCGGGTCGGATGCCACGCGGTTCCCCATCGGCGGCCAGACCCAGGTCGACCTGCCGAACGACCATCTGCAATATGCGATCACCTGGTTCGGCTTCGCCGCCATCCTGATCGCGATCTACCTGCTGCATCACCTGCGGCGCGGCCGCGCCGCCCGGAAAGGACCCGACGCATGACCGCCTATGCCGAGATCGCCGCCCATTTCGGCCGCATCGCCGCGCTGTCCAACGCCATCGGCATCCTGGACTGGGACAACGCCACGATGATGCCGAAGGGCGCCGCCGAGACCCGGGCCGAGAGCCTGGCCCTGCTGCAGGTGCTGCGCCACGGCATGGTCACCGACCCGCGCCTGACCGACTGGCTGCCGCAGGCCGAGGCCGACAACGCGCTGGGCGAGTGGGAGCGCGCCAATCTGCGCGAGATCCGGCGGCTGTGGACGGTGCAGACCGCGGTGCCGGCCGATCTGGTCGAGGCGTCGAGCAAGGCGGTGTCGGCCTGCGAGATGGCCTGGCGCCAGGCCCGCGCCGATTCGGATTTCGCCTCGCTGCTGCCGAAGCTGCAGGAGGTGCTGCGGCTGCAGCGCGAGATCGGCCGCGCCAAGGGCGAGGCGCTGGGCCTGTCGGCCTATGACGCCCTGCTGAACGACTACGAGCCCGGCGGCCGGTCGGCGAAGATCGACGCGCTGTTCGACGACCTGGCCGACTTCCTGCCCGGCTTCACCGAGGAGGTGCTGGCCGCCCAGGCACGCCGGCCGGCCACGCCGCGGCCGCAGGGGCCGTTCCCGGTCGAGTCGCAGCGGGCGCTGGGCGTCGCCCTGATGGGTGTGCTGGGCTACGATTTCGAGCGCGGCCGCCTCGACATCTCCCTCCACCCCTTCTGCGGCGGCGCCGACAACGATGTCCGCATCACCACCCGCTATGACGAGGCAGACTTCACCCGCGCTTTGATGGGCGTGCTGCACGAGACCGGCCACGCCCTCTACGAGCAGGGCCGGCCGCAGGCCTGGATGAACCAGCCGGTCGGCCAGGCCCGCGGCATGAGCCTGCATGAGAGCCAGTCGCTGCTGATGGAGATGCAGGCCTGCCGCAGCCGGGAGTTCATCACCTTCGCGGCGCCGCGGATGCGCGACGCCTTCGGCGGGTCCGGCCCGGCCTGGGAGGCGGAGGCGCTGTGGCGGCACTATACGCGGGTCGAGCGCGGCTTCATCCGGGTCGATGCCGACGAGGTGACCTACCCCGCCCATGTCATCCTGCGCTACCGCCTGGAGAAGGCGATGATCGCCGACGAGTTGCCGCTGGCCGACCTGCCGGCCGCCTGGAACGACGGCATGAAGGCGCTGCTGGGCGTGGTGCCGCCGGACGACCGGCTGGGCTGCCTGCAGGACATCCATTGGCCGAGCGGCGGCTGGGGCTATTTCCCGACCTACACGCTCGGGGCGATGACCGCGGCGCAGATCTTCGACGCCGCCAACCGGGCCGAGCCGGACATCGGGCCTGCGATCGGCCGCGGCGACTTCGCGCCGCTGGTCGGCTGGCTGCGCGCCAACATCCACGGCCAGGCCTCGCGCTGGGAGACCGACGAGCTGCTGACCCGCGCCACCGGCCGGCCGCTGGACGCCGCGGTGTTCAAGGCCCATCTGCGCCGGCGCTACGCCGGCGAGGGGTAACCGGTTCGGGGCCCTGCCTCCCAACGCCGTCATTGCGAGGAGCGGAGCGACGAAGCAATCCAGGGGCCGGTGCGAGCGGCCCCTGGATTGCTTCGCTGCGCTCGCAATGACGATGCTGGAATGCGGCACCTCGGTCAGCGGGACAGCCCCCGGGGGCCTGACGCCTGAAACTTGCATGTCTCCAATGCCGGTTTGGCGCGCAGGATTCGGTCTCATCATACGAGTGTAGAACCGGATCCCGAACGCCCGAGGGGGCCGCAGCCGCTGCGGCCTTGAGACATGACGACCCGCCTTCCGCGCCAGAAGCTGATCCCGCTGATCATCGCCTGTGCGCTGTTCATGGAAAATCTCGATTCGACCGTAATCGGGACCTCGCTGCCGCAGATCGCCAAGTCCTTCGGCACCGACCCGCTGCATCTCAGCCTCGCCATCACCTCCTACCTGCTCAGCCTCGCCGTCTTCAT
This sequence comes from Inquilinus sp., assembly GCF_039594555.1. Taxonomy (GTDB): domain Bacteria; phylum Pseudomonadota; class Alphaproteobacteria; order DSM-16000; family Inquilinaceae; genus Inquilinus. The sequence goes on from NZ_JBCNNF010000053.1 coordinate 16,640, forward strand.
CCCGGCCAGCGGCTGGGTGGCGGACCGGTTCGGCGCCAAGAACGTGTTCCGCGCCGCCATCGTCATCTTCACCTGCGGCTCGATCCTGTGCGGCCTGTCGAATTCGACGGTCGAGCTGGTCGGCGCCCGGATCATCCAGGGCATGGGCGGCGCCATGATGGTGCCGGTGGGCCGGCTGGTGCTGCTGCGCAGCGTGTCGAAGGCCGAGCTGGTGCGGGCCATGGCCTACCTGACCACCCCGGCGCTGCTGGGCCCCGTGCTGGGCCCGCCGCTGGGCGGCTTCATCACCACCTACAGCTCCTGGCGCCTGATCTTCTTCATCAATGTCCCGATCGGCATCATCGGCGTGATCCTGGTGACGCTGTTCATCGACGATCTGCGGGAGGAGGAGCGCACGCCGTTCGACGTCCGTGGCCTGCTGATGTCCGGCGTCGCGCTGGGCTGCCTGGTGTTCGGCTTCGAGACGCTGGGCCGGTCGATCGTGCCGCTGCCGGTCACGGGCGGGCTGTTCGTCATCGGCCTCTGCTCGCTGTGGCTCTACATCCGGCACGCCCACCGGGTGCCGGCGCCGATCATCGACCTGACGCTGCTGCATGTCCGCACCTTCCGCATCTCGGTGGTCGGCGGCACCATCTTCCGGGTGGGCATCGGCGCCATCCCGTTCCTGCTGCCGCTGATGCTGCAGCTGGGCTTCGGCATGACCCCGTTCGAATCCGGCACGCTGACCTTCATCAGCGCCGCCGGAGCGCTGTGCATGAAGATGACGGCCACCCGGATCATCCGCCATTTCGGCTTCCGCCCGGTGCTGGTGTGGAACGCGGTGATCAGCGCCGCCTTCCTGATGAGCTACGCGCTGTTCCGGGCCGACACGCCGCACCTGCTGATCATGGCGCTGCTGCTGGCCGGCGGCTATTTCCGGTCGCTGCAGTTCACCAGCCTGAACACGCTCGCCTTCGCCGACATCCCGCCGCAGAAGATGAGCCGCGCCTCAAGCTTCTCCAGCACGGCGCAGCAGCTGTCGGCCAGCCTGGGCGTCGCCTCCGGCGCGGTGCTGCTGAACCTGACCCTGATGCTGCATGGCGGCGGCACGCTGCAGGCCTCCGACTTCTCCTGGGCGTTCTTCGCGGTCGGCCTGCTGTCGCTGTCCTCGGTGCTGATGTTCCTGCGCCTGGCTCCCGATGCCGGCGCCGAGGTCTCCGGCCACGCCATCGCCCCTGTGGCGCCGCCTGCCCCGCGCGTGGCGCCGGGGGAGTGACCCTCAGGCGCCGAGCAGACGGTCGCGCGCGGCGTTGAGCCGGGCCGCCATCTCGGCCGTGCCGCCATGGTCCGGATGGTGCTGCTTCATCATCCGGCGATGCGCCGCCTTCACCGCCGCGGGCGAGGCCCCGGCGGCGAGGCCGAGCAGGGCGTAGGCTTCGGCCTCCGACATCTCCGCCCGGCGCGGGCCAGCCGGGTCCTGCTTCGCCCAGTCCGGGCCGAAGCGGCGGTCGAGATAGGTCTCCAGCACCCGGGCCGAATCGGGATCGTCGGCGCGGCACTCGAACAGCAGCCGCAGCAGCGCCGGCAGTTGCAGCGACGCCAGGCTGCGCCCCTCCAGCGGCCCGGCGCGCAGCACATAGCCGTCCATCGCGCCGCTGGCGTGGTCGAGCTGCATGTCGAGGCTGCGCGTCTTCAGCCGCGAGGCGCCGCCGGGCGCCGGGCCGGCAGCAGCCTGCCGCCCGCGGCGCCAGCGCAGGAACCAGGGCAGGCCCTGGATCAGCAGCGGCGACAGGCGCTGCAGCCACAGAAAGACGGCGCCGAGCATGGCGAGCAGGCCCGCCAGCCGCCCGGTCAGCAGCAGGAACAGGCCCAGCCCGGCCAGCAGCAGGATGCCGCCCCAGCGGGCGCTGCGGATCACCTGCTTCGGCTGGGTGTTGGCGAACCAGCCGGCGAGCAGCGGCAGGCCAAGGCCGAGCGCCAGGACCAGGATGAGGAATTGCAGCACGGCGGCGCCTAACCTCCCATCCGACCGATCAGCGCGGTGACCGCGGCGCCGCGCCGGCGGCCGAGATCCTCCAGCGCCGGGCGGCCGCCGGCGGCATAGACCGCGACCGCCGCCAGGAGGTCGCGTAGCTGTCCGGGGCTGGAGGCGTCGAACGGGCAATAGGCGCCGCGGGTCAGCCGCGCGATCTCGCGGAAGGCACGGGCGGCCACCGGGTCGGGGCCCTCATGGAACAGGAACACCGGCACGCCGCGCAGCGCCAGCCGCCCGGCCTGGGCGCAGACCCGGTCGATCGATTCCTCGAAGGCATCGCCAACGAAGACCAGGGCGTCGACCTTGCCGCGCCCGGCCTCCGCCTCGGCATGGTTGAGCACGCGGCCCAGCTGGGTCTCACCGGCCCGGCAGCGCACCTTGCTCATCAGCCGCGCCAGCTCGGTCCCGTCGGAGACCCAGGCCGTGGCCTTGCACTCGCCGAAGCCGCGATAGAACACCAGTTGCAGGTCCAGCCCGCCCAACGCCGCGGTCTCGGTGAACATCTCGCCCTGCAGCCGGCAGGCGCGGTCCCAGGTCTCCTCGCGGCTCTGCGTCGCGTCGAGCGCGAAGATCAGCCGGCCGCGCCGCCCGCCCTCGCGCGGCACCGGGGTCGCCGCCGCCCGGCGCAGGAAGGCGTCGACCTCCGACCGGCCCTGGCCGGCGGGCAGCGTGTCGTCGGGGCGCGTCATCGCATCGTGTCCATCAGCGATAAGGATGGGGACCGGCGGGCGGAAATCCAATCGGAATGGGTCGCGAACCCCGCGGCCCGGCGCTGCCTTCTGGCGGAAAGCGCGGCCGGGCGCTAGCCTCGTTCCCCGCTGCCACCCTTCCGGATCGATGATGCCCTCTTCGCGCGCTCCCCGTCTCGCCGGCCTGGCCCTCCTTCTCCTCGGCCTCGCCGTTCCCGGCGCCGGGGCGCAGACGGCCGATCCGAAGCCGCGCGAGATCATCGTCGCCACCGCCCCGGTCAACTCGCCGCTCGGCCGCTGGGGCGGCGCCTTCGTCGAGCGGCTGAAGGCGGACGGGGGGGCGCCGGTGTCGGAGGCGATCACCGCCGGCGCGCTGCCGAACAGCGCGCTGCTGCAGAGCGGCCGGGTGGCGATCGGGCTGGTGTCGCTGGATGTCGCCGGCGCCGCCTGGGAGGGCAAGGGCCCGATGGCGCCTGGCCTGAAATTCGACCATCTGCGCGCCTTGGCCCCGGTGGCGCCGGCCGCGGTGCTGCGCTTCGTGGCGCCGACGGCCGGCGGCATCGCCACCGCCTCCGGCCTCGCCGGCAAGCGGGTGGCGCTGGCCACCGACGACGCCCTGACCGAGCCGATGCTGGCGGCGCTGGGCATCAAGGCGACGCTGCGGCGCATGCCGCTGGCCGAGGTCGCCAAGCAGCTGGCCGACAAGAAGATCGACGCCGTCGCCGTCACCGGGCTGGAGCCCTTCGCCCTGCCGCCGGAGCAGCCGGCCGTGACCTTCGGCCTGACCGTGGCCGAGGTGGCCAAGGTCGCCGCCGCCATCCCGGGCGTGGCCGCCGCCACGGTGCCGCTGCCGCCCGCGGCCCCGCCGGCCGAGCCCCCCGTCGCCGATCCGGCGGCGGCCCCGGCCGCGCCGCCGGCGCCGGCCGTCATGGCGCCGCTGCCGCCCAGCGCCGGCATGTGGACCTGGCTGGTCGCGACCGACGCGCTGCCCGAGGATGTGGCCCGCCGCGCCACCGAGATCGCCATCACCCAGGCGGCGCCGCTGGCCCAGGCCGCGGGCCTGGAGCCGTCGCCGGCCTTCGACCCGCTGACCAACCGCGCCCTGCCCTTCCACCGCGCCGCCGCCGCGGCCTGGGCCGCGCATGGGGTGACGGTACCGGCGGAGCAGGTGAAGTAGGGCTGACTGCTCAGTTGAGGTCGCTCCGCCAAACGCGACCTCTCCTTCCTGTCATCGCCGGGCTTGACCCGGCAATCCAGAGGCCACCGAGAGCTGCTCTGAAAGCCCCTGGATGCCCGGGTCAAGCCCGGGCATGACAATAGGGGGACGAGCGGAATGGTTGGCTCGCCTCAGGCGAACCAACCTAGGCCTTACACCGCCTTCAGCTGGGTCTCCACCAGGGTGGCCAGCAGCGAGGCGCCGAGCGGCAGGACCTCGTCGTTGAAGTCGTAATGCGGGTTGTGGACCATCGTGTCCCCCGCCGCGCGGGCCTGGCCGAGGAACAGATAGGCGCCCGGCCGGGCGTTCAGCAGATAGGCGAAATCCTCGCCGCCCAGCGACGGCTCGACGTCGCGCTGGACATTGCCCGCGCCGACGATCCGCTCCGCCACCTGGGCCGCGGTCTCGGCCTGGTCGGCATGGTTCACGGTGGCCGGGTAGCCGTAATCGTACTTCACCTCGATCGACACGCCGAAGGCGGCGGCGATGCCATCGGCGATGCGCTTGATGCCGGCGACGATCATCGCCTGCACCTCGGGGCGGAAGGTCCGCACCGTGCCGTTCAGGAAGGCCTCGTCCGGGATCACGTTGTGGGTGGTGCCGGTGTGGATCTGGGTGATCGACAGCACCGCCGAATCCATCGGGTTGGTGTTGCGGCTGACCAGGGTCTGCAGCGCGCCGACCAGCTGGGCCGCGATCACCACCGGGTCCTTCGCGGTCTGCGGGATCGCGGCATGGCCGCCGACGCCGCGGATGCGGATGTCGAACATGTCGGCCGCCGCCATCATCGGGCCGGGGCGGACGCCGACGATGCCGGCCGGCAGCAGCGGCCAGTTGTGCAGGCCGTAGACCTCGTCGCAGGGGAACCGGTCGAACAGCCCCTCGCGCACCATCACGTCGCCGCCGCCGCCGCCCTCCTCGGCCGGCTGGAAGATGAAGTGCACGGTGCCGTCGAAGTTCCGCGTCTCCGCCAGGTACTGCGCGGCGCCGAGCAGCATGGTGGTGTGGCCGTCATGGCCGCAGGCATGCATCTTGCCGGGCACGGTCGATTTGTGGGCGAAGTCGTTCAGCTCGTCCATCGGCAGGCAGTCCATGTCGGCCCGCAGGCCGATGGTGCGGCCGCTGTCGGTGCGGCCCTTGAGCACGCCGACGATGCCGGTCTTGGCCAGGCCGCGATGCACCTCGATGCCCCAGGAGGCCAGCTTCTCCGCCACGATGCCCGAGGTCCGCACCTCCTCGAAGCCGAGCTCGGGATGGGCATGGAGGTCGCGCCGCCAGGCGGTCATCTCCTCCTTGCGGGCGGCGATCGAATTGATGACGGGCATCGGTCGGTCTCGTCTTGCGCTGGCTGGGATGGCGAAACCCCGATACTGGTCCCTCCGCGCCGCCGGGGCAACCCGGTGCGCGCGCAGGGCGGACGACCGCGCGGCAACGGACCGCTGCCCGCAACGGTGGACGGACCGGGCCGGGCGTGACAAGCTGCGGCCGTTTTTCCGCCGCGGCGCCAGCCAGGAGCAGCCGATGAGCGACTTCACGACCAAGCCCCGCATCGACATCAAGCCGAAGACCCAGAAGCCGCGGCTGCACAAGGTCATCCTGTTGAACGACGACTACACGCCGCGCGAATTCGTCGTGACGGTGCTGAAGGGCGAGTTCCGGATGAGCGAGGAGCAGGCCCACCGGGTGATGATGACGGCGCATCGCCGCGGCGCCTGCGTTGTCGCCGTCTATCCCAAGGAGGTCGCCGAGACCAAGGCGACCCGGGCCACCGACGCCGCCCGCCAGAAGGGCTATCCGCTGCTGTTCACAACGGAGCCGGAAGAGGCGTAGGGCTCCGCCGTAGCGGATACGCCTGCGCTCGCCCCCTCACCCGAAATCGCTGCGCGATTTCGACCTCTCCCCAAGGAGAGGTGAAGGGATCGCTGCTTCGCCTCCCCTCTCCTTGGGGAGAGGGAGGGGCCCGGTGCGCAGCGACGGGAGGGTGAGGGGGACTCCCTCAGCCGATCGCGGTGGTCGGCCCCAGGCGCGGCAAAGCGGCGTCGATCGCGGCGGCGGTCGGCATGCTCTCCTGCGCGCCCAGCGCCAGGCAGGCCAAAGCGGCGCCGGTCGAGGCACGGCGCAGCGCCTGGTCCAGCGGCAGCCCGGCATCGAGCCCCGCCGCCAGCACGCCGGTGAAGGTGTCGCCGGCGCCGGTGGTGTCGACCGGCTGGATCGGCAGCGCCGGCACCGCGAAATCGGCATCCGACCCGACCGCGATGGCGCCCTCGCCGCCCAAAGTCACGACGCAGGTCAGCGCCATCCGGCCGCTGAGCGCCCGGGCCGCGGCCTGGGGGCTGGACGTGTCGAGGCCGAGCCCGCCGGCGATCGCCAGCGCCTCATGCTCGTTCACCACCAGCAGGTCGAGATCGCGCAGCGCCGCCTCCGGCACCGCCGCCGCCGGGGCGACGTTGAGGATGGCGCGACAGCCGCGGGCCCGGGCACGCTTGAGCAGCGCCCAGTTCTGCTCCGGCGGCAGCTCCATCTGCAGGATCAGCAGCGTGTCCGGGGTCAGCCGGTCGTCCGGCACCTGGTCGGCCCGCACGCCGAGATTGGCGCCGCTGCCGACGGCGATGAAGTTCTCGGCCTTCGCATCGACACAGATATAGGCGACACCGGTCGGCCGGTCGCTGGTGGCCAGCAGGGCGGTGTCGATGCCTTCCTTGGCCAGGGTCGCGCGCATCACCTGGCCGAAGCCGTCATCGCCGACCGCGCCGGCCATCGCCACCTTCGCACCGGCCCGCGCCGCCGCCACCGCCTGGTTCGACCCCTTGCCGCCCGGCTTGGTGACGTAGCCGTCGCACAGCACGGTCTCGCCCGGCCGCGGCAGCGCCGTGACGGCCATCACCAAATCCATGTTGATC
>NZ_JBCNNF010000530.1:0-4025 GCF_039594555.1 Inquilinus sp.
CCGGGCGGCACGCAAGGCGATGCAGTTCATCATGAACCAGAGCGCCCGCGAACTCGAGGCCGCCAGCCCCGAGGCGGCGATCGCCGCGGACGTTCCCGCCTAGAGCTACGACCTCTGACCGGATCCGGCGGCGCGGGTTGCCAGCGCCGTCAGCCTCCGCGACAATCCCGGCCCAACGGGCGGCATCCAACGCCATGCCCGGCTCACAACCACAATCACACCGCTGATCGACCCAGGGGGAGACGCTTGACCATGCTGCACGGCCTGTTCCGACGATCCGTTCTGCTCGCTGGCCTCGCGGCCTGCATGGCGCTGCCGGCCGGTCTGGCCTCGGCCGCCGACGCCTTTCCGTCCCGCACCGTCACGCTGGTGGTGCCGTTCGCGGCCGGCGGCTCGACCGACCTGATCGCCCGCATCATCGCCGAGAAGATGACCGAGGATCTCGGCCAGACCGTGATCGTCGAGAACAAGGCCGGCGCCGGCGGCAACATCGGTGCCGACGCCGTCGCCAAGGCGGACCCGGACGGCTACACCATCCTGATGGGCACGATCGCGACCCACGCGCTGAACCCCGCGGTCATGAAGCAGATGCCCTATGATCCGGTGAAGGATTTCGCGCCGGTGTCGCTGCTGGTGCTGGTGCCGAACGTGCTCGAGGTCAATCCGGAACTGCCGGTGAAGTCGGTGCAGGAGCTGATCGCGCTCTTGAAGTCGAAGCCCGGCGAGTACAGCTACGCCTCATCCGGTATCGGCACGCCGCTGCACCTGTCCGGCGAGCTGTTCAAGAGCCTGGCCGGGGTCGACATGATCCATGTGCCCTATCGCGGCGCCGGGCCGGCGCTGAACGATGTGGTGGCGAACCAGGTGCCGATCATGTTCGACAACCTGCCGTCCTCCACCGCCTTCATCAAGGCGGGCACGTTGCGGCCGCTGGCAGTCACCACCAAGACCCGCTCGGCCAGCTTCCCCGACCTGCCGACGATGGAGGAGGCGGGGGTGCCGGGCTACGAGACCTACACCTGGAACGCGATCTTCGCCCCGGCCGGCACGCCGCAGCCGGTGATCGACCGGCTGAACGCCGCGGCGGTGAAGGCAGTGAAGGACCCGGCGACGCAGCCGCGCCTGGCCGAGCTCAGCGCCACCGTCGTCGGCTCGACCCCGGACGAGCTGGCCAAGCATGTGACCGCCGAGCTGGCGAAATGGGCCCCGATCGTCGAGGCCTCCGGCGCCGCCGATTCGCAATAACCCGACCACCGACGACCGAAGGGTTCCACCGATGCCGATCGACACCCGCCGCCTGGGGCGCACCGACCTCGAGGTGACCACGCTCGGCTTCGGCTCGGCCGCGCTCGGCGAGCTCTTCGTCAAAGTGCCGGAGCCGCAGGCCCATGCCACGCTGCAGGCGGCCTGGGATGCCGGCATCCGCTATTTCGACACCGCGCCCTGGTACGGGCTGGGCCTGGCCGAGCACCGGCTGGGCAGCTTCCTGCACGGCCAGCCGCGCGCGGAGTTCCGCGTCTCCAGCAAGGTCGGGCGCTGGCTCAGGCCGTCGCCCGACCCGGCGAATTTCCATTCCGACAAATGGGCCGGCGGCCTACCCTTCGATATCGTCTTCGACTACGGCTATGACGGCATCATGCGGGCGGTGGAGCAGATCTGGATGCGGCTGGCCCTGCCGCGCATCGACCTGCTGCTGATCCACGATCTCGACCTGCCGCATCACAAGACCGATGCCCGGGTGCGGGCGCATCTCGACCAGATCTCCGGCTCCGGCTGGCGGGCGCTGGAGCAGCTGAAATCCTCCGGCGTGGTCGGCGCGGTCGGCGCCGGCATCAACGTCACCGGCATGATCCCGAAGCTGCTCGACGCCGCCGACCTCGACGCCTTCCTGGTGGCGATGCCCTACACGCTGATGGATCAGGAGCCGCTGGCGGAGGAATTCCCGCTATGCCAGCGGCACGGCGCCGGCATCGTCATCGGCGGCGTCTTCGCCTCCGGCCTGCTCGCCACCGGCCCGGTCGCGGGCGCCAAGTACAACTACCGCGACGCGACGCCGGAGGAGCTGGAACGCTGCCGCCGGATCGAGCGGGTCTGCGCCGCGCATGGCGTGCCGCTGGCCGCCGCGGCGCTGCAGTTCCCGCTCGGCCATCCCAGCGTCGCCTCGGTCATTCCCGGCGCGCTGTCGCCGGAGCAGGTGACGCGCAATGTCGAGAATTTCCGCTACCCGATCCCGGCCGGGCTGTGGTCGGATCTGAAATCCGAAAGCTTGATTCGCGTCGACGCGCCGACCCCGTGAACGGGCCCGGCCGTAAGCCGGGAAGGGATTGTCTCAATGCGGGTGGCATCGATCGGCGAGTGCATGATCGAGATCGCGGTGAAGCCGGGCGGCGACGCCCAGCTGGCCAGCGGCGGGGACACGCTGAACACCGCGGTGTACCTGGCCCGCCAGGGTGTCGCGATCGACTACGTCACCGCGCTGGGCGACGACCCGTATAGCGACGAGATGCTGGCCCGCTGGCAGGCGGAAGGGGTGGGAACCGGGCTGGTGCCGCGCCTGCCGGGCCGGGTGCCGGGCCTGTACATGATCCGCACCGACGACCGGGGGGAGCGCACCTTCCACTACTGGCGCGACCGGGCGCCCGCCCGCGAGGTGTTCGAGTTGCCGGGCGCCGGCGACTTGGCCGGAACGCTGGCCGGCTACGACCTCCTCTACTTCTCCGGCATCACCCTGTCGCTGTACAGCGACGCCGGCCGCGACGCCTTCCACGCGGCGCTGTCGGCGGCCAAGGCGAAGGGCGCGCGCATCGCCTTCGACGGCAACTACCGGCCGCGCGGCTGGCCCGACAAGGACAAGGCGCGGGCGGTGTTCGCGCGGTTCCTGGCGCTGGCCACCCATGCGCTGCCGACCTTCGACGATGAGCAGGCGCTGTTCGGCGACGCCGATCCGCAGGCCACCATCGCCCGGCTGCGCGGCTACGGCGTCGGCGAGATCGTGGTGAAATGCGGCGGCGAGGGCTGCCACATCGCCACGGCCGAGGGCGTGACCACGGTGCCGGTGCCGCGCGTCGTGACCCCGGTCGACACCACCGCCGCGGGCGACAGCTTCAACGCCGGCTACCTGGCCGGCCGCTTCGCCGGGCTGGACCCGGCGGCCTCGGCCATGCGCGGCCATCGCCTCGCGGCCGCGGTGATCGGCCACCGCGGCGCCGTGGTGCCGCGTGATGCGATGCCGGATTTCGCGGGCGGCCCCGCCTGATCCGCGGCGGATGACTCTCATCCGTCATCCACAATTTGCTAAGGTGCCGGTGCAACCCGACTGACCGGCCCTTCACACCTGACCGATCGAGATTTCCATGACCGTCGACGCCATCATCGCCCGCGCCCCGATCATCCCCGTGCTGACCGTCGAGACGGTGGAGGCGGCGGTGCCGCTGGCCCGCGCTTTGGTCGATGGCGGCCTGCCGGTGCTGGAGGTGACGCTGCGCACCAAGGCCGCGCTCGACGTCATCGCCGCCATGGCGTCCGAGGTGCCCGATGCGATCGTCGGCGCCGGCACGGTGCTGAACCCGGCCGACCTCGAGGCCTCGCGCAAGGCCGGCGCCGTGTTCGGTGTCAGCCCCGGCCTGACGCCGGAACTGGCGCGGGCGGCGGAGGGCTTCCCCTTCCTGCCCGGCGCGGTGACGCCGTCGGAGATCATGGCCGCGCGCGACCTCGGCTACGGCGTGCTGAAGTTCTTCCCGGCCGAGATCTATGGCGGCCAGGCGGCGCTGTCGGCCCTGGCCGGCCCCTTCGCCGACATGCGCTTCTGCCCGACCGGCGGCGTGCGCGAATCCAACCTGCGGGCCTATCTCCCTGTTTAGGGCAGGAGGGCTAATGGCAGAGGATTGGGATGTTAGAAAGCGGCAAGACGCTGGCGATGCTGCCCCGCATGCAATATTTCACGCTGTTGGTGCAGCGCTCAGCTTATGGGAAACTCTGGAAAGCGAGCTGGCAGAGCTTTTTGACCGTATGATATACTCCGGAAA
>NZ_JBCNNF010000531.1:0-4007 GCF_039594555.1 Inquilinus sp.
TTGCGCTCGGGCGTCACGCCGACAGGCGGCGCGTTGCTGTACCTCGACAACTGCAACGCGTGCCATCGTTCGGACGGCAGCGGCGCGATGAAGGCATTTCCCGCGCTGGCGGGCAACGCGGTGGTCTCGTCCGACGCTCCGTCGTCGGTCATGCCTGCCGCACCAGCACCGATCGCCGCAGGTCTGGGTTTCCGGGTGCGGATGGGCCTGAGCCGCCCCCTCACCCGGAACCGCTGCGTGGTTCCAACCTCTCCCCAAGGAGAGGTCAAGAGGCCACGACTCCGATCCCCTCTCCTCAGGGAGAGGGAGGGGCCCGGCCGGAGGCCGGGAGGGTGAGGGGGTGAGCCGTCCTCACACGCGATGTGGCCGCTCGCTGTCGAGATGGGCCATCTGGACGGCGGCATAGCGGTCGCCGGCGGCGGCGCCCTTGGGCACGGCCTGCTCGATCCGCGCCAGGTCCTCCGGCGTCAGGACCACGTCCAGCGCGCCCAGCGCTTCGGCCAGCTGGTCGCGGCGGCGGGAGCCGACGAGCGGCACGATGTCCCGGCCCTGCGCCGCCACCCAGGCGATGGCGATCTGGGCGACGGTGACGACCTTGGCCTCCGCCACCGCCCGCAGCGCTTCGACCAGTGCCAGGTTGCGGTCGACATTGCCCTCCTGGAACCGCGGGCTGTGGGCGCGGAAATCCTTGGCATCGGTAGTGGCGTCCTTCCGCCAGTGCCCGCTGATCAGGCCGCGCGACAGCACGCCATAGGCGGTGATGCCGATGCCGAGCTCGCGGCAGGTGGCCAGGATGCCGTCCTCGATGCCGCGCGAGACCAGCGAGTACTCGATCTGCAGGTCGGCGATCGGGTGCACCGCAGCGGCGCGGCGGATCGTCTCCGACCCCACCTCGGACAGGCCGATGTGGCGGACATGGCCGGCCCGCACCATCTCGGCGATGGCGCCGACCGTGTCCTCGATCGGCACGGCCGGGTCGAGGCGGGCCGGGCGGTAGATGTCGATATGGTCGACGCCGAGCCGCTGCAGCGAATAGGCCAGGAAGTTCTTCACTGCCGCCGGCCGGGCGTCGAAGCCGGTCCAGCCGCCGGCCGGGTCGCGCAGGCCGCCGAACTTGACGCTGAGGATCGCGGCGTCGCGCTTCGCGCTGGCCCGCAGCGCCTCGCCGATCAGCAGCTCGTTGTGGCCGGAGCCGTAGAAGTCGCCGGTGTCGATCAGGGTGATGCCGGCGTCGAGGGCGGCATGCAGGGTGGCGATGCTCTCGGCCCGGTCGGACGGGCCGTACATGCCGGACATGCCCATGGCGCCGAGGCCGAGGGCGGAGACGCGCGGGCCGGTGGCCCCGAGCGGGTGATACTGCATGATGAGCTCCGATACCGGGAGGGCTGCGATACCGGCAATATGGCGGGCGGCCTTTCGTGCGATAATCCGGGCAATGGCGAACAAGCCGTACGGAAAGCCGAACGATGAGCAGCCCCGACCTGTCGGATCTCGACGCCTTCGTCGCCGTCGCCCGGGCCCGCAGCTTCCGCGGCGCCGCGACCTTGCGCGGCGTCTCCGCCTCCTCGCTCAGCGACGCGCTGCGGCGGCTGGAGGGGCGGCTGGGCGTGCGCCTGTTGAACCGCACCACCCGCAGCGTCACCCCGACCGAGGCGGGCGAGAGATTGCTGGAGCGGCTGGGCCCGGCGCTGGGCGAGGTGGCCGGCGCGCTCGACGCCGTGACCAGCTTTCGCGACAGCCCGGCCGGCACGCTGCGGCTGAACGTGCCGTCGATCGTCGCCCGCCACGTCCTGCCGCCGATCGCCTGCCGCTTCCTGGCGGCGCATCCCGGCATCCGCCTGGAGGTGGTGGGCGACGACAGCTTCGTCGACGTGCTGGCCGAGGGGTTCGACGCCGGCATCCGCTACGAGGAGCGGATCGAGCGGGACATGATCGCGGTGCCGGTCGGCCCGCGGACCCAGCGCTTCGTCATCGCCGCCGCGCCGTCCTACCTCGCCGCCCGGGGGTGGCCGCGCCACCCGAACGACCTGCTGGACCATGCATGCATCCGCCACCGCTTCCCCAGCGGCCGGGTCGCGCCCTGGGAGTTCGAGCGCGACGGCAAGGTGATCCGCATCAGCCCGGAGGGGCCGCTGATCGCGACCGCGATCGAGATGGAGGTGGCGGCGGCGGTGGCCGGGCTGGGCCTGATCCGCATGTTCGAGGAGGCGCTGCGGCCGGATCTCGACAGCGGCGCCCTGGTGCCGGTGATGGAGGAGTGGTGGCAGGGCTTCTCCGGCCCCTTCCTCTACTATCCCAGCCGCACCCACATGCCGGCGCCGCTCAGGGCGTTCATCGATTTCATCAAGGCGGATCGGGGCTGAGGCCGACTAGACGAGGCCGCGGCGGATCTCCGCATGGGCGGCCGGATAGCCGGGCGACAGCACCGCGAGGCGGCCGGAGACCAGAGCGTGCATCCGCGGCAGGGCGTGGAACGGAACGCCCGGCGCCAGATGGTGCTCGGTGTGGTAGCTGGCGTTCCAGAACAGCCCGCGCAGCACCAGCCCGGCGAGCGTCGTCCGGGTGTTGGCCCAGCGGTCGTTGCTGCGGACGCAGCCGGAATGCTCGGCCAGCAGCACCCAGCGCAGCAGCGGCTGGGCCAGCAGCACCGGCCCGGCCCAGAGCAGCAGGGCCAGGGCGCTGCCGGCGGCGAGGCTGGCGGCCAGCACGGCGAGGTAGAGCAACAGATAGATCCGCGCCTCCGCCGCCACCCGGGCGCGGTCGGCCACCGGGATCCAGGGCGAGCGGTCGCGGCCGGCGGCGGTGCGCAGCAGGCCGAGGATCTGGCTCGACCAATAGGGCAGGCCGGTCAGGATCAGCCAGTAGCGGCCGCGGGTCAGCGGCTTGGCGCCGATCAGCTCCGGGTCGCGCTCCGGGTCCTGGGTATGGCGGTGATGCGCCATGTGGAACAGGCGAAAGCCCTCCGGCGGCAGCACCAGGACGAAGCCGCCGACCCAGCCGACCGCCCGGTTCAGCCACAGCGAGCGGAACGGCGTGCGGTGGGTGGTCTCGTGCAGCGGCGCGAACAGGGAGATCTCGGCGGCGCCGAGCAGCGCCATCGCCGGCCAGACCCAGAAGGTGCCGCGCGCCGCCAGCACCAGGGCGACGCCGAGCGCGATCAGCCCGGCATGCCGGGCCAGCGCCCGCAGCCCTTCCATGTCCGACCGCCGGGACAGCGCCTTCAGCGCCTCCGGCGGCAATGCCCTGGTCTCCGCCATGCCCCATCCTGGCGCCGCGCGGCAGTGGGGATCAAGGGGGCTGAGTCGGAAGTAGGGGCTGGGCCCCCCTCACCCGAAATCGCTGCGCGATTTCGACCTCTCCCCAAGGAGAGGTGAAGAGGCGCCGCCCTGCTTCCCTCTCCTTGGGGAGAGGGAGGGGCCCATTCGCGTCGGCGAATGGGAGGGTGAGGGGGCGGCCCCTACCGCCCGAACTCCGGATGCCGGAAACAGCCGACCATGTGGTCGTTGACCAGCCCGGCCGACTGCATCAGCGAGTAGCAGACGGTGGAGCCGACGAAGACGAAGCCGCGGCGTTTCATGTCGCGGCTCATCCGGTCGGAGATCTCGCTGGTGGCCGGCATCTCGGCATGGACGGTCCAGCGGTTGACCAGCGGCTGGCCGCCGACGAAGGACCAGAGGTAGCGCCCCAGGCCGCCCTCGGAGGCGATCACCGCCAGCGCCGCCCGGGCGTTGGTGCGCACCGCGTTCAGCTTGGCCCGGTTGCGGATCAGCCCGGCATCGGCCAGCAGCGCGTCGATCTCGGCATCCGTCATCGCCGCCACCCGGGCGATATCGAAGCCGTGGAAGGCGCGCTGGTAGTTCTCCCGCCGCTCCAGCACCAGGCGCCAGGACAGGCCGGCCTGGGTGCCCTGCAGGCTGAGATTCTCGAACAGGGCGCGGTCGTCGCGCTCCGGCGTGCCCCAGTCGCGGTCGTGATAGGCCAGCATCGCCGGGCCGCCGGAGGCCCAG
>NZ_JBCNNF010000532.1:0-4001 GCF_039594555.1 Inquilinus sp.
ACCTGACGATCGAGCACAAGGGGCCGATCCCGCGCGAGCTGCGGCCGCTGCTGGGCAACCGCATCTATGGCTGCGACGACTGCCTGGCGGCGTGCCCCTGGAACAAGTTCGCCGCCGTGGGGCGCGAGGTGGCGCTGGCGCCGCGGCCGGAGCTGAACGGCCCGGTTCTGGTGTCGCTGCTGCGCTTCGACGACGCCGGCTTCCGCGCCGCCTTCTCCGGCTCGCCGATCAAGCGCATCGGCCGCGACCGCTTCCTGCGCAACGTGCTGGTCGCGATCGGCAACAGCGCCGACCGGGCGCTGGCGCAGGCGGTGGAGCCGCTGCTGGACGACGCCTCGCCTCTGGTCCGTGGGGCCGCGGTCTGGGCTCTCGGCCGGCTGCTGGGATCGCAGGGGCTGCGGCGGCTGGCAACGGCACGCTCCGAGGACCCTGAGGCCGAGGTGCGCGAGGAATGGCAGGCCGGGCTGCGGGCCACGGCCTGATACCGGCGGCGCATAGCTCGCCCGCGCTTCCCGTCAAAAGCTGGCAGCCACGGCGGAAGCGCGGTAGAAGGCGCGTTTTCCTGCTACGCTCCGGACCATGACCCCCTCCGCCCGCATCCAGGCCACGATCGACATTCTCGAGCGCCTCGGCATCGAGAACCGCCCCGCCGACGCCCTGGTCTCGGCCTATTTCCGCACCCGCCGCTTCATCGGCTCGAAGGACCGCAGCGAGATCGCCGCCCGCGTCTACGCCGTGCTGCGTCACCACGCCCGGCTGGGCTGGTGGCTGGCCCGGGTCGAGGCCGAGGACACGCCGCGCAACCGGGTGATCGCCGAGCTGACCCTGGCCGAGGGCGTCGCCATCAAGGATATGGGCCGGCTGTTCTCCGGCGAGACCTACGCCCCGATCCCGCTGGACGGGCCGGAGGACAAACTGGTCAAGGCCACTGCCGGCCAGCCGCTCGACCATCCCGACATGCCGAAGCCGGTGCGCAGCGAGATCCCGGACTGGGCCGCCGCCTCGCTGGAGCAGAATTTCGGCGACCGCTACGAGGCCGAGGTCGCGGCGCTGCTGGACCAGGCCCCGCTGGACCTGCGAGTGAATGAGCTGCGCGGTACCCGCGACGAGGTGGTGCAGACCCTGGCCGCCGGCAAGCTCGACGTGGCGGCGACGCCGCTGTCGCCGCTGGGCATCCGGGTCAAGGGGCGGCCGCAGCTGGGCCGCCACCCGGCCTTCCAGTCCGGCCTGATCGAGGTGCAGGACGAGGGCTCGCAGCTGATCGCCCTGCTGGTCGACGCCCGGCCGGGCCAGCAGGTGGTGGATTTCTGCTCCGGCGCCGGCGGCAAGGCGCTGGCCATCGCCGCGCGGATGAAGGGCAAGGGTCGGGTGGTGGCCTGCGATGTGTCCAAGGGCCGGCTCGACCGCGGCAAGGAGCGGTTGCGCCGCGCCGGCATCGACAATGTCGAGCCGCGCCTCCTGGAGAACGAGCGCGACCGCTGGGTGAAGAAGCAGCGTGGCAAGTTCGACCGGGTGCTGATCGACGCGCCCTGCAGCGGCACCGGCGCCTGGCGCCGCAACCCGGACGCCCGCTGGCGGCCGATGGACCTGGAGCGGCTGCTCGGCGTGCAGCGCGAGATCCTGGACAGCGCCGCCCGCCTGGCCAAGCCCGACGGCGGCCGGGTGATCTACGCCACCTGCTCGCTGCTGCGCGAGGAGAACGAGGCGCAGGTCGAGGGCTTCCTGGCCGGCCACCCGGACTACCGGCTGGTGCCGGTGGAGACGGTGTGGGACGAGGCGGTGGGCACCGGTGAGGCGCCGACCAGCGGCATGCTGCGCCTGTCGCCCGCCGCCAACGGCACCGACGGCTTCTTCGTCGCGGTGCTGGAGCGCGGGCCGAAGGCGGAGGCGGCCGATGCCGCCGCCGACGCGGCCGAGGCCGCGGCGGGCGAGGACGAATGATCCGCCGCGCGATCCTGGCCGATGCGCCGGCGATCGCGCGGATCCATGTCCAGGCCTGGCAGGAGACCTATCGCGGCCTGGTGCCGGACGAGTATCTCGACCGCATGACCGTGACCCAGCGCGAGCGTGGCCATGAGCGGTCGCTGGCCTATGAGGACGGCACCGCGACCTTCCTGGCGCTGGGCCCGACCCCGGCCGGCGGGGCGACACCCGTCGGCTTCGCGATGTGCGGCCGGGCCCGCGGCGCGCCCGGCTATGGCTGGGGCGAGATCTATGCCCTCTACCTGCTCGATCGCGCCAAGGGGAAGGGCCATGGCCGGGCGCTGATGGCGGCCGCGTCCGCCTGGTTCGCCGAGCGCGGCATGACCCCCTTCATGCTCTGGGCCCTCACCGCCAATTTCCGCGCCACCGGCTTCTACCGCCATCTCGGCGGCGAGCCCTATGCCGACCGGCTGGAGCGCTTCGGCGGTGCGGTGCTGGCCGAGAGCGCCTTCCGCTTCGACCGAGCCATCCCGCCGGCCGCATGAAGACCGCCCTGGTGCTGTATCTGCTGGCCGCCAGCCTGGCCGCGTTCGCCCTGTTCGCCTGGGACAAGGGATGCGCCGTGGCCGGCCGGCGGCGGATCCCGGAGCGCACGCTGCTGGCCGTGGCGGCGATCGGCGGCACGCCCGGCGCCATCGCCGGCCAGCGGCTGCTGCGCCACAAGACGCGGAAGGAGCCGTTCCGCACCCGGCTGCTGTGGATCGCCGGGGCGCAGCTGGTGCTGGTCATCGTCATCGTCGTGCTGGCGCTGGCGTAGCCCCTCGCCGTCACCGAACCGTCATCCGCGCATGGACGTTGCGCGCCGGGCGCGGGCCGCATCGCTTGTCCTGCGGGCGGGGGGAGGGTAAAGCTCCGTCCCACCGCCCGACCCCGGAGTTGCCATGCCCGCCCCGACCGCCACGCCGTCGCCGGACCGCATCCTCATTCTCGATTTCGGCAGCCAGGTCACCCAGCTGATCGCCCGCCGGGTCCGCGAATCCGGCGTCTATTGCGAGATCTGGCCGTTCAACCAGGCCGGCGACGACCGCATCCGCGCCTTCGATCCGCGCGGCATTATCCTGTCCGGCAGCCCGGCCTCGGTGACCGAGGAAAACTCGCCGCGCGCGCCGCAGCTGGTGTTCGAGCTCGGCCTGCCGGTGCTGGGCATCTGCTACGGCCAGCAGACCATGTGCGAGCAGCTGGGCGGCGCGGTGGAGGCGGGGCACCACCGCGAATTCGGCCGCGCCTGGCTGGACGTCAAGGAGAACTGCACCCTGTTCGACGGCGCCTGGGCGGTCGGCGCGCGCGAGCAGGTGTGGATGAGCCATGGCGACCGCGTCACCCGCCTGCCGGACGGCTTCCGCATCGTCGCCACCAGCGAGAACGCGCCCTATGCCGCGATCGCCGACGATGCCCGCCGCTACTACGGCGTGCAGTTCCATCCGGAGGTGGTGCACACCCCGCACGGCGCGCAGCTGCTGCGCAACTTCACCCACCATGTCTGCGGCTGCGAAGGCAGCTGGACCATGGCCGCCTTCCGCGA
Source organism: Inquilinus sp. (assembly GCF_039594555.1). GTDB lineage: Bacteria > Pseudomonadota > Alphaproteobacteria > DSM-16000 > Inquilinaceae > Inquilinus. The sequence goes on from NZ_JBCNNF010000532.1 coordinate 3,506, forward strand.
CGCCGAGATCAAGAAGATCCGCGCCCAGGTCGGCGACGGCAAGGTGATCTGCGGCCTGTCCGGCGGCGTCGACAGCGCCGTGGCGGCGGTGCTGATCCATGAGGCGATCGGCGACCAGCTGACCTGCATCTTCGTCGACACCGGGCTGATGCGCTCGGGCGAGGCGGAGCAGGTGGTGTCGCTGTTCCGCGGCCACTACAACATCCCGCTGGTGCATGTCGACGCGTCGGACCTGTTCCTCGGCCGGCTCGAGGGCGTCACCGACCCGGAGCAGAAGCGCAAGATCATCGGCGCCGCCTTCGTCGAGGTGTTCGACGCCGAGGCCGAGAAGATCGACGGCGCCCGCTTCCTGGCCCAGGGCACGCTGTACCCTGACGTGATCGAGAGCGTGTCCTTCACCGGCGGCCCGTCGGTGACGATCAAGAGCCACCACAATGTCGGCGGCCTGCCGGAGCGGATGAAGCTGGCCCTGGTCGAGCCGCTGCGCGAGCTGTTC
>NZ_JBCNNF010000533.1:0-3991 GCF_039594555.1 Inquilinus sp.
GCCGCTCGACGGGCTGGCGGCGAAGGAGGCGATGTCGCTGCTGAACAGCAACGCCCTCACCCTCGCCGCCGGCGCCCTGGCTTTGGCCGAGGCGAAGCGGCTGCTCGACGCGCTCGACCTCGCCGCCGCGCTGGCGCTGGAAGGCTTCCGCGGCAATCCCGGCGCCTGGTCGGAGCCGGTGGAGCGCGCCCATCCCCAGGCCGGCCACGCCGCCTCGGGCCAGGCGCGGCGCAGGCTGCTGGCGGACAGCACTCTCTGGCAGCCCGGCGTCCCGCGCCTGCTGCAGGACCCGTTGAGCTTCCGCTGCGCGCCGCAGATCCACGGCGCCGCCCGCACCGCCCTGGCCTGGGCGTGGGAGGCATGGGAGGGCGCACTGAACGCCGTCGCCGACAACCCGCTGATCGACCGCGCCACCGGCGCCGCGGTGTCGCATGGCAGCATGGAGACGACGCTGCTGGCGGTGGCGCTGGACGCGCTGCGCCTGGCGCTCGGCAAGGCCATCGAGGCCTCGGGCGAGCGGGTGCACAAGCTGCAATGGCCGTCCTTCAGCGGCCTGCCCGCCGGGCTGGCGGCCGAGGCCGGCGCGGCCGGCGGGGTGCAGTTCCTCAATCTCGGTCACATCGCCGCGGCCAAGGTCGCCGCCGCCCGCATCGCCGCCCAGCCGGTGTCGCTGCAGTATCGCGGCCAGGTCTGCGACGGGGTCGAGGATGTCGGCGGCATGGCGCCCTTCGCGGTCGAGGAGACCGAGCGCCAGCTCGACGCCGCCTGGACCGCGGTGGCGGTGGAGGCCGCGGTCGCCGCCTGGGCGATCGCCCGCCGCGACCTGCCGGCGGACGGGCTGGGCCAGGGCCTGCGCGATCCCTGGCGGGCGATCCGGCCCCTCCTGCCGATCGGCCGCGAGGGCGAGGCGCCCTTCGACCTCGGCCCGGTCGAGGCCTGGCTCAGGACCTGGGAGATGCCGACTTGACAGCCGCGCCGGCGGCGGGCGACTGTCCGGCCATGATCTCCGGCCGCACCCTCGTCGCGAAAGCCAAAAAGGCCCCGCTTGCGGGGACCGGAGATCGCTGCCCGCGGTAACCCGCCGCGCGCGCCAGGATCCACCAGACCCCGCCGGTTCGGACGGGGTCTTGTCGTCTCTGCGCCCTCCCCGTCTCCGGCCCCACCCAGGAGACGAACCATGCCCCTCCCCGCCCCGACCGGCCTCTGGCTGCCGCTGATCACCCCGTTCCGCGACGGCGCGCTCGACGAGGCCTCACTGCGCCGGCTGCTCCGGCATTACGCCGCCGGCCCGGTCGACGGCCTGATCCTCGCCGCCACCACCGGCGAGGGCATGACGCTCGACGCCGCGGAGACCGAGCGCCTGGTCGCGATCGCGGCCGAGGAGTGGACGCGGCCGCTGTATCTCGGCCTGTCCGGCAGCGACACGCGCAAGCTGGTGAAGGAGCTCGACCGCACCGCCGCCTGGCCGATCCAGGGATACCTGATCGCCTGCCCCTACTATGTCCGCCCGTCGCAGGAAGGGCTGGAGCGCCACTTCGCCGCTTTGGCCGACGCGACCGACCGGCCGATCCTGATCTACAACATCCCCTACCGGACCGGCGTCAACCTGGGCAACGAGGCGATGCTGCGGCTGGCCGAGCGGCCGAACATCGCCGGGGTCAAGGATTGCTGCGCCGATGCCCGCCAGTCCTTCGAGCTGCTGCGCGACCGGCCGGCCGGCTTCTCGGTGCTGACCGGCGAGGACGCGCTGTTCTACACCGCCCTGACCCAAGGCGCCGATGGCGGCATCCTGGCCTCGGCCCATGTCGAGACCGCTTCCTTCGCCGCGATCCGCACCCGGCTCCTGGCCGGCGACCAGCCCGGCGCCCTCGCCGCCTGGCGGGACCTGTCGGAGCTGCCGCGGCTGCTGTTCGCCGAGCCGAGCCCGGCGCCGATCAAGCACTGGCTTTGGCGCACCGGCCTGATCGACAGCCCGGAGGTCCGGCTGCCGATGACCGGGGTCAGCGACGCCCTCGCCGCCCGGCTCGACCGCGAGATCGAGCGGCGGGCGCTCAGCCCGGCGCCGGCCGGCTGGTGAAGCGCCCGCCGATGCGGTAGCGCGAGCCGGGGAACAGCAGGCGGGCCACGCTGACCAGCCGGCCCGCCGCCCAGGTGCGGCGATGGATCAAGAGGCAGGGCTCGTGCCGGCCGATCCTGAGATGCTCGCGCTCCCACGGCTCGGCCAGCACCGCCTCGACCACATGCTCGCCGTCGGGCATCGGCGCCGCCTGCATCAGATAGTCGTGCGGCGTGATCCGGGTGAAATCCTGCGCCAGGTAATGCGGCGCCGCATCGAGCCGCACCAGCCGGTCCTCCAGCAGGATCGGCACACCGTCCTCGTGATGGATCAGGATCGAATGGGCGAGGGCGGTGCCCTCCGCCACCTCCAGCCGCGCCGCCGTCTCGACCGTCGCGGCTTCGGACCGCAGCAGGACCACGGTGGCGCTGTGGGCGTGGCCGCGGGCGCGGACGTCGTCGGCGATGCTGCGGATCTCCATCAGCGGCGCCTCGGGCTTGGCCCCGGCGACGAAGGTGCCGACGCCCTGCACCCGCACCAGCACCCCGGCCTCGGTCAGCTCGCGCAGCGCCCGGTGGATCGTCATCCGGCTGATGCCGAGCGACTTCACCAGCTCGTTCTCCGACGGCACGCGCCCGTTCTCCGGCCACTCCCCGGTCTCGATCGAGCGCAGGATCATGGCCTTGACCTTGCGGTACAGCGGCAGCGGCTCGTCGAGCAGCAGCGTCATCGGTAGGCGTCCATCACACGGTTCCCGGCCTCATCATGAGGCCCTTGTCGTCATCGCGCCACTTGTATATACAACCCTATACCAATTCAGCCAAGAGGGAGGCCTTGCCGTGACGACCGCCACCAACCGCCGCGTCATCCGGGCGCCGCACGGGCCGGAGCTGAGCTGCCGGACCTGGCAGACCGAAGCCGCCATGCGGATGCTGATGAACAACCTCGACCCCGACGTGGCCGAGAATCCGGACGAGCTGGTGGTCTATGGCGGCATCGGCAAGGCGGCTCGCAACTGGCAGTCCTTCGACACCATCGTCCGGAGCCTGAAGGACCTGGCGCCGGACGAGACGCTGCTGGTGCAGTCCGGCAAGCCGGTCGGCGTGTTCCGCACCCACACCGACGCGCCCCGCGTCCTGATCGCCAACTCCAACCTGGTGCCGCACTGGGCCACCTGGGAGCATTTCCGCGAGCTCGAGGCAAAGGGCCTGATGATGTACGGCCAGATGACGGCCGGCTCCTGGATCTATATCGGCAGCCAGGGCATCGTCCAGGGCACCTACGAGACCTTCGCCGAGGTCGGCCGCCAGCACTACAATGGCGACCTGAAGGGCCGCTGGATCCTGACCGGCGGCCTCGGCGGCATGGGCGGCGCCCAGACCCTGGCCGCGACCATGGCCGGCGCCTCGATGATCGCGGTCGAGTGCCAGGCCAGCCGGATCGAGCGCCGCCTGGCCACCCGCTATGTCGACCGCAAGGCCGAGACGCTGGACGAGGCGATGGCGATCGTGAACGAGGCGAAGGCCCAGGGACGCGCCGTCTCGGTCGGCCTGCTGGGCAACGCCGCCGAGATCTTCCCGGAGATCGTACGCCGCGCCAAGGCCGACCCGTCCTGGCGCCCGGACGCGGTGACCGACCAGACCTCGGCGCATGACCCGCTGAACGGCTATCTGCCGGCGGGCTGGAGCTGGGCCGAGGCCGAGACCCGCCGCCAGACCGATCCCGAGGGCGTTGTCCGCGCGGCGAAGGAGAGCATGGCCGCCCATGTCCGGGCGATGCTGGACTTCCACGCCATGGGCATCCCGACCCTCGACTACGGCAACAACATCCGCCAGATGGCGCAGGATGTCGGCGTCGAGAACGCCTTCGACTTCCCCGGCTTCGTGCCGGCCTACATCCGCCCGCTGTTCTGCCGCGGCATCGGCCCGTTCCGCT
>NZ_JBCNNF010000534.1:0-3989 GCF_039594555.1 Inquilinus sp.
GACCAGCTGGGCATCGGCTTCTTCGGCGTCGGCGAGCATCACCGCGCCGATTTCGCCGTCTCCGCGCCCGAGGTGCTGCTGGCGGCGATCGCCGGGCGCACGACGCAGATCCATCTCGGCTCGGCCGTCACCGTGCTCAGCTCCGACGACCCGATCCGCGTGTTCCAGCGCTTCTCGACCCTGGACGCGGCGTCGAACGGCCGGGCCGAGGTGATCCTCGGCCGCGGCTCCTTCACCGAATCCTTCCCGCTGTTCGGCTACGAGCTCAGCGACTACGAGACGCTGTTCGAGGAGAAGCTGGACCTGTTCGCGGCGCTGCTGAAGCAGGAGCCGGTGAGCTGGCAGGGCAGCGTCCGCCCGCCGCTGCGCAACCAGAGCGTGTTCCCGCCGGTCGAGGGCACCCGTCGGCTGAGGACCTGGATCGGCGTCGGCGGCAGCCCGGAATCGGTGGTCCGCGCCGCCCGCTACGACCTGCCGCTGGCGCTGGCCATCATCGGCGGCGACCCGAAGCGCTTCCGCCCCTATGTCGACCTGTATCACCGCGCCTTCGAGCAACTGGGCCGGCCGGTGCAGCCGATCAGCGTCCATTCGCCCGGCTATGTCGCCGACACCGACGCCCAGGCGCGGCAGGAGCTGTTCCCCGACTACAAGAAGATGCGCGACAAGATCGGGGCGGAGCGCGGCTGGCCGCCGATGGGGCAGGGCGAGTTCGAGCGCGAGGCCGAGCACGGCTCGCTCTATGTCGGGTCGCCCGAGACCGTGGCCCGCAAGATCGCCGCGACCGTCACCGCGCTCGGCGCCGTACGCTTCCAGCTCAAATACAGTGCCGGGCCGCTGCCGCACGACAAGCTGATGCGCAGCATCGAGCTCTTCGGCAGCAAGGTCATGCCGCTCGTCCACGAGATGCTCGCGGCCTGATATCGGCGGCCTGGGAGATCAGTTCCCGAACCTTCTCGTCATGGCGAGTCCCGGAGGGGCGTGGCCATCCAGGGGCCGGTGCGAGCCGCCCCGGATGGCCACGGCGCTGCGCGCCTCGCCATGACGGTTCTATTTCACGCCAGCCGCTTTTTCGGGCGGGCCCTGACCTTGTCGTTCGAGGCCCCGGCGGCGCGGACGTGGTCGGCGGCGCGGAAGCCGGACAGCAGGCTGCCCTCGATCGTCGCCGGCAGGCCGGTGGCGGTCCAGTCGCCGGCCAGCCACAGATTGGGATAGGGCGTCGGGCAGCCCGGCCGCCGGGCCTCGTCGGCTGGGGTCTGGCGGATCGTCGCCCGCTTTTCCTTGATGATGCGGTAGGCCGGCAGCGGCCCGACCAGGTCCGGGAAGGCCCGCACCACATCGGCCCAGAGCAGCGTCGCCAGCTCCTCCGCCGGCGCGTCCACCAGGCCGCGCGCGGCGCTGACCGTGGTGCTCGCGATGCCGGGGCGGCGGAACACCCAATGGGCGGTGCCGCCGACGATGCCGGCGATGTCGTGCGGCTCCTCCTTGAACGGGATGGCGAAATGGCCGTTGACGATCGGCTCGTCCGCCTCCGGCGGCGTCAGCCCCGGCACCAGCCGCGCCGCGATGGCCGGCGGCACCGCCAGCACCACCTGGTCGTCCGGTGCCAGGGGCAGGGTGCCCTGGTCCAGCTCCAGCGCGACGATGCGGTCGTCCTCGAACTCCAGCGCCTTGACCCGCATGCCGGTCCGCACCGTCACCCGGTGCCGGTGCAGGAAGTCCAGCGCAGGGTTGATGAAGGTGTCGGCAAGGTCGGTGCGGGCGATCAGCGGGATGGTCTGGGCACCGCCCTTGGCCAGGGTCTGCTCCACCACCGCCCACAGGCCGCGGGCCGAGGCCTCGTCGGCCGGGGTGTTGAGGGCGGAGACGGCCAGGGGCTCGATCAGGCAGCGATACAGCTCGCCCGGCGGCACCACGCCGGCCACCGTGTCCTCCGGCCCGGCCTTGGACAGGCGGCGCAGCGCGACGTAGTCGCGCGGCCGGGTCCCGGGCACCCGGCGCCCGGCGAACAGCACCCACCAGGGCAGCCGGCTGCGGTTCGGCCGCACCGTGAACTCGCGGTTCCGCTCCAGGTCGACGAAGCGGAAGCCCGGCCGGGCCGGGGCCGCCAGCCGATCGCCGGCGCCGATCAGGTCGAGATAGCGGCGGACGTTGCGGTTGCCCGACAGCACCAGGTGGTTGCCATTGTCGATCACCCGGTCCAGCGCCGGCTCGTGGAAGGCGCGGCAGCGGCCGCCGGGGCGGGGCGTGGCCTCGTACACCACCGCCGGGACGCCGGTGCGGGCGAGCTCGACCGCGGCGGCAAGGCCGGCCAGCCCGCCGCCGATGACATGGACGGTCATTTCAGCAGGACCGAGAGCAGGATGCCGATCTTCTCGCGCTTCGACAGGCGCGGCCGCACCGACCGGTCGGCATAGCCGCGGGCCTGCAGCCTCTCGAAGATCCGGCGATAGCTGTGCTGCATGATCAGCGCCGCCTTCATCCGCTTCGCCGTGCCGGGCGGCATCAGCCCGGGCAGGGCGGCGTAGAGCGGTTGGATCTCGGCCGCCAGTCGGGCGCAGACCTGGGCGATGCGCGGGTCGGCGGCGATGGTCGGAATCGGCGCGTCGGTCGGGATCCCGGCCTCGCGCAGCCAGCTTTCCGGCAGATACAGCCGGCCCAGCCCGGCATCCTCGTCGACATCGCGCAGGATGTTGGTCAGCTGCAGCGCCTCGCCCTGGGCCACGGCGAAGGCCTCGCTGGCCTTGTCCGGGCAGCCGAAGATCTTGACCGCCATGACCCCGACGGTGCCGGCGACGCATCGGGCGTAATGCGCCAGCCCGGCGCGGTCGGCGATGCGCACCTCGGCGGCGGCGTCGATGGTCATGCCGTCCAGCATGCCGTCGAACTCGGCGCGCGGCAGGTCGAAGCGGCGGATGGCCCAGATCAGCTCGCGGTCCAGCGGGTCCTCGCCCCGGCCGGCGAAGATCCGGTCCAGCCGCTGCCGCCAGGCCTGCAGCTCGGCGGTCTTCTCCGCCACCGACGCGCTGGAATCGGCGATGTCGTCGACCTGACGGCAGAAGCCGTAGACGGCGTAGATGGCGCGGCGTCCGTCGGGCGGCAGGATGCGCATGCCGGAGGCGAAGGAGGATTTGGCCCGGAACACCGCCATCCGCACCAGCGCGGCATCGTCCAGCGTCTTGGCGCCGAAGGCCATCACCGACAGGCCGGGGCGCAGCGCGCGGGCGAAATCCGCTTTGCTCAGCGCCACCCGCGTCAGGATCGGGTCGCCCCGGCGCAGCCGCGCCGCCAGCTTCCGGGCCAGCCACAGCATGACGCTGACCTCCGCCGCCAGCGGGCGGGAGGTCAGCTGGCCGGGCAGGGTGCTGGCGGTGTCGAGCAGGGCGTCGACGATGTCGAGGCAGCGGTCGATCACCGGCCGGCGCAGCCGGGCGCCGGCTTCGTCCGCGGCGAAGAAACGGTCGATGCCGCCGGACGCGTCGATCCAGTCGGTCGGCACATAGATCCGGCGCAGCTTGCGCCAGTCGTCGCCGCAATCCTGCAGGTGGTTCAGGATCTGCAGCACCGTGCACAGCGCGTCGCCGGCCGGGAAGGTCGATTCGGCCTGGCCGTGCAGCCGCAGCAGATAGCGCCCGACCGGGTTGGCCGAATAGCGGCAGTAGTCGATCAGGTCGTCCCAGGTCCGGCAGCTGCGGTTCTCGGAATCGCGGCGGAAGGCGACCAGCAGGTCGCGGCAGTCCACCAGCCCGACACCGGTGGCGGCGATCGAGGCGCGCATCCGGGCCGCGGCCTCCGGCCCGCCATGGACCAGCCCGGCATCCAGCGCGTCGAGCCGGGCCAGCTTTTCCGCCGTCGGCAGGTCGGTATCGTCACCGATGTCGTCGGCGGCGCGGGCGAAGCGGTAGAAGGTGGCGATATGCGGCCGGTGGCGCTTGGGCAGCAGCCAGGACCCCACCGGGAAGTTCTCCTGGCCGGAGGTCTTGCTGGCCGGC
>NZ_JBCNNF010000535.1:0-3985 GCF_039594555.1 Inquilinus sp.
CCGCGGGCGGCCACGCCGGAGGCCCGTCCCCCGGCCGCCGCGGCGAAGCCGGCGGCCGCCGAGCCAGCGGATGTGCCGGAAGGCCGGGCCCCGGGCTCTCCGCCGCCCGCCGCCCGGTCGGAGCGGACCGCGACGGCACAGGCGCCGGCGCCGGCCGCGGAGCCGTCTGACGTGCCGGAGGGCCGGGCTCCCGGCTCCCCGCCGCCCGCCTCGCGGCAGCCGCGGCAGGAGCGGATCGCGGCACCGCCCGCGGCCGAACGGCCGGCCCCGGCGCCGCAGACGGCCGCGGCCCCCGCGACGGCCGCCCCGCCGGCGGAACCGGCGGCCCCGGCCGTCCCCGCCGGCGACGCGCAGGTCCGGGAGATCCAGCAGCTGCTGACGATGATGAACTTCGACGCCGGCCCGACCGACGGCAAGCTGAGCCGCCAGACCCGCAACGCCATCGCCTCGTTCCAGCGGCAACAGAAGCTGCGGGTCACCAGCCGGCCGTCGCCGGAGTTGCTGGAGGCGCTGCGCAAGGCGGCCGGGGCCGACACGCCGGACTGGACCCCGGGGCATTTCTGACCACAATCGCCGCCCGGGGCGCGGCCGCGCCCCCGGTCTTTGTCATAGAGCGGCGGGCGATCCAGCCCGCCGCGTAACGCGGGAAGGAACGGCGATGGGTCAGGACGCGGTCTGCATCTGGGCGGCCGGGACGACGCTGGGCGAAGGGGCGCTGTGGCTGGCCGAGGAGCAGGCGCTCTACTGGGTCGACATCCTGCAGCCGCGCATCCTGCGCTACGACCCGGCGACCGGGGCGAAGGCGGAATGGCCGATGCCGGAGCCGATCGGCTTCATCGCGCCGCGCCGGCGCGGCGGGCTGGTGGCCGGGCTGCGCAGCGGCTTCCACCTGATCGACCTGCCCGAAGGCCGGATGACGCCGATCGGCAATCCGGAGCCGGACCGGCCGGGCAACCGCTTCAACGACGGCAAGGTCGACCCGATGGGCCGGCTGTGGGCCGGGACCGTGGAGTTCGGCTGCGCCGAGCCGACCGGCGCCTTCTACCGGCTGGACCCCGACCATCGCTGGCAGCGCGTGGATGACGGCTACATCGTCACCAACGGCCCCGCCTTCTCGCCCGATGGCCGCCTCCTGTACGAGGCGGATTCGGAGCGGCGGGTGGTCTATGCCTACGACCTCGACCTGGCCGGCGGCGCGATCTCGAACCGCCGCCCCTTCGTGATCTTCGCCGAGGATGACGGCGTCCCGGACGGCATGACGGTCGACCGCGACGGCCATCTGTGGGTGGCGCATTGGGGCGGGTCGCGGGTCAGCCGCTTCCGCCCCGACGGCACGCTGGACCGCGCCGTGGCCATCCCGGCGCCGCATGTCACCAGCTGCGCCTTCGGCGGCCCCGGCCTGACCACGCTCTACGTCACCACGGCCCGCAGCGGCATGTCGGAGGGGGCGCTGCAGCAGCACCCGCTGGCCGGCGGGCTGTTCGCGATCAAGGACGCCGGCCGCGGCCTGCCCGGCAGCCACTTCGCCGGATAGCAGCAGCCCCGGCCGACCTGTTCAGGGGCCGGGCGGCGGCTCTGCCGGTGAGGCCGGGACCGGAGCGGGCGGAGCCTCCGGTGCCGGCTCGGCCGGCTTCGCCGCGGCGCGCGCGGCCGCCCACTCCTCCAGCGCCCTGGTCTCCAGCCGCCGCACCGGGGCGGAGGGCGTGCCGTCGAAGCGCAGCCCCACCGCCGGCACGTCGGGATGGGCCCGGAAGGCGACATCGACGCCGAGGTCGAGGCGCCAGCGCGGCAGGTCGAGGGTGAAGCCCCCCGTCCCCACCGCCGTGTCGGTGGCGAGGCGCAGATCGGTCGAGGCCGCCGTGCCGTCAGCGATGGCGAAGGTGGCGTTGATCGCCGGCACCGCGGTGCTGCCGCCGGCGAAGGCGGCGCGCAACCCCTCGAGGAAGGCCCCCGGCAGCCCCGGATCGGACAGCAGGCGCCCGGCCGCGGCGAGGTCGATGCCGGTCAGCGTGGCGTCGCGCACCGCCACCAGCCCCTTGCCGCCCAGCCCGTAGACTAGGCCGGCGACGCTGTTGCCGGCCGAGGCGGCGTCGAGGCCGAGATCCAGCCGGCCGGCCAGACCCTGGGGCCCGGCCGACAGCTTCAGGATCTGGGCCAGGTCGGCATCGACCAAGTCGGCATGGCCGGACCAGCGCGGCACCGCCGCATCGCCCTGGGGCCAGTCGATCCGGCCGTTCAGGCCGATCCGGCCGCCGGCGACGCCGGCGGAAAGACGGTCCAGCGTCAGCCCGGACGGGTCGAGCCGGGCGTGCAGCTCCGGCTGGTCCAGCGTCCAGCCCGCCAGCGAGATCGCCGCCGCGTCGAGGTCGAGATTGCCGTCGATCCGGGCCAGGCCCGACAGGTCGAAGGGCCGCGCCGGCCACTGGCCGGCGGCATCGCCGGACGGCGCCAGCCCGGCCAGCAGCCGGTCCAGCGGCAGCGCCGTGCTGCGCAGCGACACGGTCAGCCGCGGCCGCGGCGCGCCGAGGTCGAGTTCGGCCTTTCCGCCCAGCGACACGGGCCCGGCCGTGCCCTGCAGGTTGTCGAGGCGCAGCCGGCCGCCCGACCAGTCGGCATCGGCATAGAGGTCGATGCCGCCCAGATCGGGCGCCGCCAGCCCGCCTTCGCCGACCCGCTGCAGCAGCCCCGGCAGGTCCGGATGGGTGAGGCGGAGGCCGAGCGCGGCATGCGGCGCCGTCGCCGCGTCGGACAGGCTGCCGCCCAGCGCCAGCGAGCCACCCAGCGCGTCGACCGAGCCGTCGAGCGACAGCGCGGCCGGGTCGCCGCGCAGCCGCAGCGCGGCCTTGACCGGCCCCGGCGTCGGCGCCGGCACCGCGCCGTGCAGGCGCAGCGCCCGCAGCAGCGCCGGCGGGTCCTGGGCCTCAAGCGTAGCCTGCAGGTCGATGTCGGAGACGGCGGCGAGCCGGCCGATGGCGCCGTTGAGACTGAGCCCGCTGCCGCCCGGCCCTTCGACCCGGCCGCCATGGATGGTCAGCCCGCCCTGGGCCAGCGTCGCCTCGAGCCGCAGCCCGGTGAAGGCGGCGCCGTCGACCGCGACGGCGTCGACCGTGGCGTCGAGGTTGATGTCGGCCCCGGCCAGCATCGCCAGCAGCCGGCCGCGCAGCCCGGGATCGGATTGCAGCAGGTCGCGCAGCGGCGGCGCGCCGGCGGGACGGTAGGCGTCGATGTCGAGCCGGCTGAGCTTCAGCCGGGCGCCGAGGCCCGGCCGGTCGCCGCCGACATAGGTCAGGGCGCCGGTCAGCCGGTTGCCGTCGAGATCGGCGTCGAGGCCCGACACCCGCAGATTGGCGATGTCGCCCGAGAGCGTGCCGGCGATCCTGCCGCGGCGCAGCGCCGTGGCCGGGACCGGCCCCGGATCGATGTCGGCCCAGTCAAGCGCGCCGCGCAAGTCCTCCGCCGCCAGCTGCACCGAGAGCTGGTCGGCCGCCGGCCGGTCGCCGTCGAGGCGGATGGCGCCGGAGGCCGCGGCCGAGCCGCCGCCCGGCAGGCCGAAGGCGAGGCGGGTGATACCGATCCGCGCCGGGTCCAGCGTCGCCTGCAGCCGCAGGTCGCGCACCAGCCCGTCGCGCACCGCCAGCGCCGCCACCGACAGGTCGAGCGTGCCGGCGACCGGCAGTGCGGCCTTGCGCGACAGCACCGCGGCCAGCCGCCCGGCCAGCGCCGCCGGATCGCCATTGTCGCCGGCCCAGTCGGCCAGGGCCAGGCGGTTGAAGCCCAGCGTCGCCTGGACCCGCGGCACCGCGGCCAGCAGCACGGTGACGCCGCCGGCGGCGCGCATGTCGCCGAGATCGGCGGTCAGGTCGGCCAGTTCGATCCGCTCGACCCCCGTGCCGTCCAACCCGGCCTGCACCGTGCCGCGCAGGGCGAACACGCCGGGCCGGGACGAGGAGGCGGGCAGCTTGATGCCGATCCGCGCCAGGCTGGC
>NZ_JBCNNF010000536.1:0-3972 GCF_039594555.1 Inquilinus sp.
CAGCTCGGACACCGCGATCTCGGCGCGGTCGCGCACGCGGATGTCGATCGTGGTCAGCGACGGGATGCTGTAGGCGCCGTCCAGCATGTTGTCGACGCTGACCAGGATCATGTCGCCCGGCACCTTCACCCCGCGCTCATGCAGCAGGCGCAGCGCGCCGATGGCGGCGTTGTCGCTGGCCACGAACAGCCCGTCGACGCGGTCGTTGCGGGCCAGCACCGCGCCCATGGCCGCATAGCCGCCGTCGAAGGTCCAGCTGTTCGCCGCCTCGGTCAGGATGCCGTCGCGCGGCTGGCCCAGCGCGGCGACAGCATCCAGGAACGCTTTCTGCCGCGCGGTGCTGACCGTGACGTCCTGCGGCCCCGCGATCATGGCGATGCTGCGGGCCCCGGCGCTGACCAGATGGGTGGCGGCCAGCCGGCCGACCTGGTCCTCGTCGACCAGCACGTAGAAGCCGCGGCGGCGCCGCAGGTCGATGCAGAACGACCCGCGGCCATGGTGCTGCGGGTCGGGGATGCCCAGCTGCTCCAGGATCGCGGTGTAGGTCTCGCCCTGCGGGCTGTAGAAGATGGCACCGTCGACCTGGCCCTCGATGATCAGCCGGGTGCAGTGCTGCCGCACCGCCGACCCGCCTTCCGAGGCGGTGACGATGGCGCTGTAGCCGAAGCCGGCCAAAGCGCGATGCGCTGCCGCCAGCCAGTCCGGGATGATCGGCCAGTCGAGATGGTTCAGCACCAGGGCGATGGTGCCGGTCTGCCGCCCGCCGGCGCGACCGCGGTCGGCCACATTGACCTGCAGCGCCTCGGCGGCGGCCTCGACCCGGCGCCGCATCTCCTCGCTCACGGGCCCGCGGCCGGTGATCACCCGGGACACGGTGGCGGTGGAGACGCCCGCAGTCTGGGCGATGTCGAACAGTGTGACGCGGTCGGTCATTCCGGATCCTCGGCCCGAACGGGAGCCTGCCGCACCAGATCATGGATGGCCGGGCTTCTGCAAGCTTTCTGCAAAACCTTGCAGCGCTCCATTTCAGAAAAGATCAGCACAGCTCCAGAATCCGATTGACGGCCGATCGGACTCACGGCAGCGTTGTGAAAATATTGCAGTTCGTTACATGAAATTGCAGCGCCGGCCGAGGCCGGCGCCGGAAGGGAGGGCGTGATGAAGCTCGGCCTGTACAGCGTGTCCTATGCCGGCATCTGGTATCGTGGCGAGGCGCTGTCGCTGCCCGACCTGATCCGCAAGGCGCGGCAGCTCGGCTTCGCCGGCATCGAGCTCGACGGCAAGCGGCCGCACGGCAACCCGATGGATCTCGACGCCGCGGCGCGGCAGGAGATCCGGCGGATCGCGGCGGGCGAGGGGATCGAGATCGCCGCCGTCGCCGCCAACAACGATTTCACCACCCCGGTGCCGGACCATCTCGAGCCGCAGATCCTGATGGTGCGCGAGCAGATCCGCCTGACCGCCGATCTGGGGTCCAAGATCCTGCGCGTGTTCCTGGCCTGGCCCGGCGTCACCTACCGCGCCGACGGGCTGGCCCATTACGACGTGGCCCGGCGGCGCTGGGAGGAGATCTGGCGCGACACCACGCGGCTGGAGATCTGGCAGCAGGCCCGCGCCGCCTTCCGCGAGCTGGCCCGCTTCGCCGAGGACCAGGGCGTGGTGCTGGCGCTGCAGAATCACGGACCGGTGATCCGCCACCACCAGGACGTGATCGACATGGTGCGCGAGGTCGGCTCGCCGGCCTTCATGGCCTGCCTCGACGCGCCGCTGATGACCCGCCAGGATGACGAGTACATGCGCCAGGCGTGCCTGGCCGGCCGTGGCCTGCAGGTGCATTCGCACTGCTCGGGCGAGTTCAAGCGCGATGCCAAGGGCCGGGTGGTGCAATACCCGTACCGCTTCGGCGAGGACGTGCCGAACTATCCGGCCTTCGTCCGGGCGATGAAGGAGATCGGCTATGACGGCTATGTCTGCTTCGAATATTGCCATCTGGCGCTGAACGAGCGGAACGAGGTCCAGGGCCGCGACTTCGTCGACGCCCAGGCCACGCTGTTCCTCGAATATTTCGGCGAGCTGCTGCGGCAGGCCGAGCGCGCCGCCGCCTGATTCTGTCTCGTGCCGTCGAACGGAGGGGTGAAGTGAGCGATCGCGTTCTGCGTGCCGGGATCCTGGGGGCGGGGACCATCGCCACCGCGTCGGGCGGCTTCCTGCCCGGGATGACGCTGATCCCCGATCTGGTCGCCACGGTCGCGATCGCCGACCCGGTGGCCGGCCGGGCGGCTCAGGTGGCGCGCGACCACGGCATCCCGCACGCCCATGAGTCGCTGGACGAGATGCTGGAGCGGACGGATCTGGACCTGGTCGTGAACCTCACGCCGATCCCGCTGCATTATTCGACCTCGAAAACGATCCTCGAGGCCGGCAAGCATCTGGTGCTGGAGAAGCCGCTGGCCAGTACGCTGGAGGAGGCGGACGAGCTGGTCGCGATCGCCACGGCGCGCAACCTCAAATGCGTCGTCGCCCCGCCCAACCTGCTGTACCAGAACCGGGTCGAGGCGAAGCGCCTGATCGCCGAGGGCGCGATCGGCAAGCCCTGCTTCGCCCGGGTCCGCGGCTCGCATGGCGGGCCGGCGGCCGGGGCCTGGCCGCTGGACCCGACCTGGTTCTACCAGAAGGGCTCCGGCCCGCTGCTCGACATGGGCGTCTACGGCATCCACGACATCACCGGGCTGCTCGGCCCGGCCAAGCGGGTCGTCGCCTTCTCCGGCATCACCGAGCCGGTGCGCCGCGTCCGCGCCGGCCCCTTCGCGGGGCTGGAGATCGAGGTCACGGCCGACGACAACACGCTGATGATGCTGGATTTCGGCGGGTCGACCTTCGCCGTGGTCGACGGCAGCTACAACGTCAACGCCGCCCGCAGCCCGCATGTCGAGATCTTCGGCCGGGCCGGCACGCTGAACCTTTACAACTACCACTACAATCCGGCGCTGCCGCCGCTGGAGCTGTACCGGCTCGGCGCTGCCCCGGCGGATGACGCCTGGACCTTGCCGAAGCCGGACCCGGCCGAGGGCGATCTGGACGACCAGTGGCGGACGCTGAAGCGCGCCATCCTGGTCAAGCACCTGGCGGAATGCGTGCGCGACGGCACGCAGCCGGTGCTCAGCGCCGAGCATGCCCGCCACGCGCTCGAGATTATGGTCCGCTGCAGCGAGTCCGCCCGCACCGGCGCGGCGGTCGAGCTGCGCACGACCTTCTGACCAAGAGGACACCGATGGACACCTTCGGCATCGCCGGCTGGCTCTACCACCAGCCGATCCTGCACCAGAAGACGATGACGCAGCTGGAGCTGCCGGCCGCGACCAAGGCGCTGGGGCTCGGGGTGGTCGAGCTCTGCTCCGCCTTCTTCCCGAGCCAGAGCGCCTCGTACCTCAACGAGCTGCGCCAGGCGATCAAGGCGGCGGGCGTCAGCGTCCGCAACATCGCCGTCGACATGGGCGACATCTCCGCCGCCGACCCCGACCGCCGGCGCACCGATCTGGAGGCGTTGAAGCAGTGGTTCCACGTCGCCCGCGCCGTGGGATCGGAGGCGATCCGCGTCAACAGCGGCGGCAGCGAGCCGACCACGGCGGAGGAGCTGGGCCGCATCGTCGAGAGCTACCAGGAGCTGGCGGCCGAGGCCGAGCACACCGGCGTGCATCTGCTGATCGAGAACCATGGCGGCGCCTCCTTCGACCCCGGCCACGTCCAGGGGCTCTTGGACAAGGTCGGGTCGTCCTGGTTCCGCACCTGCCCGGACACCGGCAACTTCGTCGGCGGCACCTGGCGCGACGGCATCCGGGTGATGGCGCCCAGCGCCTTCACCTGCCACGTCAAGGTCACCGCCTACGACGGCGCCGGCCAGCAGCCGCGCACCGGCCATGACGGCCGCGACCGCAGCGCCGACCTGAAGGAGATCCTGCGCACGCTGAAGGC
>NZ_JBCNNF010000537.1:0-3966 GCF_039594555.1 Inquilinus sp.
CCCGGCCCTCCCGCTCTGGCGCCTCCTCGGCCGGTGCGGCTCCCGCCGGGGCCGGCGCGGGCGCGACCACGGCTTCGGCGGCCGCCACCGTCTCCGGCGCCGTCACGGCTTCGGCATGGCTGGCGGCGTCGGCGGCCTCGAGCACGAACGGCTCGGCCTCCTCGTCCGCCTTCTTGCGGCGGCCGCCGCGACGGCCGCGGCGTCGGGCCTTGGCGTCGTCCTCGGCCGGGGCCGCCTCGGACGCCACGGCCTCGGCGGGGGCCGGCTCGGCCGCTTCGACCGGGGCGGCGATGGCTGGCTCGGCGGCCGGCGGAGCGGCCTCCTCGACGGGCTCGGCGTGGCTCGCGGCATCCGCGGCCTCGAGGGTGAACGGCTCGGCCGCCTGGTCCTCGGCGCCGCCCTCCTCGCCTTCGTCGCGCGGGTCGTAGCCGAAGCTGCCATCGGCCGCGACGGCTGCGGGCTGGTCGCCGCGATGGCCTTCACCGTCACCGCGCCGCCGGCCGCGCCGGCGACGGCGGCGACGGCCGCGGCCCTCGCCATCGGCCTGCTGCTGGCCGTGATGCTGCTGCGGCTGTCCTGGACGATGCTGCTGCTGGCGCGGCTCCCGGGCCTCTTCGACCTCTTCTGCCTCGTCCTCGGCCTCCTCCGCCTCGGCTTCCAGCGCGGCGTCGGTCTCGGCCATGATCCGGGCGGTGTTGTCGACCGGCGCGATCGGGGCCGGCAGCTCGGCGCTGCGGGCCCGGGTACGCTCGATCCGGTGCGCCGGCGGGATCAGGCTGTCATCGGCCTCGATCATCACCCGCACGCCGTAGCGCCGCTCGATATCGGCCAGGGCGTCGCGCTTCTGGTTCAACAGATACAGCGCCAGGGCGGTGGCGACATGCACGGTGATCTCGGAGGCGCGCTTGCGGATGCCCTCCTCCTCGATCGCGCGCAGCACCGACAGGGCGGCCGAGCCGGTGGTCCGGGTCATGCCCAGCCCGCCGCAATGGGCGCAGGTCTCGAAATGCGTCTCCATCAGGCTCGGGCGCAGCCGCTGGCGCGACAGTTCGAGCAGGCCGAAGGCGCTGATCCGGCCGATCTGAATGCGGGCGCGGTCCTGCCGCATCGCCTCCTTCAGCCGGTGCTCGACCGCCTTGTTGTGGCGGTCGTCCTCCATGTCAATGAAGTCGATGACGATCAGCCCGGCCAGATCGCGCAGGCGAAGCTGGCGGGCCACCTCGTCGGCAGCCTCCAGATTGGTCTTGTACGCGGTCTCCTCGATGTTCCGCTCGCGGGTCGAGCGGCCGGAGTTGACGTCGATCGAGACCAGCGCCTCGGTCGGGTTGATGACGATGTAGCCGCCGGAGCGCAGCTGCACCACCGGGCTGTGCATCGCGTCGATCTGGCCTTCCACGTTGAAGCGGTGGAAGAGCGGGACGTTCTCGTCCTGGTACGGCTGGACCTTCTTGGCATGGCTCGGCATGAGCATGCGCATGAAGTCCTTGGCGGTGCGGTAGCCCTCCTCGCCGGCAACCTGGACCTCCTCGATGTCCTTCGAGTAGAGGTCGCGGATCGCCCGCTTGATCAGATCCGCCTCCTCATGGATGGCGCAGGGGGCGGTCGACTGCAGCGTCGTCTGCCGGATCGAATCCCACAGCCGCAGCAGGTAGTCGAGGTCGCGCCGGATCTCCAGCTTGGTCCGCTCCAGCCCCGCTGTCCGCAGGATGACCGCCATGCCGTCCGGCACGTCCAGGTCATCCATGATCGCCTTCATCTTCTTGCGATCCTTGGGATTGGCGATCTTCCGGCTGATGCCGCCGCCGCGCGGCGTGTTCGGCATCAGCACGCAGTAGCGGCCGGCCAGCGACAGGTAGGTGGTCAGCGCGGCGCCCTTGTTGCCGCGCTCCTCCTTGGTCACCTGCACCAGCATGATCTGCCGGCGCTTGATGACCTCCTGGATCTTGTAGTTGCGGTAGTTCGGCAGCTTCGAGCGGCGATCGCGGGCCTCCTCGGCCTCGTCGCCGCCCAGCACCTCGACGCCCGGCTCCTGCTCGCCGTCATGGCTGTGACCATGGCCGTTGCCATTGCCATTCTCGCCCTCGGCCGTCGCCGGGTCGTCGCCCCGCGGCGCCTCGGCCGGGGCCAGCAGGGCCACCGGGCCGCTGTCGCCCTCGGTTGACAGGGTCTCGCCGAAGCCGTCCTCGGTGACGGGCTCGGCGGCGATCACCTCGCCCGCCATCCCGTCGCCGGTCACCTCGATGGCTTCGACCACTTCGCTCGGGCCGGTCTCGGCCGCCTCGGCGCGGGCCGGGCGGCGGTCACGGCCACGGCGCCGGCGGGACGCCGGCTCGGCCGGCTTCGCCTCGACGGCCTCGGCCTCCTCGGCCTCCTGCGCCTGGCGGGCCAGCAGGGCCTCGCGGTCAGCGATCGGGATCCGGTAGTAGTCGGGATGGATTTCCGAGAAGGCCAGGAAGCCGTGCCGGTTCCCGCCATACTCGACGAAGGCGGCCTGGAGCGAGGGTTCGACCCGCGTCACCTTGGCCAGGTAGATATTGCCCTTCAGCTGCTTCTTGGCTTCGGTCTCGAAGTCGAATTCCTCGAGCCGATTGCCGTCCAGCACCACCACCCGCGTTTCTTCCGCATGGGTGGCGTCCACCAGCATTCTTTTAGCCATGTACAAACCCTGGCGACGCTGCCAGCGACCCCGTGCGACCGACGGGGCTGCGGCGCGTCCTTGTCCTGCCGAAGCCGCCGGGGGCGCGAACCGTGATCACCCGAGAACGGCGCTTCGCAGCAGGCCAGACGGGAGGGTCCGCGACCACCGGTCCGGCGCGGATGCGCCGGGGCACGGCCTCGAGTTGATCTCAATGTCGCCCGACATCCGCAGCCGCGCATCGCGTGCCGGCCGTTCGACGATGGACGTTTCCCGGCGGAAATCGATGCGCCGCCGCGCGGCCGACGCGGATGCCCAGGGGACCTGGAGACCCGATCGTCCGATCGGACAGACTGTCGCGCCGTCACGATACCGAGGCCCTGCGGTTCCGACAATGGGAGATTTCGGCCGTAACAGGCACGTGCGGTCGCAGGGACCTGACTCGCGCCCGGCGCTATGGTAACAGGATGCCCTCCGCCGGCCCGCGCGGTCATCAACGGAACACAATCGCGGCCTATTCGCTTCTCCGTCGAGGCCGGCCTCGCCGACCGTTTCCGTCGTTCCTGGGCGGCCGCCGCCCATTCATTGCCCCCAAGGTCCGATGCGCCTGATCGGCTGGCTCCTGTCCTCCCTTATCCTTCTCCTCGTCATCGCGGCGGTGGGCGTTTTTGCCGCCGCGAGCTATTTCGGCCGCGACCTGCCGGACACGGCGCAGCTGGCCGAATACGCGCCGCCGATCACCACCCGGCTGCATGCCGCCGACGGCCGGCTGATGGCGGAATATGCCAGCCAGAACCGGTTGTTCGTTCCGTTCGGGGCGATCCCGCCCCTGGTTGCGCAGGCCTTCGTCTCGGCCGAGGACCAGCGCTTCTACGACCACCCGGGCGTCGACCTGCAGGGCGTCGCCCGGGCCGGGATCTCGGCGATCCAGAACTACGCTTCCGGCCGGCGGGTCGAGGGCGCGTCAACCATCACCCAGCAGGTGGCGCGCAACTTCTTCCTGACGCCGGACCGGGCGATCAGCCGCAAGATCCGTGAGATGCTGCTGGCGTTCCGGATCGAGAGCGCCTTCACCAAGCAGCAGATCCTCGAGCTGTACCTGAACCAGATCTATCTCGGCCGCGGCGCCTATGGCGTGGCGGCGGCGTCGCTGGCCTATTTCAACAAGCCGCTGAAGGACCTGACGGTCTCCGAGGCCGCCTTCCTGGCCGGCCTGCCCAAAGCGCCCAGCAGCTACGACCCGAAGACCCGGATGGACGCTGCCGTCAACCGCCGCAACTACGTCATCGGCCGGCTGCTCGAGGACGGGCACATCACCAAGGAGCAGGCCG
>NZ_JBCNNF010000538.1:0-3939 GCF_039594555.1 Inquilinus sp.
TCGCGCAGTCCGGAGAGGGATCCCGGGTCTGCAGCGCATCACTTCGTGCTGCGCCGCGCCCGGGATGACAACTGAGATCAGAAGCTGCCCCTCAGAGGCCCTGGTAGATCGGGAACTTGGCGCACAGCGCCTCGACCCGGGCCCGCACCGCCTTCTCCACCTTCGAGTTGTCGTCCGGGTTGGCGGCCAGGCCGTCCAGCACCTCGACCGCCATCTCGCCGACCTGGCGGAACTCGGCCACGCCGAAGCCGCGCGAGGTCGCCGCCGGGCTGCCCAGGCGGACGCCGGAGGTGATGGTCGGCTTCTCCGGGTCGAACGGCACGCCGTTCTTGTTGCAGGTCATGCCGGCATGCTCGAGGCTGGCCTCCGCCGCCTTGCCGGTCAGCTTCTTCGGCCGCAGGTCGACCAGCATCAGATGCGTGTCGGTGCCGCCGGAGACGATGTCCAGCCCGCCGGCGCGCACGGTCTCGGCCAGCGCCTTGGCGTTGTCGACCACCGCCTGGGCGTATGCCTTGAACTCCGGCCGCAGCGCCTCGCCGAAGGCCACTGCCTTGGCGGCGATGACATGCATCAGCGGGCCGCCCTGCAGGCCCGGGAAGACCGAGGAGTTGATCTTCTTGCCGATCTCCGGGTCGTTCGACAGCACCATGCCGCCGCGCGGGCCGCGCAGTGTCTTGTGCGTGGTGGTGGTGACGATATGGGCGTGCGGCAGCGGGCTGGGGTGGACGCCGCCGGCGACCAGGCCGGCGAAATGCGCCATGTCGACCATCAGATAGGCGCCGACCGAATCCGCGATCTGGCGGAAGCGGGCGAAGTCGATGATCCGCGGATAGGCCGAGCCGCCGGCGATGATCAGCTTCGGCTTGTGCTCGGTGGCCAGGCGCTGCAGCTCGTCATAGTCGATCCGCGCATCGTCCCGGCGGACGCCGTACTGCACCGCGTTGAACCACTTGCCGGACTGGTTCGGCGCCGCGCCGTGGGTCAGGTGGCCGCCGGCCGCCAGCGACATGCCCAGCACCGTGTCGCCCGGCTGCAGCAGGGCGAAGAACACCGCCTGGTTGGCCTGGGCGCCGGAATGCGGCTGGACATTGGCGAAGGCGCAGTCGAACAGCTGGCAGGCGCGCTCGATCGCCAGTTGCTCGACCACGTCGACATACTCGCAGCCGCCGTAGTAGCGGCGGTTCGGATAGCCCTCGGCGTATTTGTTGGTCAGGACCGAGCCCTGGGCCTCGAGCACGGCGCGGGAGACGATGTTCTCGCTGGCGATCAGCTCGATCTGCGTCTGCTGGCGCTTCAGCTCGTCCCGGATGCCGCGCAGCACGGCCGGGTCGGTGTCGTCCAGGCGGGCGGTGAAGAGGGAGGCGGCGGTGTCGGCGGAGCTCATGGGGCAGTCATCCTGGGTCAGGCGTTCAGCACGTCGATCTTGGCGATGCGGTCGCCGTGGCGACCGCCTTCGTAATCGGTGGACAGGAACACGGCAAGGCAATCCCGGGCCGTCTCGAAGCCGATGATTCGGGCGCCGAGCGCCAGTACGTTGGCGTCGTTGTGCTGGCGGCACAGCCGGGCGGTGGTGACGTCGTGGCACAGCGCCGCACGGATGCCGCGATGGCGGTTGGCGGCGATCGAGATGCCGATGCCGGTGCCGCAGACCAGCACGCCGCGGGTCGCCCGCCCGTCCCGGATCGCCTGCGCCATGGCGTGGCCGTAATCGGGATAGTCGACCCGGTCCGGACCGTTGGTGCCGAGGTCGAGAACGGCCAGTCCCCGCTCCTCGATCACCGCGCGGAGCTGGTCCTTGAGGGCATATCCGGCATGGTCTGCGGCGAGGGCGACGGTCTTCGTGGCGTCGGTCATGATGGTCCGGTCAGAGGGGATGCGGGCGACCTTCGCATATTTTGCTTTGGAGGGTGAGCTAGAACATGGCTCAATTGGGCCGCGCGTGCCGGCTGGGCCCGGCCGCAGTTTGCGGTTGCAGATTATAAGGTATTTTTCCCATTACCGTTGACATGCGCGATATCAAATGCGACCTCGTTGTCGCTGTTGACGACACAAAGAAAAGGAATTGAACAATGGAGGATGAAGCAAGCACCAGCGGACGCAACAATGACGATCTGGTGCAGATGACGACCCAGATCGTCACGTCCTATATTTCACGCAACACGGTTCCGACCGATCAGCTCGGGAGCGTGATCCAGGCGATCCACGATGCATTGCGGAATGTCGGCTCGGCGCCGGCGGCCGCTCCGGCCCCGGCGCAGGCCAAGCCGGCGGTGCCGATCCGGCGGTCGGTCCAGCCGGACCACATCGTCTGCCTGGAGGACGGCAAGAAGCTGAAGATGCTGAAACGGCACCTGCGGACGACCTACGGCATGACGCCGGAGGAGTACCGGGCGAAATGGGGCCTGCCGGCGGACTACCCGATGGTCGCGCCGAACTATGCGGAACAGCGCTCCGCCTTCGCCAAGAAGATCGGCCTGGGCAAGGCCCGCACCGACGCGGGCAAGGCCAAGCGCGCCTGATCGCCGCCGCCTCGGGGGCCGGCACGCTGCAGCATGAGCCATGCGGGCTTGGGCTGGCGGCGTCCCGGCCCCTGTGCTGTTATGCGCCACCTTTTAAGACAGTTCCGGAGTTCGCCCATGACTGCCTCCGCCGCCGCCGCGGCCGCCAAGCCGGCGCAGACCGGCCGCGCCGCCTTCCATTGGGAGGATCCGCTCCTGCTCGAGGAGCTGCTGACCGAGGAGGAGCGCATGGTGCGCGACGCGGCGCGCGCCTATTGCCAGGAGAAGCTGCAGCCGCGCGTGCTCGAGGCCAACCGGCAC
Organism: Inquilinus sp.; assembly: GCF_039594555.1. Classification (GTDB taxonomy): domain Bacteria; phylum Pseudomonadota; class Alphaproteobacteria; order DSM-16000; family Inquilinaceae; genus Inquilinus. The sequence goes on from NZ_JBCNNF010000538.1 coordinate 2,820, forward strand.
GAGGTGTTCCACCGCGAGATCATGAACGAGATGGGCGAGCTCGGCTTCCTCGGCTCGACCATCGACGGCTATGGCTGCGCCGGCGTGAACTATGTCTGCTACGGCCTGATCGCGCGCGAGGTCGAGCGGGTCGACAGCGGCTATCGCTCCGCCATGTCGGTGCAGTCGAGCCTGGTGATGCACCCGATCTACGCCTATGGCACCGAGGAGCAGCGCCAGAAGTACCTGCCCCGCCTGGCCACCGGCGAGATCGTCGGCTGCTTCGGCCTGACCGAGCCCGATGCCGGCTCCGACCCCGGCTCGATGAAGACCCGGGCGCGCAGCGTCTCCGGCGGCTACAGCCTGTCCGGCGCCAAGATGTGGATCACCAACTCGCCGATCGCGGACGTGTTCGTGGTCTGGGCCAAGGATGACAGCGGCGAGATCCGCGGCTTCATCCTGGAGCGCGGCATGAAGGGCCTGTCCTCGCCGAAGATCGAGGGCAAGTTCTCGCTGCGCGCCTCGACCACCGGCGAGATCGTGATGGACGAGGTGTTCGTCCCCGAGGAGAACCTGCTGCCCAACGTCAGGGGGCTGAAGGGCCCGTTCGGCTGCCTGAACAACGCCCGCTACGGCATCGCCTGGGGCGCCATCGGCGCGGCCGAGTTCTGCTGGCACACCGCCCGGCAGTACACGCTGGACCGCAAGATGTTCGGCCGCCCCCTCGCCGCCACCCAGCTGATCCAGAAGAAGCTGGCCGACATGCAGACCGAGATCACCCTCGGCCTGATCTCGGCGCATCGCCTGGGCCAGTTGAAGGACGAGGGCAAGGCGGCGCCGGAGGCGATCAGCCTGATGAAGCGCAACAACTGCGGCAAGTCGCTGGACATCGCCCGCCAGGCCCGCGACATGCTCGGCGGCAACGGCATCGCCGACGAGTTCCAGGTCATCCGCCACGTGATGAACCTGGAGGCGGTCAACACCTATGAGGGCACGCATGACGTGCACGCCCTGATCCTGGGCCGGGCGCAGACCGGGCTGGCGGCGTTCTGATACCAACGCTCGGAAATAAGGAGATTTGTCATCCCGGGCGCGGCGCAGCACGCAGTGATGCGCTGCAGACCCGGGATCTCTTCGAGCC
>NZ_JBCNNF010000539.1:0-3898 GCF_039594555.1 Inquilinus sp.
GGCCCGGCTGCGGGAGGCCGACGTCACCGAATGGCTCGACACCGAGACCACCCAGACCGTCGCCCGGCGCCTCTGCCGGTCCCTCGGCATCGATCCCTATAACTGCTTCGCGGCGCCGGACCTTCCCGACACCGGGTGAGGAAGGGGTGGGCGGAGAGGCCGGAGCCACCCCATCCCGCAAACGAGACCTTTTCGCAACGTCCGTCCCTCATCGTCATTGCGAGGAGGCGAAGCCGACGAATCCATCCATCGGCCCGCAACAGCGGCTGCATGGATTGCTTCGCTGCGCTCGCAATGACGGTTCTGGGCATTCTGAAAAGGTCTCGCAAGCGGGAGAGGCAATCTGTTCGTAGATCCGGTATTCGCTACCGCCATTCGATGTATAGACACCGTCGCGAGGGGAGAGGGAGGGTGAGGGGGCGGGGATCGATCCTTGCGGCGATGTGTTAGCGAAGGGACGCCCGCCCGCCGCGGGCGGCACCCGACACCGCAGGACATCCGCACCGCCGATGATCAATTTCGACAATCTCTGGGCCCTGTTCGTCTTCTACGGCCTGAACGCGCTGTATGCGATCGTGCTGCTTGGCCTCGGCTGGTGGCTGGCGCGGTTCATCGAGCGCTGGATCCTGCGCCTGGCGCACAGCACCCGCCATGTCGACCCGACCATCGCCGACTTCCTGGCGTCGCTGGTGCGCTACCTGGTGCTGGCGGTCGTCGTCATCGCCGTGCTGCAGATCTTCGGCATCCAGACCACCAGCCTGGTGGCGGTGCTGGGCGCTGCCTCCCTGGCCATCGGCCTGGCGCTGCAGGGCACGCTGTCGAACCTGGCGGCCGGCGTCATGCTGCTGATCTTCCGGCCGTTCAAGCTGGGCGACTCCGTCGAGGTCGCAGGCAAGGCCGGCACCGTCCGGTCGCTGTCGCTGTTCATGACCGAGCTGGTGACGCCGGCGAATATCCAGATCCTGCTGCCGAACGGCGCGGTCTGGGGTGCCGCCATCGTCAACAACACCACCTATCCAGGCCCGGCGAAGATGGAGCTGGCCTTCCAGGCGCCGGCCGGCCCGGCGGGCGAGGCGCTGGCCCGCGACATCGTCGCCGCGCTGAAGGTCGATCCGCGCGTGCTGCCGGGGGCGGAACCCGCTGTCGCCGTGTCGAAGCTGGTCGACCTGTCCAAGCCCGGCGCCGGGGTGGTGGAGCTGACGGTCAGCGCCTCCGTCGCCACCGCCGATGTCGGCGCCGTGAAGGCGGCGCTGATGCAGCGGATCAATGCGAGCATGGGGCGCCTGACCGCGGACGGCCTTGCCTCAGAAGCGCACGCAACCTAAAAACCGCGGGCAACCGGAAGATCTGCCCGCATGTCCTCGCTCGCCTCGAAGCTGACCGAAACCGTCGCCGCCGCCTTCGCCGCGGAAGGGCTGCCGCCGGAGCTCGGCCACGTCACCGTCTCGAACCGGCCGGATCTCGGCCAGTTCCAGTGCAACGGGGCGCTGCCCGCGGCCAAGCGCGTCGGCGCCAATCCGCGCGAGATCGCCCAGCGCGTCGCCGACCGGCTGGCGGCGGACCCGCAATTCGCCAGCGTGTCCCTGGCCGGCCCCGGCTTCATCAACCTGTCGCTGACCGACGCCGTGCTGGCCGGCCATGTCGACGGCCAGGCGCGGGACGAGCGGCTGGGCGTGCCGAAGACCAACCCGCCGCGCCGGGTGGTGCTCGACTATGGCGGGCCGAACATCGCCAAGCCGATGCATGTCGGCCATCTCCGGGCCTCGATCATCGGCGACAGCCTGCGCCGCATCGTCCTGTTCGCCGGCGATGAAGCGGTGGGCGACGTGCATATGGGCGACTGGGGCACGCCGATGGGCATGGTGATCAGCGAGATCGCCCGCCGCCAGCCCGAACTGCCCTATTTCGACCCGGACTTCACCGGACCGTACCCGGCCGAGAGCCCGGTGACGATGGAGGATCTCGAAGTCCTGTATCCCGCCGCCTCCCAGGCGTCGAAGGCGGATCCGGCGCGGATGGAGGAGAGCCGCAAGGCGACCGCGGAGCTGCAGGCCGGCCGGCCCGGCTACCGGGCGCTGTGGCAGCATTTCATCGACGTCTCGATCGCCGGCATGAAGCGGGAGTTCGACTCGCTGGGCGTGCAGTTCGACATGTGGAAGGGCGAGGCAGCGGTCCACGACCTGATCGAGCCGATGGTCGAGGACCTGAAGGCCCGCGGACTGGCCGAGACCGACGAGGGCGCCGTCATCATCCGCGTCGCCGAGGAGGGCGACAAGAAGGAGGTGCCGCCGCTGATCCTGGTCAAGTCGGACGGCGCCTTCACCTACGGCACCACCGACCTCGCCACCATCGTCGACCGGCGGCAGTCGCTGGACCCGGATCTCGGCCTCTATGTCGTCGACCGGCGCCAGTCGCTGCATTTCGAGCAGGTGTTCCGCGCCGCCCGCAAGGCCGGGCTGAACGGCAAGTCGGATCTGGAGCATCTCGGCTACGGCACCATGAACGGGCCGGACGGCAAGCCGTTCCGGACCCGCGCCGGCGGCGTCATGAAGCTGTACGACCTGCTGGACACCGCCACCGAGATCGGCCTGAAGCGGCTGGAGGAGGCGCATCTGGCCGAGGGCTATCCGGAGGAGGAGCGGCGCGAGATCGCCCGCCGGGTCGGCATCGCCGCGGTCAAGTTCGCCGACCTGTCGAACAACCCGTCCTCGGACTATGTCTTTGACCTCGACCGCATGCTGCGCTTCGAGGGCAAGACCGGCCCCTATCTGCAATATGCGGCGGTGCGCGCCAAGTCGCTGCTGCGCCGGGCGGACGGGCAGGGCGACGCGCCCGGCACCATCCTGCCGGCGGCGAACGAGGCCGACCGGGCGCTGATGCTGCAGCTGGGCCAGTTGCCCGACGCGGTGCGCAACGCCTATGACAAGCGGGCGCCGAACGAGCTGTGCGACTTCGCCTACGCCCTGGCGCGGGAGTTCAGCCGCTTCTACGACGCCTGCCATGTGCTGAGCGAGCCGGATGCGGCGCGCCGCGCCTCCTGGCTCGGCCTCGCGGCGCTGACGCTGCGGCAGCTGGAGCTGGCGCTGGGCCTGCTCGGCATCGAGATCCCGGACCGTATGTAAGCCAACGAATTTGGTGTATCGTCCGACCAAAGGTGGAATGACGGGTTAGGAACCGCCATTTTACCATGAGGGCAGAACGCCCCGCCGCGGACCGTCGTCCGCGGGTCGAATGGAAGAGGACGGGTGACCATGACCGGTACTGCCGACCGGAGCGCCGCGCTCAGCCCCGCCTGGGCCGAGCCTTGGGCGTCTGCCGTCGAATACTGGGTCGATGCGGCGCAGCGCAGCGTGCTGTTCTGGGACGTGATGCGCCAGCGCGGCAATCAGTACCTGACGCATGCCGCCGACCCGACGCCGCATGTGCTGTCCTATGAGTTCGAGCTGATCCTCGACGGCCGCACGCTGGAGCGGCCCTGCAACTACATGCTGGTGCGGATCGTGCCGCCTGAGGGCGTGACGGTCGACCCGGACAAGCGGCCCTTCGTCGTCGTCGACCCGCGCGCCGGCCACGGCCCGGGCATCGGCGGCATGAAGCCGGAAAGCCAGATCGGCCGCGCGCTCCGCGCCGGCCATCCCTGCTACTTCATCGGCTTCCTGCCGGTGCCGGTGGCCGGCCAGACGCTGGAGGATATCGGCCGGGCGCAGGCCGAGTTCCTGCGCATCGTCGCCGAGCGCCACCCGAAGGCCGAGGGCAAGCCCTGCGTCATGGGCAACTGCCAGGCCGGCTGGGCGCTGGCGATGCTGGCGGCGGTCAAGCCCGGCATCGTCGGGCCGATGATCCTGGCCGGCGCGCCGCTGTCCTACTGGGACGGGCCGCGCGGAAAGAACCCGATGCG
>NZ_JBCNNF010000054.1:0-23330 GCF_039594555.1 Inquilinus sp.
CATGTGGTTCGCCATCCTGATGTTCGGCGAGCCCGGGGCCGAGATCCTGTACCCCAACCCCGGATTCCCGATCTACGAATCCGCCATTCGCTTCACCGGCGCGACGCCGGTGCCGGTGCGGCTGCGCGAGGAGAACGGCTTCGCCTTCTCGGCCGAGGAGGTGCTGTCGCAGATCACGCCGCGCACCCGCCTGCTGATCATCAACAGCCCGGCCAACCCGACCGGCGGCGTGGTGCCGAAGGCCGAGCTCGACCGCCTGGCCGCCGGGCTGGAGCGGCACCCGCATGTCGCGGTGCTGAGCGACGAGATCTACAGCCGCATCCTCTATGATGGGGCGGAGCACAGCTGCTTCCTCTCATACCCCGCCTTGCGCGACCGGGTGATCCTGCTGGACGGCTGGTCGAAGACCTATGCCATGACCGGCTGGCGGCTGGGCTGGAGCGTGTGGCCCAAGGCCCTGCGCGAGGGCGCGACGCGGCTGGCGGTCAACTCGCATTCCTGCGTCAACGCCTCCGCCCAATATGCCGGCATCGCCGCGCTGCGGGGGCCGCAGGACGCGGTCGACACGATGTGCGCCGCCTTCGCCGAGCGCCGCCGCGTGGTGGTCGACGCGCTGAACCGCCTGCCGGGCGTGCGCTGCGTCGAGCCGGGCGGCGCTTTCTACGCCTTCCCCAACATCACCGGCACCGGGATGACCGCCAAGGCGCTGCAGACCAAGCTGCTGGAGGAGTGCGGCGTCGCCACCATCGCCGGCACCAGCTTCGGCGCCATGGGCGAGGGCTTTCTGCGCCTGTCCTACGCCAACAGCGTCGATGCCATCCGCCAGGCGATCGACCGCATGGCGGGCGCCCTGGCTTGATCGAAGCCCAAAGAAGCAGCACTATGCCTAAATTCTGAGCAAGACCTCGTTCACCCCTCGTCTCCGGCCAGGAGTCGGCGACTGGCACGGGGCTTGCTTCACATGTCGGCGAGAGCGTTCCGCACCCGGCGGTGGCGCGCAAACGATCCAGGGAACGGTTCCGAACCCATGAAGAAAGTCGAAGCCATCATCAAACCGTTCAAGCTCGACGAGGTGAAGGAGGCCCTTCACGAGGTCGGGATCAAGGGCATCACCGTCACCGAGGCGAAGGGCTTCGGCCGCCAGAAGGGCCACACCGAGCTGTATCGCGGCGCGGAATATGTGGTCGACTTCCTGCCCAAGGTGAAGGTCGAGGTGGTCATGGAGGACGCGCTGGTCGAGCGTGCGATCGAGGCCATCCAGCAGGCCGCCCAGACCGGCCGGATCGGCGACGGCAAGATCTTCGTCACCCCGGTGGAGGAGGTCATCCGCATCCGCACCGGTGAGAAGGGCGCCGACGCCATCTGAGCGCCGGCCTGTACCAGCCGCCCAAGAACGACTCTCAAGAAACGCAAACACAGTCCGAACACAGGAAGAAAGAATCATGGCCGACGGTGTGACCAAGGTCCTCGATCTGATCAAAGAGAACGACGTCAAATACGTCGATTTCCGCTTCACCGACTTCCGCGGGAAGGTGCATCACGTCAGCCAGCACGTCTCGACGGTGGACGAGGACATGCTGACCGACGGCGTCATGTTCGACGGCTCGTCGATCGCCGGCTGGAAGGCGATCAACGAGTCCGACATGATCCTGATGCCGGATGTCGACACCGCGGTCATGGACCCCTTCGCCGCCCAGGCGCAGCTGAACATCACCTGCGACATCCTGGAGCCGGCCACCGGCCAGCCCTACAGCCGTGACCCGCGCTCGATCGCCAAGTCGGCGGAGCGCTACATGGCGTCGCTCGGCATCGGCGACACCGCCTATTTCGGCCCCGAGGCCGAGTTCTTCATCTTCGACGACGTCCGCTACCAGCAGAACACCACCTCGGCCTTCTACTACCTCGACAGCGAGGACGCGTCGGAGAACAGCGGCAAGGTCTACCCGGACGGCAACCGCGGCCATCGCGTGCAGCCGAAGGGCGGCTACTTCCCGGTGCCACCGCTGGACGCCGCGCACGACCTGCGCGCCGAGATGCTGACCACCCTCGCCGAGATGGGCGTGACGGTCGAGAAGCACCACCACGAGGTGGCGGCCTCGCAGCATGAGCTGGGCATCAAGTTCGAGACCCTGATCAAGAGCGCCGACGCGCTGCAGGCGTTCAAGTACGTCGTGCACAACGTCGCCGACGCCTACGGCAAGAGCGCGACCTTCATGCCGAAGCCGGTCAAGGGCGACAACGGCTCGGGCATGCATGTCCACCAGTCGATCTGGAAGGAAGGCAAGCCGACCTTCGCCGGCTCGGGCTATGCCGACCTGTCGGACACCGCGCTGTACTACATTGGCGGCATCATCAAGCACGCCAAGGCGCTGAACGCGCTGACCAACCCGTCGACCAACAGCTACAAGCGCCTGATCCCGGGCTTCGAGGCGCCGGTGCTGCTGGCCTATTCGGCCCGCAACCGCTCGGCCTCCTGCCGCATCCCCTACGTCTCCTCGCCGAAGGGCAAGCGCGTCGAGGTGCGGTTCCCGGACCCGACCGCCAACCCCTACCTCGCCTTCTCGGCCATGCTGATGGCCGGGCTGGACGGCATCCAGAACAAGATCCATCCGGGCGAGGCGATGGACAAGAACCTGTACGACCTGCCGCCGGAGGAGCTGAAGAACGTCCCGACGGTCTGCGGCTCGCTGCGCGAGGCGCTGCTGGCGCTCGAGGCCGACCACGCCTTCCTGCTGAAGGGCGACGTGTTCACCAAGGACATGATCGAGGCCTATCTCGAGCTGAAGTGGGAAGAAGTGTACGCCTTCGAGCACACCCCGCACCCGATCGAGTTCCAGATGTACTACTCGGTCTGATCGCAGGCCGCTCGGGTATTCCCGCTTCCCTTCACTGTCATGCCCGGGCTTGACCCGGGCATCCAGGGCCGCAAGAGCCGCTTTCGATGGCCCCTGGATTGCCGGGTCAAGCCCGGCAATGACAGTTGGGGATTGGGCCCTATGGCCCAACCGATCATCCCGACCCGAGAGAACCCCGCCGGAGACGGCGGGGTTTTTTCTTGCGCGAATGGCAGGCGGGAGAGGCTTGCGGTTGCCCGCGCCACCTGCTGATATCGTTACCAGCAGCGCAGCGGCCGGAAGCGGGAGATCCTCAGGATCCCGGCCGGCCAGGCGCGGTGCCGCCAGGGGTCCCCGACGGTCCGCCCCGTGGCCTCGCGTCCTGCCGAAACAAGAAACGAGGCCAAATTGACAGGGACGGCAATCGACGTCGTCGACGTGACCAAGGTGTTCGGCAGCGACCAGAGCGGCGCGGTCCGGGCCCTGAACGGGGTATCGGTGCAGATCCGGGACAACGAGTTCTTCACCCTCCTCGGCCCGTCCGGCTGCGGCAAGACCACGTTGCTGCGCATGATCGCCGGCTTCGAGGAGCCGACCAGCGGTCATATCCTGCTGCACGGCAAGCCGATCGAGGGACTGCCGCCGCACAGGCGGCCGGTGAACACGGTATTCCAGAGTTATGCCCTGTTCCCACACATGACGGTGCGCGAGAACATCCGCTTCGGCCTGGAGATGAAGGGCGTCGAGCGCGCCCGGGCCGATGCCCGCGTCGCCGAGATGATCACCCTGGTCAAGCTGGGCGGGATGGAGGGCCGCAAGCCGGCCCAGCTGTCCGGCGGGCAGCAGCAGCGCGTCGCCCTAGCCCGCGCGCTGGCCAGCGAGCCGCAGGTGCTGCTGCTGGACGAGCCGCTGTCGGCGCTCGACCTCAAGCTGCGCAAGGAGATGCAGATCGAGCTGAAGCGGCTGCAGACCGAGACCGGCATCACCTTCATCTTCGTCACGCACGACCAAGAGGAGGCGCTGACGATGTCGGACCGGATCGCGGTGATGAGCCAGGGCGAGATCCTGCAGATCGGCGGCCCGCGCGACATCTACGACCGGCCGACCCGGCGCTTCGTGGCCCATTTCATCGGCGAGACCAACTTCTTCGAAGGCCCCCTTGCCGCCCGCCTCGGCTGCGCCGACGGCGCCACGCTGGCGGTGCGGCCGGAGCGGATCCTGCTCACCGCCGAGGCCGGGCCCGGCAGCCTGGCCGGGACGGTCGAGACGGTGGTCTATGTCGGCACCGACACCACCTATCATATCCGCCTGGCCGATGGCGGGCCGCTGGTCACCGCCCGGCTGCAGAACCGCACCGGGGCGCAGCAGAGCTTCCAGCCCGGCGAACGGGTGGGCGTCGGCGTGCCGGCTGGCGCCGGCCAGGCCCTGGCCGATTGAGGGCGGCGGCGATGGCGCGCGGCAATTCGCTGAGGACCCTGAGCCTGATCGGCGTCCCGGTCGGCTTCATCCTGATCTTCTTCATCGTCCCGCTGGCGATCATGGCGGTCGTCTCGGTCGCCGAGCGCGGCCAGTTCGGCGGGGTGCAATGGAACACCTTCTCGACCGAGGCCTATCTCCGCTTCCTGTATGAGCGCGATTTCGACGACAGCCTGATCTGGAACCCGGCCTATGCCCAGATCCTGCTGCGCTCTGTCTGGCTGTCGCTGCTGACCACGGTGCTGTGCGTGCTGATCGGCTTCCCGACCGCGCTGCACATGGCGATGCAGCCGCCGCCGCGGCGCAACCTGCTGATCTTCCTGGTCACCATCCCGTTCTGGACCAACCTGCTGGTGCGCAACTACGCCTGGATCCTGATGCTGCGCTCCGGCGGGCTGATCGATTCGGCGCTGCAAAGCCTGGGCGTGACCACCGGCTCGCTGAACCTGATGTACACTGAGACGGCGATCGCCATCGGCCTCACCTACTCCTTCCTGCCCTTCATGGTGCTGCCGATCTATTCCAGCCTGGAGAAGCTGGATTTCCGGCTGGTCGAGGCCGCCTACGACCTGGGCGCCGACAAGTGGCGGGCGCTGCGCCGCATCGTCATCCCGCTGGCCATGCCGGGCATCGCCGCCGGCGCCATCCTGGTCTTCATCCCCTGCCTCGGCGCCTATGTGACGCCGGACCTGCTGGGCGGGTCGAAGTCGATGATGATCGGCAACCTGATCCAGAACCAGTTCGGCTCGTCCCGCAACTGGCCGTTCGGGGCGGCGCTGTCCTTCGCCCTGCTGGGGGTCGTGCTGCTGGCGATGATGCTGTACCTGCTCCGCTTCCGCCGCGCGCCGCAGGTGGCGAAATGAGCAGCCGGCTGCGCGCTTTCCCCGGCGTCCGCGCCGTGTCCTGGGCGTTCTTCGCCTATCTCTACATCCCGATTGTCGTGCTGCTGGTGCTGGCCTTCAACGCCGGCAGCTCGGCCACGATCTGGGAGGGGTTCAGCACCCGCTGGTTCGGCGTCGTCCTGGGCAACCCGGACATCCTGCGCTCGGCCAAGAACTCGCTGATCGTCGCCCTGGTCTCGTCCGTCGCCGCCACGGTCATGGCGATCCCGGCCGCGATCGGCATGGCCCGGCGCCGCTTCCGCGGCCAGACCGCGGTCAGCGCCCTGATCGCCCTGCCCCTGGTGGTGCCGGAGGTGGTAACGGCGGTGGCGACGCTGCTGTTCTTCACCGCCGTCAGCCTGCCGCTGGGCCTGTTCACCATCATCCTGGCCCATATCGTCTTCTGCATCCCCTTCGCCTACCTGCCGATCCGGGCGCGACTGGAGGGGATGGATGCCAGCCTGGGCGAGGCCGCGTCCGACCTCTACGCCACGCCCTGGCGGGCCTTCCGCCGGGTGACGCTGCCGCTCTTGTGGCCCGGCATCCTGTCCGGGCTGATGCTGGCCTTCATCATCTCGCTCGACGACTTCGTCATCACCTTCTTCGTCTCCGGCGCCGGGGCGACGACCCTGCCGATCTACATCTACGGCATGATCCGCATCGGCGTGACGCCGGAGGTCAACGCCATCTCCGCGCTGATGCTGCTGATTTCGATCGTCTTCGTCGCCCTGTCCTGGGTGGTGGGACGGGCGCGGAGCTAACCAGGGAGGCCCGAAATTCGGAACCGAAGCATCTGCCTTGCCGCCGCCTTCGCCGCGGCCCTGCTGGCCGCCCCAGCCGCCTGGGCGGCCGGCGACCTGTTCCTGTTCAACTGGACCAACTACACCCCGCCCGACCTCCTGAAGAAGTTCGAGGCCGAGACCGGGATCAAGGTCACGCTCGACGTCTATGATTCGAACGAGACCCTGCTGGCCAAGCTGCAGGCCGGCGGCGCCAGCTACGACGTGGTGGTGCCGTCCGACTACATGGTCGACATCATGGTCAAGCAGGGCCTGCTGCAGGAGATCGACGCGGCTGCCATGCCCGGCTTCGATGCCGTCATGGCCCCGCATGACAAGCCCTGGTACGATCCGGAGCGGAAATACTCCGCGCCCTATATGTGGGGCACCACCGGCTTCAGCTACGACAGCGCCAAGGTGCAGGGCCCGGTGGACGACAGCTGGTGGTCGATCTTCAACCCGGACGGCCCGTTCAAGGGCAGCCTGGCGATGATGAACGACTCGGTCGAGGTGTTCAACGCGGCCGCCTACTATCTGGGCATCGACCGCTGCACCGAGAGCAGCGAGGACGCCGGCAAGATCTACAAGCTGCTGGCGGCGCAGAAGCCGGCCGTCTCGCTCTACAACTCCGACGGGTCGGTCGAGCGCATGGGCGCCGGCGAGGTCGTGGCCCACATGCAGTGGAACGGCGCGGCCCACCGCACCAAGCAGAAGCGGCCGAGCGTGGTCTTCGTCTATCCGAAGGAGGGCATTAGCCTCTGGGCCGACAACCTCGTGGTGCCGAAGGCCGCCAAGAACCCGGAGAACGCCAAGATCTTCATCGCCTGGATGCTGAAGCCGGAGAACATCGCCGCGGCCAGCAACTTCACCACCTACATGAACGCGATCAAGGGCTCCGAGCCCTTCATGGACAAGGCGCTAAGCGAGGATCCGGCGATCAACATGCCGCCGGAATACGCCAGCCGGCTGCGCCCGGCCAAGAACTGCTCTCCCGCTTCGGTCGAGCTGCGCGACCGGGTCTGGACCCGCCTGAAGTCCTGAGGCGGCTGGGCCATGCCCAGCCCCGACCGTCGGTGGGGCCGGGTGCGACACCACAATCCGACGATGACAGGAGAGATTTGAGATGGGATCCGCAAGACAGCTTCTGCTCGCCGCCGTGGCCGCTATCGGGGCGCTGACGGCGGCGTCGGCCGCGCAGGCGGCCGGCGGCGAGCTCTATTTCTACAACTGGTCGAACTACTACCCGCCGGAGCTGCTGAAGAAGTTCGAGGCCGAGACCGGCATCAAGGTCACGCTCGACGTCTATGATTCGAACGAGACCCTGCTGGCCAAGCTGCAGGCCGGCGCCGCCGGATACGACGTGGTGGTGCCGTCCGACTACATGGTCGCGATGATGATCAAGCAGAACCTGCTGCAGGAGATCGACGCCAGCCAGATGGCCGACTTCAAGAATGTCGGCGCGCCGCACGACAAGCCCTGGTACGACCCGGAGCGAAAGTACTCCGCTCCCTATATGTGGGGCACCACCGGCTTCAGCTACGACACCGCCAAGGTCGAGGGCGGCAAGGTCGACGACAGCTGGTGGTCGATCTTCAACCCCGACGGTCCGTTCAAGGGCAAGCTCGGCATGATGAACGACCCGGTCGAGGTCTATAAGGCCGCGGCGATGTATCTCGGCATCAACTTCTGCACCGAGAACAGCGAGGATGCCGGCAAGATCTTCAAGCTGCTGGAGGCGCAGAAGCCGAGCGTGTCCCTCTACAACTCCGACGGCACGATCGAGCGCATGATCGCCGGCGAGGTCGCGGCCCACATGCAGTGGAACGGCGCCGCGCACCGGACCAAGGAGGGGCGGCCGACCGTCGCCTATGTCTATCCGAAGGAAGGCATCAACTTCTGGAACGACAACTTCGCCGTGCCGGTCGGGGCGAAGAACGTCGAGAACGCCAAGATCTTCATCGACTGGATGATGAAGCCCGAGAACATCGCCATCGCCACCAACTTCACCGGCTACAACAACGCCATCAAGGGGTCGCCGGAGTTCATGGACCCGAAGCTGCGCGACGACCCGGCGGTCAACACGCCGCAGGAGATGCTGAGCCGGCTGAACCCGAACCAGAACTGCTCGCAGCCGGCCGTCGACCTGCGCGAGCGGGTCTGGACCCGGCTGAAGTCGTAGGCCGTTCGGCCCGGTTCGCTGCCGGCGCGGGAAGGCGCCGGTTGCGAACCGGGGTCCGGCACGCTACCTGTTGCAGGTCAGACAGATCTCTCGAGTGAACAGGATCCCCCATGGTCGACCGCCCGTTCCCCACGCGTCTCGACGACGAGGAGGAGGAAGAAGAGGAAGAGCGCCCCGAGAAGGAGAAGAAGGAGGAGCTCGGTCCGCAGATCGGCAACATCCTCTTCAAGAACCGGACGGTGCTGCTGTTCGGTGAAATCTCCATGAAGCTGGCGCAAGGGATCAGCGCGCAGCTGCTGGCGCTCGCCGCCGATGACGAGAAGAAGCCGATCCGGCTGGTGATCAACTCGCCGGGCGGCCATGTCGAGGCCGGCGACACCATCCACGACATGATCCGCTTCATCGGCGCGCCGGTGAAGGTGATCGGCACCGGCTGGGTGGCCAGCGCCGGCGCCCATATCTATCTGGCGGCGAAGAAGGAGAACCGCCTGTCGCTGCCGAACACCCGGTTCCTGCTGCACCAGCCGTCCGGTGGCGCCGGTGGCCGGGCGGTCGATATCGACATCGAGGCGCGCGAGATCATCAAGATGCGCCGCCGGTTGAACGAGATCATCTCGCGCGAGACCGGCCAGCCGCTGGAGAAGGTCGAGCGCGACACCGACCGCAACTACTGGATGTCGGCCGAGGAGGCGAAGGATTACGGCCTCGTCGGCAAGATCATCGACAACATCAAGGATGCCGGCTGACGCAAGTCAGCTGACGCGGCGGCGGGCCCTGCTGGGGCTCGCCGCCCTTCCCTTCTGCGCCGCGGCCGCCCCCGCTGTCGACCAGCCCGGCGAACGGCGCCTCAAGCTCTACAACCCGCACACGGACGAACGCTTCGACGACGTCTATGCCGTCGACGGCGCGCTTTCGGACGACGCCACCAAGCGGCTGGACTGGCTGCTGCGCGACCATCATGTCGACGTGGCGACCACGATGGACCCGGGCGTCTTCGACCTGCTGTGGCTGATGGCCCGGCGCTACCAGGTCGCCACCAACCGGCGGGTGACGATCAACCTTCACTCCGGCTACCGCACCCCCGAGACCAACGAGACGCTGCGCCCCGAGGGCGCCGCACGGAACAGCCTGCACATGCAGGGCAAGGCGGTGGACCTGTCGGTGCAGGGCTACGGCATGGTGTTCCTGGCGAACCACGCCCAGGCGGTGGCCAGCGGCGGCCTCGGCCTGTACTGGCGCTCCGACTTCGTCCATCTCGACACCGGCCCGAAGCGCGTCTGGTACAAGCGCTTCTGACGCTCTCACCGTCGCTGCCAGTCATCCGGCGGTCCCTCGGTTACTTTCAAAACCCTTCTTGCGGGACGGGGCCGGACTCCCGAACTTGCCGACGGTATCTTTTCGTAACCAAGTTCGGAGACTTCCCATGGCGAAGCTCGCCCTCATCGGCGCCAGCGGCAATGTCGGCTCGAAGATCCTGGCCGAGGCGCTGAGCCGCGGCCACCAGGTCGCCGGCATCGTCCGCAACCCGGAGAAGCTGCCGCGGCACCCGAATCTCACCGCCGTGCGGGGCGACGTGTACGACGCCGATGGCCTGGCGAAGCTGCTGGCCGGGCATGACGCGGTGATCAGCTCGGTGCACTACACCGCCTCCGACCCCGCCTTGCTGCTGCAGGCGGTGAAGGCGTCGGGCGTGAAGCGCTACCTGGTGGTCGGCGGCGCCGGCAGCCTGGAGGTGGCGCCGGGCGTGCAGCTGGTCGACACGCCGGAGTTCCCGGCGCTGTACAAGGAGGAGGCGTCGAAGGGCCGCGACTATCTGAACCTGCTGCGCGGCGAGACCGGCTTGGACTGGACCTTCCTGTCGCCCTCGGCCTTGATCGCGCCGGGCGAGCGCACCGGCAAGTTCCGCCTCGGCGGCGACCAGCTTCTGGTCGGCGCGGACGGGCAGAGCCGCATCAGCCAGGAAGACTACGCCGTCGCCCTGATCGACGAACTGGAGAAGCCGGCGCACAGCCGCCAGCGCTTCACTGTCGGCTACTGAGGCCGCCGGACCATTGTTGTCCGCGGCGCGACGAATTGTTGTCCGATCGCCGGCTTGACCCGGGATCGCAAAAACAACTCAATCGTACCGCCATTGCCGGGCCTGGAAACGCGCCCAAACCGGGCCCGGCGCAAGCGGGCGAGAGCCCCGCGGCACCCCTCCCCACTCTGATCCGGAGACGATCATGGCCGACCTGAGCGACCAGCTCGACCACACCTGGGCGCCCCGAGTGCTCAGCATCCTGCGCATCGCCACCGCCCTGTTCTTCCTGCAGCACGGCTTCGCCAAGCTGCTGGGCTTCCCGCATGTCGCTTATTTCGACGGGCTGCAGCTGTTCTCGCTGATCGGCCTGGCCGGTGTGATGGAGATCGTCGGCAGCCTGCTGCTGCTGATCGGCCTGTTCACCCGCCCGGTGGCTTTCCTGCTGTCCGGCGAGATGGCCGTGGCCTACTTCATGGCCCACGCGCCGCAGGGCTTCTTCCCGATCCTGAACCAGGGCGAGCTGGCGGCGCTGTACAGCTTCGTCTTCCTGTACTTCGCCGCGGCCGGCGGCGGGGCCTGGAGCCTGGACGCCGTCCGCAGCCCGCGCCTGGCGATGGCCTGATCTCCCGCACCGTCATTGCGACCCCGGCCTTGAGCCGGGGGAAGCAATCCAGGGCCGTTTGGCTTGGCCCCTGGATTGCTTCGTCGGCTTTCGCCTCCTCGCAATGACGGTTTTGGCCGGCCCGCCGTCAGGCAGCAGGCTGCTGCTGGGTGATGCAGTGGATCCCGCCACCGCCGAGGAAGATGTCGCGGGCATGGACCTGCACGACGCGGCGGTTCGGGAAGGCGTCGCGGATGATGCGGAAGGCGCGCTCATCCTCGGCCACGTCGAAGGCCGGCATCACGATGCCGCCATTGGCGATATAGAAATTGACGTAGGACAGGCTCAGCCGCTTGCCGTTGTGCTCCTGCCGTGCCGGCTGCGGCACCTCGATCACCTGCAGCGGCCGGCCCTTGGCGTCCTTGGCCGAACGCAGGATGTCGAGATTGGTCTGCAGCGTGTCGAAATTGCCGTCGCTCTTGTCGTCGGTCGACAGCGCCAGCACCACGCCCGGGCGGACGAAGCAGGCGATCTCGTCGACATGGCCGTCGGTCTCGTCGTCCTCGATCCCCTCCGGCAGCCAGATCACGGTGGAGACGCCGAGCCAGTCGCGCAGGTTCTGCTCGACCTGGGCCTTGGTCAGGTCCGGGTTGCGGTTCGGGTTCAGGAGGCACTGCTCGGTGGTCAGCACCGTGCCTTCGCCATCGACATGGACGGCCCCGCCCTCCAGCACGAAGGGCGCGCGGAAGCGCCGGGCACCGACATGCTTCAGGATCTGCTTGGCCACCACCGCGTCGCGGCCGTAGGGCTGGTACTTCTGGCCCCAGGCGTTGAAGCGCCAATGCGCGCCGGCCAGGTGGCCGTTGCGGTCGAGCAGGAAGGTCGGCCCGGAATCGCGCAGCCAGCTGTCGTCGATCTCCATCGACAGCACGTCGATCGCGGTGCCGTTGCCCAGGGTCAGCGACGCCTCGGCCACGTCGGCCGGGTTGCAGACCAGCGTCACCGGCTCGAAATCGGCGATAGCGCGGGCGACATCGGCATAGGCGGTGCGGGCGGCGTCCATATGCTCGCCCCAGACTTCGTCCCGGCACGGCCAGGCCATCCAGCAGCGGCTGTGGGGCTCCCATTCCGCGGGCATGACGTAGCCGAGGGAGGCAGGGACGGTCACAATGGCGTTCCGAAGCAGTTCTCGCTCAAGAGCCAGAGGCTAGCGTCCGCCGCGCCCGGATGAAAGGGCGCTGTGCAATTCCCGCATATGGAACGGGCCCGACCTTGCGGCCGGGCCCGTGAAACCGATCGTCCCGAAGGACTATGATGACAGTGCAGCAATCAAATGCGGCGCTGAGAGATCGACTTTTCCCCCTTCGTCAAACGGCGGCCGAACGGCGCCAGACGAATGGTTCCAAAGATCGACAGAAACGACATGAGAAGCTCATGAATTGTTCTCGAACGCCGTAGATATAGTCGACGGGCTCGATTTTTGCTCCGGGGGCAAACGCCGAGGGTCACCTGCGCGCCACGCATGACTCAGAGTCCTGCGCGGCCCAGGCCGAAACCGGCAGAAAATACCGTTCCGCTGCGCTCCGACCTTATGTTCCTGCGGCGAAGGCCAGTTGCTCGTCCCGCCGCCGCTTCTTCTCGTGCCGGACCAGGAGGCCGCCGGCGATCACCACGCCGGTGGTGACGATGACGACGATGATGGTGGCCAGCGCGTTGATCTCCGGCGTCACCCCCAGCTTCACCTTGGAGAAGATGTAGACCGGCAGGGTGGTCGAGCCGGGGCCGGAGACGAAGCTGGTGATCACCAGCGTGTCCAGCGACAGGGTGAAGGACAGGAGCCAGCCGGCGATCACCGCCGGCGAGATGATCGGCAGGGTGATCCAGAAGAACACCGTCAGCGGCCGGGCGCCGAGATCCATCGCCGCCTCCTCGATCGATTCGTCGAGGCTGACCAGCCGCGACTGCACGATAACCGCGACATAGGCCAGGCAGAAGGTGATGTGGGCGATGGTGATCGTCACCATGCCGCGGCCTTGCGGGAAGCCGAACAGCCCCTCCATCGCCACGAACAGCAGCAGCATCGACAGGCCGGTGATCACCTCGGGCATCACCAGCGGCGCCGTGACCATGCCGGAGAACAGGGTGCGGCCGCGGAACCGGCCGAAGCGGGCCAGCACCAGCCCGGCCACCGTCCCCAGCACGCAGGCCACCGTGGCGGCGATGGCGGCGATCTCCAGCGACCGCCGCGCCGCGTCCAGCATCTGCTCGTTCTCCAGCAGCGTGCCGTACCATTTGGTCGAGAAACCGCCCCAGATCGTGACCAGCCGGCTCTCGTTGAAGGAGTAGAACATCAGGAGGATGATCGGCACGTAGAGGAAGGCGTAGCCGAACACCAGGCAGGTGAACAGGAACCAGGGCCGCCTCATCGCTCCGCCTCCTGCTGCTTCGCCTGGACGTACTGGAAGATCATGATCGGGATCACCAGCACCAGCAGCAGCACGATCGCGACCGCCGAGGCGACCGGCCAGTCGGTGTTCTGGAAGAACTCGTTCGACAGAACCTTGCCGATCATCAGCGTGTCGATGCCGCCCAGCAGCTCCGGGATCACGTATTCGCCGACCGCCGGGATGAACACCAGCAGCGACCCGGCGATGATGCCGGGCAGCGACAGCGGCAGCGTGATCAGCAGAAACGCCTTCCACGGCCGGCAGCCGAGATCCTCCGCCGCCTCGAGCAGGGAGATGTCCAGCTTCTCCAGCGTCGCATAGAGCGGCAGGATCATGAAGGGCAGGTAGGAATAGACGATGCCGATATAGACGGCGACATCGGTGTGCAGGATCTCCAGCGGCTGGTCGATGATGCCGAGCCAGAGCAGCAGGTTGTTGAGCAGCCCCTGCTGCTGGAGGATGCCGATCCAGGCATAGACCCGGATCAGGAACGAGGTCCAGAACGGCAGAATCACCAGCATCAGCAGCGGCACCCGCCACTGCTGGCTGGACCGGGCGATGGCATAGGCCATCGGATAGCCGACCAGCAGGCTGAGCACCGTCGAGATCGCAGCGATCTTCAGCGAGCTGAAATAGGCGCTGACATAGAGCGGGTCGTCGAGCAGGAACTGGAAGTTGCCGAGGCTGAGCGTGATCCCGACATGGGTGTCGTCGATCCAGTCCCAGAGCGGCGTGTAGGGCGGCTGGCCGATCACCTTGTCGGCGAAGGCGATCTTCAGGACGATGACGAAGGGGATCAGGAAGAACAGGAACAGCCAGACATAAGGCAGCGCGATCACCAGGCTGCGGCCCAGCCGCCCGCCCAGGCGCCGCAGGATCGACGGCCCCGCCGCGACCCGCGGGGCGGCGCTCTCCGCCGCGTCGCTCGCCGTCACCGCGGTCATTGCGTCAGCACCACGCCGGCGAAGGGCTGCCAGGACAGCCGGACCTCGTCCTCCCAGGTGATCGGCATCTCGGTCAGGCGCGACACGTTCGGCGCCGTCACCCGCACCGTCTTCCCGTTCGGCAGCGCGATCAGATAGATCGACAGGTTGCCGAGATAGGCGATCTCCTTGACCACGCCGAGCGTGGTGTTGGTGCCGGCGCCGGGCTCGCTATCCGGCTTGGAGATGGCGATCTTCTCCGGCCGCACCGCGACCCAGACCTGGGTCCCGACCGGCACCGGCAGGCCGTGGCTGATGTGGAGCTGGCAGCCGGCCTCCGGACTGTCGATCAGGACATGCTCCGGATGATCCTCGGCTACGCGGCCCTCGAACAGATTCACCGAGCCGATGAAGTCGGCCACGAACTTGGATTGCGGGTATTCGTAGATCTCGGCCGGGGTGCCGAGCTGGGAGATATAGCCGGAGTTCATCACCGCGATGCGGCTGGACATGGTCATCGCCTCCTCCTGGTCGTGGGTCACGACCACGAAGGTGATGCCGACCTTCTCCTGGATGTTCACCAGCTCAAACTGAGTCTGCTCTCGCAGCTTCTTGTCCAGCGCGCCCAGCGGCTCGTCCAGCAGCAGCAGCTTCGGCCGCTTGACCAGGCTGCGCGCCAGGGCGACGCGCTGGCGCTGACCGCCGGACAGCTGGTGCGGCTTGCGCTTGGAGAAGCGGCCGAGCTGGACCAGGTCCAGCACCTCGGCGACGCGATTCTTGATCTCGGCCGCCGGCACCCGGTCCTGGCGCAGGCCGAAGGCCACGTTCTGCTCCACCGTCATGTGCGGGAACAGCGCGTAGCTCTGGAACATCATGTTGACCGGCCGCTCATAGGGCGGCACGGCGGTCATGTCGACGCCGTCGATGAAGATCTTGCCTTCGGTCGGCCGCTCGAACCCCGCCATCATGCGCAGCAGCGTGGTCTTGCCGCAGCCCGACCCGCCCAGCAGGGCGAAGAACTCGCCGCGGTAGATCGACAGGCTGACATCGTCGACGGCGGTGAAGTCGCCGAATTTCTTGGTCACCTTCTCGATCCGGACATAAGGCTTCTCGTCCGGATTGCGCCACGGCTGCGGCGCCGTCTGCTGCTTCGGCTTGGCTTGGCCCATCCCCGTCTCCGGCCCCTGACCCCCAAGTGGAACGGCCGCCGCATCCTGTCCGGGTGCGGCGGCCGCGCTGTTTACTGGCCGGTGCGGAACCGTGTCCAGGTCCGCGTCCGCAGGCGTTCGTAGCTGGACGACGCCTCGGTGATCGCGAACAGCCGCTTCATCACATCCGCGGGCGGGAAGATGCGGGGGTCGTTGGCGATGTCGGGGTTCATCAGCTCCTTGGCGCCGAGCACCGCATTGCCGTAGCCGACGAAGTCGTCGATGCCGGCCATCACCTTCGGCTCGAGCAGGAAGTTGAGATAGGCGTAGGCGGCGTCGACGTGCGGCGCATCCTTCGGGATCGCCGCCATGTCGAACCAGATCTGCGCGCCCTCCTTCGGGATGAAGTAGTCGATGGTGACGCCGTTCTTCGCCTCTTCGGCCCGGGTCTTGGCGATGTTGACGTCGCCCGACCAGCCGAGGGAGACGCAGACGTTGCCGCCCGCCAGATCGTTGATGTACTGCGACGAGTGGAGGTATTTCAGATACGGGCGGATCTTCATCAGGGCGTCTTCGGCCTTCTTGAGATCCTCGGGCTTCTGGCTGTTGGGGTCGAGGTGCAGATAGTTCAGCACCGTGGGCAGCACGTCGGTCGGGCTGTCCAGCATGGTGATGCCGCAATCGGCCAGCTTCTTGGCGTTCTCCGGGTCCAGCACCATGGCGATGCTGTCCGGCGGGGTGTCGCCCAGCCGCTTCTTCACCTGGTCGACATTGTAGCCGACGCCGACCGTGCCCCACTGGTAGATGATCGCGTGCTTGTTGCCCGGATCGGCGCTCTCGACCAGCTTCATCAGCGACGGGTCGAGGTTCTTCCAGTTCGGGATCTTGGACTTGTCGAGCTCGAGATAGACCTTCGCCTTGATCTGGCGGGCCAGGAAGGGCTGCGCCGTCGGCACGACGACGTCATAGCCGGAGTTGCCGGTCAGCAGCTTGGCTTCCAGCGCCTCGTTGCCGTCATAGGTGTCGTAGACGGTCTTGATGCCGGTGGCCTTGGTGAAGTCGGCCAGGGTGGTCTCGCCGATATAGTCCGACCAGTTGTAGATGTTGACGACCTTCTCCTGGGCCAGGGCCGGCGCCGCCACGGCGCATAGCGCGGCGGTCGCGAGAAGGCTTTGCACGAGACGCTTCATGTAACCGTTCCCTGTCTGTGGTCTGTTCGAGAACCCGTCGAGCCGGCTCCCCCTTCTGATTCATTGCAACGCGCCGCTGGGAAAACTGTCAATCGCGGCGACGGCGCAGTGCACAAAACGGGCTCGAACCGTCCTCCCTGTGCCCTGCGTTCATGACATTTGCAACCCCGCCCTTATTCCCGTCCCGAAGTAAAAAGGGGCGGCCCCTTCATGGCCGCCCCTGCCCTTCACATCTTGCCGACATCCCGCGCCGTGGCGTCGATCGCGACCTTGGCCCGCCGCACCAGCTCGTCGACCTCGTCGCGCGAGATCACCAGCGGCGGCGCCAGCACCATGGCGTCGCGCACAGCGCGCATCACCAGGTCGTTCTCGAAGCAGTGGTTGCGGCACTGGGTGCCGACCGTTCCGTATTCGGCGAAGCGCTTGCGCGTGGCCTTGTCCTGGACCAGCTCGATCGCGGCGATCAGGCCGACGCCGCGCACCTCGCCGACGATCGGATGGTCGGCGAAAGCTTCGCGCAGCCGGTCCTGGAAGTACGGGCCGATATCGGTCCGTGTGCGGTCGACCAGCCCTTCGCGCTCCATGATCCGGATGTTGGCCAGCGCCACGGCACAGGCCACCGGGTGACCGGAATAGGTGAAGCCGTGATAGAACTCGCCGCCCTCGTCGATCAGCGTCCGGGCCACCCGGTCGCCGACCATGACGGCGGACAGCGGCAGGTAGCCCGAGGTGATGCCCTTGGCGAGGGTCATCAGGTCCGGCTGGATGCCGAACAGGTCGGAGCCGAACCATTCGCCGGTGCGGCCGAAACCGCAGATCACCTCGTCGGCGATCAGCAGCACGTCGTATTGGCGGCAGATGCGCTGCACCTCCGGGAAATAGCTGGCCGGCGGGATGATGACGCCGCCGGCGCCCTGGATCGGCTCGGCGATCACCGCGGCGACGCTGTCGGCGCCCAGCTCCTTGATCCGGTCCTCGATCGCCTTGGCGGCCAGCTTGCCGAAGGCCTCCGGGTCCAGGTCGCCCCCGTAATCGTACCAATAGGGCGCCATGACGTGGTGGAAGCCGGGGAACGGCAGGTCGGCCTGGCGGTGCATCGCCCCCATGCCGCACAGCGAGACCGCGACCATGGTCGAGCCGTGATAGCCGTAGTTGCGGCCGATGATCGCCTTCTTGCGGTGCTTGCCCTTCAGGTCCCAATAGTGCCGGACCATGCGGACGATGGTGTCGTTCGCTTCCGACCCGCTGTTGGCATAGAAGACGTGGTTCAGCCCGTCGGGCGTGATCTCCGCCAGCTTGGCCGACAGCTCGGCCGCGGCCGGCGTCGTGGTCTTGAAGAAGGTGTTGTAGAAGGGCAACTCGAGCATCTGCTCATGGGCGACGTCGGCCAGCTCCTTGCGGCCGTAGCCGACATTGACGCACCACAGGCCGGCCATGCCGTCGATCAGCTGGCGGCCTTCGGAATCCCACAGCCAGACGCCCTCGCCGCGGGTGATGACGCGGCTGCCCCCTTCGCTGGCCAGCGACTTATAGTCGGTGAAGGGGTGCAGGTGATGGGCGGTGTCCAGCGCCTTCCACTCGGCGGTGGTGCGGCTGGCGGCAAAGCTGTTCATGACGCGACCTCGCGTGAATCCGGACGAAAAAACGGAAACCGGGCCGCGGCTGCGGCGGCCCCTCGCTCAGGCGCGCGGCGGGTTGTAGCCGATGCGGGCGCACAGCAGCATCAGCTCCTGCTTGCGCGATCGACGACTGCGATAGGGCCGTGGCCGTGTCATGATCCCATCAGCATATCGCCGCCGGCGCGCGCCGTCACTAGCCGACCGACTCGGACCGCCTAGCTGACCGGCCCGGCGCGGTCGAAGGCGGCGAGGATCGGGCCGACCCGGATGCCCCAGCCGACCGACAGCCCGTCCGGCGCCGACAGGGCCGAGATCGAGCCGTCGAGATACAGCGCGTTGCGGCACCCCAGCCCGTCGCGGAACAGCCGGGCGAAGCTGCCGAAGCTGACCCTGTCGCTGGAGATGGCGAAGACCACGGTGTGGTCGTCACGGATGCCGACGCCGTTGCGGATCTTGCGCGACGAGCCGTCGTCGCTGAACAGCGGGTGCAGCGCGCCGTCGATCACCAGCATCGGGCCGGACTGGGTGGCGATCCCGGCCGCCGGCGCCCGGCGCAGATAGGCCCCCGTCTCCAGGATCCCGGCGCTCTCGCCATCGACATAGAAGACGCCGTTCGGCTTCATGAAGAAGTTGCCGTCGCCGTCCCCCTCATTGGCCGGGTTGAGCTGCCGGCCGCCGGAGACGAAGAGCCCGACCGGCGACAGATCCTCGTGATACATGCCGGCGTTCATCGACACCACCGGCGGGTCTCCCGCCGCGGCCATCGCCCGCTTGAAGGCATAGAGCGAGCCGTAGGGCCGGCCGTCGCGGTCCTGCCAGAACAGCCCGACCCGGTAGCGGCGCAGGTCGAGCTCGCAGACGGTGTAGTCGGACGCCTCGAAGGACACCGCCCGGCACGGCCCGGCGGCCGCCCGGCTGTCCGGCCCGGTGAAGGACGAGGCCCCCGGCGTCAGCGGCGCCGCGGCGGGCGGCTGCAGAATCGGCGGGGCCGGCCGGGCGGCCTCCTCCGCCGGCCTGGGCGTGCTCACGGCTGCGCCGCAGGCGGTGGTCAGCAGCAGAGCCAGCAAGGAGAAAAGTCTCGTCCTGTGACGTCGATCATGGGGCCAGTGACATCTCAGCTTCATACAGACCGCCTAGCCTGCCGCGCGTTCGCATCATTCATGCAGGGAGATTCGCACCAAATGATGACATGGCTTCGCCTCGGGCTGATCGGCTTCGTGGTGGCCGCCGCGGGGACCGCGCAGGCCGCCGACCCGCTGACGGGCAAGGAATACAAGGTCCTGCTCGATCCGGCAAAGTTCCAGGCGCAGCCGGTCGCCACCGCCAACAGCTTCCTGTCCGAACTGCGGACCAGGCTGACCGCGGCCGGCTTCGACCGCACGGTCGACGGCAGCTTCGCGGTCAACAAGGTCCGCACCGTCCGCTACTATGATTCGCCGGGCACCTGCCGGCTGAACACTCTCGGCTACAGCTTCCGCGAGCGGGTCGAGGGCACCGGCCGCGAGATCAACCTGAAGTTCCGCTCGGACAGCCAGTCGACCGCGGCCAACACCGATGTCAGCGGCAGCGACAACGATGCCGAGACCAAGCTGGAGGCGGACATCACCCCGCCGTTCAAGTTCGTCTACTCGCACTCGACCACCGAGCCGCTGTCGGCCACCAAGAACCTGAACATCCTGGACGACGTGGTCGACCTGTTCCCGCCGACCAAGTCGCTGAACCTGCCGAAGCAGGAGGCGCTGAACCTGGTCGGCAACCTGTCGATCACCGAGCGCACCTATGACGGGCCGGTGAGCGACCTGGGCCAGCAGGACGCCGAGTTCGACCTGACCCTGTGGTATGCCAACGGGTCGTCGACCGTCGCCAGCGCCGAGGTGTCGTTCAAGGTCGAGGACAAGGACGGCGACTTCACCAGCAAGGTCGACCAGCGCTCGAAGCTGATGTTCGACACCATCCGCGGCATGACCGGCTGGGTGTCGACCAACCCGACGACCAAGACCCAGTGGGTCTATCAGTACCAGCCGAACTTCTGCAACTGAGCCCCGGCCGGGCGTTCGGGACGGGCCGGATGAAGCCCCATCCGGTCCGTTTTCGTATCGAATTGTGCGATGCAGCAACGCTGAGACAATTCGCGACAATCCTTGTTGCGCCGCGACACAGTTCTGAGACAAGCGGCCCGCACCCTGCGCTCCAGGCCATAAGGAGCGACAGGCATGAGACGCCCGATGATTCGGACGTTGGCGGGAGTTGTGGCGCTGGCCCTGGCCGGCGGGCTGGCATGGCAGGCGTCGCGGGGCACCGCGGCGACGACGCCCCAGGCGGCCGCACGGCCGGCACCCAGCGTGGTCGTGTCGCCGCCGCTGGTCCGTCGCGTGGTCGACCAGCGCGAATATGCCGGGCGGTTCGAGCCGACGGCGAGCGTCGAGATCCGGGCCCGGGTCTCCGGCTACCTGCAGTCGATCGGCTTCGAGGATGGCCAGATCGTCCAAGCCGGGCAGACGCTGTTCACCATCGACCCCCGCCCCTACCAGGCCGCGGTGGCCGAGGCGCAGGCCCAGCTGGCCAGCGCCCGGGCGCAGCGCGACCTGGCCGAGCTGGAACTGCGCCGGGCCGAGCAGCTGGTCGGCTCCTCCGCCGTCTCCCGCTCCACCCTCGACCAGCGCCGCCAGCAGAAGCAGGCGGCCGACGCCGCCTTCGAGCTGGCCCAGGCCGGGCTGACCCGGGCGCAGCTGGATCTGGATTTCACCGAGATCAAGGCGCCGATCAGCGGCCGGGTGTCGAACCGGCGGGTCGATGCCGGCAGCCTGGTGTCGGACACCGGCACGCTGCTGACCACCGTGGTGGCGCTGGACCCGATCTACTTCGTCTTCGATATGAGCGAGCGCGACTTCGTCGCCTATGAGCGGGCGGTGAAGTCGGGCGAGCTGCGGCCGATCCGCGACCGCGACGTGCCGATCGAGGCGCGGCTGCAGGACGACGAGGGCTGGCCCTACCAGGGCACGATGAGCTTCGTCGACAACCGGTTAGAGAGTGGAGCCGGCACCATCCGCGCCCGCGCCGTGCTGGCCAATGCCGACCTGTTCATCACCCCCGGCCAGTTCGGCCGGCTGCGCCTCGCCTCCTCCGGCGAACGCGACGCGCTGCTGGTGCCGGAGACGGCGCTGCTGACCGACCAGGCCAGCCGGATTGTGCTGACGCTGAACGACGACGACACGCTGCGGGCCACGCCGGTGCGCCTCGGCGCCCGGCTGCCGGGCGGCCTGCGCGTGGTCGAAAGCGGGCTCAAGGCCGAGGACCGGGTCGTGATCAACGGCCTGCTGCGCGGCCGCGCCGGCCAGAAGGTGGTGCCACAGGCCGGCGAGATCGCGCCGGCCGCCACCGCCATGGTCAATTGAGCCGGGGATCGCCATGCGCCTGCCCCATCTCTGCATCGAGCGGCCGATCCTGGCCACAGTGCTGTCGGTGCTGATCGTCCTGATCGGCATCGCCGGCTACGTCACCCTGCCCCTGGCGCAGTATCCCGAGATCACGCCGCCCACCGTCGTCGTCCGCGCCCAGTATCCCGGCGCCTCGGCCGAGGTGATGAGCAGCACCGTCGCCGTGCCGATCGAGCAGGAGATCAACGGTGTCGAGAACATGCTCTACATGTCCTCGCAGGCCACCGGCGACGGCCAGCTCAGCATCACCGTCACCTTCACCCTGGGGACGGACCTCGACGAGGCGCAGGTGCTGGTGCAGAACCGGGTGGCGGTGGCCGAGCCGCGGCTGCCGGAGGAGGTGCGCCGCCTGGGCGTGACGGTGCGGAAGTCGTCGCCGGACATCCTGCTGGTGGTGCAGCTGTTCTCGCCCGACGGCTCGCGCTCGCCGCTCTACCTCTCCAATTACGCGACGCTGCGCATCCGCGACGCGCTGCTGCGGGTCGAGGGCGTCGGCGACGTGCGTATGCCCACCGCCCGCGACTACGCCATCCAGGTCTGGCTGGACCCGGACGCGGTCGCCGCCCGCAACCTGACGGCCGGCGAGGTGGTGGCCGCCCTGCAGGCCCAGAACGTGCAGGTCGCCGCCGGCGTGGTGAACGAGCCGCCGGTGGCGTCCGGCGGCGCTTTCGAGCTGAATGTCGAGACGCTGGGCCGCCTGTCCGACCCCGCCGAGTTCGAAAATATCATCATCAAGACCGACGCCGATGGTCGCGTCACCCGGATCCGCGACGTCGCCAGGGTCGAGCTGACAGCACAGAGCTTCCGCGGCGGCGCCCTGTTCGACGGCCGCGTCTCGCAGCCGATCCAGGTGTTTCAGCAGCCTGGGTCGAACGCGCTGGAGACGGCCGACCGCGTGGTCGCGGCGATGGCGCAGCTGGGCCGCAACCTGCCGGCCGGGGTCGAATACGCCATCCCGTTCAACCCGACCCGCTTCATCGCCGAGAGCGTCAGCGAGGTCTACACCGCGATCCTCGAGGCGGTGGCGCTGGTGGTGCTGGTGGTGATCCTGTTCCTGCACAGCTGGCGGGCGGCGATCATCCCGATCCTGGCGATCCCGATCTCGCTGATCGGCACCTTCGCGGTGATGGCCGGCCTGGGCTATTCGCTGAACAACCTGTCGCTGCTGGGCCTCGTCCTCGCCATCGGCATCGTCGTCGACGACGCCATCGTCGTGGTCGAGAACGTCGAGCGGCATCTTCGTGCCGGCCTGTCGCCGCGGCAGGCGGCGCACAAATCGATGGAGGAGATCAGCGGCGCGCTGATCGCCATCGCCCTGGTGCTGTGCGCGGTGTTCGTGCCGGCAGCGATGATGTCCGGCATCTCCGGCCGGTTCTTCCGCCAGTTCGCGGTGACCATCGCCGCGGCGACCGCGATCTCCGCCTTCGTGTCGCTGACGCTCAGCCCGGCTTTGTGCGCCCTGCTGCTGCGGCCGCAGGGCGAGCATACCGCCAGGCCCCGCAATGTCCTGCTGCGCGGCCTGGCCGCCGGCGCCCGCGGCTTCAACGCCGGCTTTGACAAGCTGTCGTTCGGCTATGGCGGGCTGACCCGCCGGCTGCTGCGCGTCGGCCTGCTGGTGCTGGTGGCCTATGGCGGGCTGCTGGGCCTGACCGGCTGGCAGTTCGGCCGGGCGCCGACCGGCTTCATCCCGGTGATGGACCAGGGCTATTTCCTGACCGCGGTGCAGCTGCCGCCCGGCGCCGCCCTGGCCCGCACCGACGCGGCGATGAAGGCCGTCTCCGACCGGCTGGACGCGA
>NZ_JBCNNF010000540.1:0-3858 GCF_039594555.1 Inquilinus sp.
ATACGCACTTTATCGATAGGTGCACTGTAGAAGAGAAAAAAAATATGGAAATATCGGGGCGAGAGCTGGTTCCCAAGCCCAAGCAGACCCAGTCCCCCCTCCCCCTGCGGGAGGGGGGCAGGGGGAGGGGGTTCATGCCGCAAGAGCCGGCCCCGGAAGGCTTTGAGGAGGCCGTCAGGCGATGCTGATCTTCTTCGCCAAGCGCGCCTTCTTCATGATCCTGACCATGCTGGCGGTGTCGCTGCTGGTCTTCCTCCTCCTGGAGGTGAACGGGTCGTCGGTGGCCGTGAAGGTCCTCGGGCCCTACAGCTCGGACGAGCAGCGCCATCTCTGGCTCCAGGCGCATGGCTATTTCGCGCCGTGGTACGAGCGCTACTTCGCCTGGCTCGGCCGGATGGCGAGCGGCGAGTTCGGCGACAGCCTGAGGTTCAAGACCTCGGTGGCGTCGGTGCTCTGGCCGCGGCTGGAGAACACTGCGATCCTGGCCGCCTTCGTCTTCCTGATCATGGTGCCGGTCTCGGTCGTGCTCGGTGTCCTCGCCGGCATGCGCGAGGGCTCGGCCACCGACCGCTCGATCTCGGTGCTGTCGATCGTCACCACCTCGATCCCGGAATTCGCCTCGGCCACCTTCCTGTCCTTCCTGTTCGTACTGGTGCTGAAATGGCTGCCGGGCACCAGCGGCATGAACCAGGGCTTCGACATCCTGCAACTGGTGATGCCGGTCGCGGTCCTCGTTCTCTATGATTTCGGCTACGTCACCCGGATGATGCGCGCCTCGATGGCCGAGGTGATGCAGAGCCCCTATATCCGCACCGCGGTGCTGAAGGGGATCCCATACAAGCGGGTGATCCTGCGCCACGCTTTGCGCAATGCGCTGATCGCGCCCTTCACCGTGATCGTGCTGCAGATCAACTGGCTGCTGTCCGGCGTGATCGTGGTCGAGGCCTTCTTCGGCTACAAGGGCTTCGGCGCCCTGCTGCTCGAAGCCTCGCTGAACCAGGACATCTACCTGATCCAGGCCTGCGCCATGGTCTCGGTCTTCGTCGCGGTGGCGACGCAGACCATCGCCGATGTCGGCTACACCTACCTCAACCCGCGCATCCGCTTCACCTGAGGGGCACGGAATGGCCGAGATCTCGCTCCCGCCGCCATCCTCGCTGGCCCGCAACCCGATCCTCCGCGCGCTGCGCTCGGTGCTGCTGCTGCGCGAAAGCTGGGTCGGCATGGTCGGTGTGCTGATCGTGCTGTTCTGGATCGCAGTGGCGATCCTGGCGCCGCTGCTCGCGCCGTTCCCGCCGAACCAGAACCTGCTGCCGTTCAAGCCGCCCGGCACCGTGGCGCCCGACGGTGGGGTGTTCTGGCTGGGCACCGACCAGCTCGGCCGCGACATCCTCAGCCGGGTCATCTACGGCGCCCGCCGGGTGCTGATCTACGCGCCGCTGGCCACGCTCTGCGCCTATGCGCTGGGCGTCACCATGGGCTTGCTGGCCGGGTACAAGCGCGGCCTGTGGGACGATGTGCTGAGCCGCATCGGGGACATCATCCTGTCCTTCCCGATCCTGGTGCTCTACGTCGTCATCATCACCACCTTCGGCCCCTCCGGCATCAACATCGTGCTGGCGGTCACCTGCGCCAGCGCCCCCGGCATCATGCGCATCGTCCGCGGCCTGACCCTGGATCTGCGCAACCGCGACTATGTCGCCGCGGCGCAGACCCGCGGCGAATCCTCGCTCTACATCATGTTCGTCGAGATCCTGCCGAACGCCCGCGGGCCGCTGATCGTCGATGCCTGTCTGCGCCTCGGCTACACCATCATCACCATCGGCGTGCTGGGGTTCCTCGGCCTCGGCCTGCCGCCGCCGGACCCGGATTGGGGCGGCATGGTCAATGAGACCCGCGCCATGGCGGCCTTCGCCCCCTGGATGACGGTCTTCCCCTGCATCGCCATCTCGTCGCTCGTCCTCGGCCTGAACCTGCTGGCCGACGGTCTGCGCGAGATCTCATTGAAGGACTGAGGTGATGACGGTCGAGGTGATCCCGCCGCGCGACACCACCACCCCGATCCTGGAGATCGACGGGCTGTCGATCTCCTACCTCACCCGCGCCGCGGAGATCCCGGCGGTGGTCGATTTCTCGCTGACCATCCGGCCGGGCGAATGCGTCGGGCTGGTGGGCGAGAGCGGCTGCGGCAAGTCGACCGTGGCGATGGCGATCATGCGCTATCTCGGCCGCAACGGCCGGATCGCCGGCGGCAGCATGAAGTTCCGCGGCCGCGACCTGCTGGCGATGTCGGAGGAGGAACTGCGGCGCATCCGCGGCGCCGAGATCGCCATGGTCTACCAGGAGCCGATGGCGGCGCTGAACCCGGCGCTGCGGATCGGCGACCAGCTGGCCGAGGTGCCGCTGTGCCACGAGCCCGGCTGCACCCGCGAGCAGGCGCTGGCCCGGGCTCAGGACATGCTGGGCCGGGTGCGGCTGGGCGACCCCGCCCGGGTGATGCAGGCCTATCCGCACCAGATCTCCGGCGGCCAGCAGCAGCGCGTGGTCATTGCCATGGCGCTGCTGTCGAACCCGTCGCTGCTGCTGCTGGACGAGCCGACCACGGCGCTGGACGTGACGGTCGAGGCCGGCATCGTCGACCTGATCGCCGAGCTGGGCCGGACGCTCGGCACCGCCATGCTGTATATCAGCCACAATCTCGGGCTGATCCGCGAGACCTGCGACCGGGTCTGCGTCATGTATGCCGGCCAGGCGGTCGAGGACGGCACGATCGACCAGATCTTCGCCGCCCCGCGCCACCCCTACACCCAGGGCCTGTTCGGCTGCATCCCGACGCCGGGGCGGGACAAGACCAGCCGGCCGCTGGTGCCGATCCGCGGCCAGCTGCCGCTGCCCCAGGCCCGTCCGCAGGGCTGCTGGTTCGGGCCGCGCTGCGACCATTTCCAGGCCGGGCGCTGCGACGCGGGCCCGATCCCGATGCTGCCGGCCAGCGAGACCCGGCGGGTGCGCTGCCTGCGCTGGGAGGAGATCGAGCACCTGCCGCCCGCCCCGGCGCCGGTCGAAGCGGTGCCCGTCGCCGCCGCCGCCAACGACCATCCGGTGCTGGAGGTCGCGGCGATGCGCAAGCATTACCCGATCTATGACAGCTCGATCGCGGCGCTGCTCGGCAGCGACCGCACCCGCTATGTCCGCGCCAATGAGGCGATCAGCTTCGAGGCCCGTGGCGGCCAGACCGTCGCCATCGTCGGCGAGAGCGGCTGCGGCAAGTCCACCTTCGCGCGCGTGCTGATGGGGCTGGAGACGGCGACCGACGGCACCGTCTCCTTCCGCGGCACCGATATCGGCCGCAAGCCGGTGCAGCAGCGCGACGCCAAGCTGCTGTCGTCGCTGCAGATGGTGTTCCAGAACCCGAACGACACGCTGAACCCCAGCATGAGCGTCGGCCAGCAGATCGGCCGGGTGATCCGCAAATTCGGCGTCAAGAAGGGCCGGCGCGAGGTGGAGGCGGAGGTGCTGCGCCTGCTCGACCTGGTCAAGCTGCCGCGGGCCTTCATCGACCGCAAGCCGCGCCAGCTTTCCGGCGGGCAGAAGCAGCGAGTCGGCATCGCCCGCGCCTTCGCCGGCGCCCCGGCCATGGTGGTGGCGGACGAGCCGGTCTCGGCGCTAGACGTCTCGGTCCAGGCCGCGGTTACCGGCCTGCTGGTCGACATCCAGCGCCGCTCCGGCACCACGATGCTGTTCATCAGCCATGATCTCGGCGTGGTCCGCTACCTGGCCGACCGGGTGGTGGTGATGTATCTCGGCCAGATCATGGAGCAGGGGACGACCGACGCCGTCTTCCAGCCGCCCTACCACCCC
>NZ_JBCNNF010000541.1:0-3838 GCF_039594555.1 Inquilinus sp.
GCTGCTGTTCGGGCCGCTCCTGGCCCCGTTCGGCGAGGAGGACATCCTCGGCGGCCCGTTCGACCCCGCCACGGCGCTGAACTGGTTCGGCCTGGACCAGAACGGCCGCGACATGCTCTCGCGCCTGCTCTACGGCGCGCAGATGTCGATCGGCGTGTCGCTGGCGGCCTCGCTGCTGTCCTTCTCGGTCGGCCTGCCGCTCGGCTTCCTCGCCGCCCTGCGCGGCGGCTGGGTCGACACCGTGCTGTCGCGGCTGGTCGACACCATCATGTGCATCCCGGTGCTGATCTCGGCCCTGGTCGTGCTGCAGGCGCTCGGCTCCTCGCTGCCGGTGCTGATCGTCACCATCGCGCTGCTGGACTCGACCCGCGTCTTCCGCCTGGCCCGGATCCTGGGGCAGGGGATCAACGTGATGGAGTACGCCGAGGCGGCGCGGCTGCGCGGCGAGGGCGCCTGGTGGCTGATCCGCAAGGAGATCCTGCCGAATGCGGCGGCGCCGCTGATCGCCGAATTCGGCATGCGCTTCTGCTTCACCTTCCTGTTCGTCGCCGGCCTGTCCTTCCTCGGCCTCGGCATCCAGCCGCCCTATGCCGATTGGGGCGGCATGGTGAAGGACAACCAGCAGGGCATCCTCTACGGCCTCTACGCCCCGCTGTACCCCGCGGCGGCGATCGCGCTGCTGACCATCGGCGTCAACCTGGTGGTCGACTGGCTGCTGGCCGGCCGCACCCGGCCGCAGGGAGAGGGACGATGAGCGACATCCTCACCATCCGCGGCCTGCGGGTCGAGGCGCCGGACGGCACCGTGCTGGTGGACGGCATCGACCTCGATCTGAAGAAGGGCGAGGTGCTGGGCCTGATCGGCGAATCCGGCGCCGGCAAGTCGACCATCGGCCTGGCCGCCATGGGCTGGGGCCGCGGTGGCTGCCGCATCGCCGGCGGCACCGTGGCGATCGGCGATCAGACGGTGACCGGTGTCGGTTCGGCCGGCCGCGCCCGGCTGCGCGGCGCCCGCATCGCCTATGTGGCGCAGAGCGCGGCGGCCGCCTTCAACCCGGCCCTGACCATCGGCCGCCAGGTTCTGGAAGGGCCGAGGCACCACCGGTCGATGGGCAAGGCCGAGGCGCGGGCCTGGATGCTGGAGCTGTTCCGGGCCCTCGACCTGCCGGATCCCGAGCATTTCGGGGACCGCTACCCGCACCAGGTCTCGGGCGGGCAGCTGCAGCGCGCCATGGTCGCCATGGCGATGTCCTGCCGCCCCGACATCCTGGTGCTGGACGAGCCGACCACCGCGCTGGACGTCACCACCCAGATCGAGGTGCTGGCCCTGCTGCGGCGGCTGATCCAGCGCTACGGCACCGCGGCGCTGTACATCACCCACGACCTCGCCGTGGTGGCGCAGATCGCCGACCGGATCCAGGTGCTGCGCCACGGCAAGCCGGTGGAACTCGGGCCCACGGAACAGGTGCTGGAAGCGCCGCGCGAGGACTACACCCGCCGGCTGGTCGGCGAGCGCCAGGCCAGCCTGGCCGGCGAGCCGCGCCGGCACGAGGGCGGTGCCGAACTGCTGGCGGTCGACGGCATCTCCGCCGCCTATCACAAGGTGCCGGTGCTTTCGGATGTGTCGTTCTCCCTGCGCCGGGGCGAGACCCTGGCGGTGGTCGGCGAATCCGGTTCCGGCAAATCGACCCTGGCGCGGGTGATCACCGGCCTCTTGCCGCCGACGTCCGGCTCGGTGCGGCTCGACGGGCAGGCCCTGCCGTCCTCCTATACCGCTCGAAACCGTGACCTGCTGCGCCGGATCCAGCTGGTCTACCAGCTGCCGGATGTGGCGCTGAATCCGCGCCAGACGGTGGGCGAGGCGATCGGCCGGCCGCTGGGCTTCTATTTCGGCCTCAAGGGGCGGGAGCAGAAGCAGGAGGTCGGCCGGCTGCTCGGGCTGATCGGCCTCGACCCGGACTTCGC
Source organism: Inquilinus sp. (assembly GCF_039594555.1). Taxonomy (GTDB): domain Bacteria; phylum Pseudomonadota; class Alphaproteobacteria; order DSM-16000; family Inquilinaceae; genus Inquilinus. The sequence continues at coordinate 1,965 of NZ_JBCNNF010000541.1, forward strand.
CGGCCGGCTGCCCGGCGCGCTGTCGGGCGGGCAGAAGCAGCGCGTCTGCATCGCCCGCGCCCTGGCGGCCAAGCCGGACCTGATGATCTGCGACGAGGTGACCTCGGCGCTCGACCCGCTGGTGGCGGAGGAGATCCTGCGCCTCTTGCGCCGGCTGCAGGACGAGCTCGGCGTCGCCTATCTCTTCATCACCCACGATCTCGGCGTGGTCCGCCGCCTGGCCGACCGCACCGCGGTGATGCAGCGCGGCCGGGTGGTGGAGCAGGGGCCGACGGAAGAGATCTTCACCCCGCCCTTCCATGACTACACCGGCCGCCTGGTCGCCTCCGTCCCCGAGTTGCGCCGAGACTGGCTGGACCAGGTCCTCGTCGCCCGACCGCCTGAGAATGCTACTGGTGCGGCCGTCTGACGGCGGTTTCTGCGCTTCCGGTGCTCACGGACTCAAACGTCCGCTGCGCTCCGGTTCTCGAAACCACCGCCAGTCGACTCACACCAGCGCATTCTGAGGCGGTCTCCACCCACCAAAGGCCGTGTAGGTTCGGCCGCTTCTTGGAGATTCGACCATGACCGTCAGTGTCCAGGAGAACATCTGGATTCCGCTGGCCGACGGCACCCGCCTGGCCGCCCGGCTGTGGCTGCCGGAGGGGGCGGAGACGGCGCCGGCGCCCGCCGTGCTGGAATACATCCCCTACCGCAAGCGCGACGGCACCCGCGGCCGGGACGAGCCGATGCATGGCTGGTTCGCCGCCCAGGGCTACGCCGCCATCCGCGTCGACATGCGCGGCACCGGCGAGTCCGACGGCCATATGGCCGACGAGTACCTGAAGCAGGAGCAGGACGACGCGCTGGAGGTGATCGCCTGGATCGCCGCGCAGCCCTGGTGCACCGGCGCCGTCGGCATGATGGGTAAATCCTGGGGCGGCTTCAACGCGCTGCAGGTGGCGGCGCGCCGGCCGCCGGCCCTGAAGGCGATCATCACGGTCTACTCCACCGATCACCGGTACTCGGACGACATCCACTACCAGGGCGGCTGCCTGCTGAACGACAATCTGTGGTGGGGCGCCATCATGCTGGCCTATCAGGCCCGGCCGGCGGACCCCGCGATCGTCGGCGAGGGCTGGCGCCGGCAGTGGCTGGAGCGGCTGGAGCGGATGCCGTTCTTCCCGGCCCTGTGGCTGCGCCACCAGCGCTACGACGAGTACTGGAAGCACGGCTCGGTCTGCGAGGACTGGTCGGCGATCCAAGTCCCGGTGCTGGCCGTGGGCGGCTGGGCCGACAGCTACACCAACGCCGTGCCGCGCCTGCTGGCCGGGCTGAAGGTGCCGCGCCGCGGCATCATCGGGCCCTGGGGCCATGTCTATCCGCAGGACGGCGCGCCGGGCCCGGCGATCGGCTTCCTGCAGGAGGCGCTGCGCTGGTGGGACCAATGGCTGAAGGGCCACGACACCGGGGTGATGGCGGAGCCGATGCTGCGCGCCTTCGTCGAGGACTGGAACGCCCCGGCCGGCAGCCGGGCCGAGACCGAGGGCCGCTGGGTCGGCGAGGCAGAATGGCCGAGCCCGGCCATCGCGCCGCGGCGCTGGGCCCTGAACGCGCCGGGCGCGCTGGCCGACGCCGCGGGGCCGGAGGTGGAGATCCTGGTGCGCTCGCCGCTCAGCCACGGCAAGGCGGCCGGCGAATGGATGGCCACCGGCTGCCCCGGCGAGCTGCCGGTCGACCAGCGCCTCGATGACGGCGCCGCGCAGCTGTTCGACACCGCGCCGCTGGACGAGGCGGTGGAGATCCTGGGCGCGCCGGAGCTGCTGTTCGACCTCGCCGCGGACGCGCCGGTGGCGCAGCTGGCGGTGCGGCTGTGCGACGTGGCGCCGGACGGC
>NZ_JBCNNF010000542.1:0-3830 GCF_039594555.1 Inquilinus sp.
GGCACCGGCGTGGAGGTCCCGGTCGTCGGCGGGGGCGGCGAGGTGGTGCCGACGACGGGAGGCGGCGGCGGAACGGTGGTCGGTCCCTTGACGGGCGGCGGCGGAGGCACCGGCGTGGAGGTTCCGGCCGTCGTCGGCGGGGGCGGCGAGGTGGTGCCGCCGGTGGCAGGCGGAGGCGGCGAGGTGGTGCCGCCAGCGGGAGGCGGTGGTGGGACCTTGGTTCCGCCCGTGGTCGGGCCGCCGCCGCCGGTGGGCGGGGCCGGATGGTCGAAGCCGGGCAGGATCTCCGGATGCCGGGCCACCCACCAGGCGCCGCCGCCGATGGCGACGACGACCGGGGCCGCGGCGACCCACAGCCAGGAGCGGGAGGAGCCGCGCGGCCGGGGCGGCGGGGGAGCAACGGCCGTGGCCGGCGGCGCGATCAGGCTGCGCATCGCATGCGGCCGGTCGAGCGGGTCGGGGGCCAGCATCAGCCGGATCTGCCCGGCCAGGCTGGCGGGCACGCCCTCCAGCGCCGGCACCGTCTTGCGGGCCTCGATCGTGGCCATCATCGTCCGGCCCATCTCCAGCGGGCGGCCGCGCGCCGCGGCCGCCAGGACCAGGCCCAGGCTGTAGATGTCCGACCGGCCGTCGACCTGCCCGCCGAACAGGCCGACCTGCTCCGGCGACGCCCAGGTCATCTTGCCGGCGAAGCCCTCGCCGACGACGGTCTGGGTGTTGGTGTCGGCCAGCTTGGCGATGCCGAAATCGATCACCTTGGCGCGGTCCAGCGCGCCGTGCTCGAGGATGATGTTGTCCGGCGAGACGTCGCGGTGGAAGATGCCGCGGTCATGCGCCTCGGCCAGGCCGGCGGCCAGCCGGTCGCGCAGCCGCCCGACCTCCTCCGCCGCCAGGGGGCCCTGGCGGATCCGGTCGCGCAGCGACGGGCCGTCGACATACTCCATCACCAGGTGCAGCCGGCCGGTCTCGTCCCGAAACAGGCCGTCATAGCCGACGATCGCGTCGTGCCGGATCTTCCGCAGCGCCTCGGCCTCGCGCAGGAACAGCGTGGCGATCGATTCGTCGCCCACCAGCTCCGGCAGGATGATCTTGATGGCGTGCTGGGTCTTCTGGTCGGCGTGCTCGGCCTGGTAGATCTCGCCCATGCCGCCGCGGTTGATCAGCCGCACGACGCGGTAGGTGTGCAGGATCAGCGTGCCCGGGGTCAGGCCGGCGGCCGGTTGTCCCCGCGACGGTCCGGTCCGGGGAGAGGCGAGCGCGTCGGTCCGGTCGGTCCGCAGGCGGGTGGCGTCCGGCGCCGGATCGTCCGGCGGCAGGGCGCCGCTCACGGCTGCACCCCGCTGATCCGGCCGGGCGGCACCGTCACGTCGTCATCGTCGGCGCAGGCCAGCGCCACCACCGTGACGTTGTCGGGCGCGCCGCGGCCCAGCGCCAGGTTGATCAGGCTGGCGGCGGCCTGGTCGGGCGGCAGGCCGTCCAGCAGGTTGGCGATCTCCGCGTCGGTCACCACCTTGGTCAGCCCGTCGCTGCACAGCAGGAAGACGTCGCCGTCGCGCACGGCGCTGCGCTCCATGTCCAGCTCCAGCTCCCGGGCCGCGCCGATCGCCCGGGTGATCACATTCGCCTGGGGATGGTTCAGCGCCGCCTCCGGCGACAGCGCGCCGCTGTCGACCAGCTCCTGGACATAGGAGTGGTCGCGGGTGATCTGCCACAGCTGGCGGTTGCGCAGCAAGTACAGCCGGCTGTCCCCCGCCCACAGGCAGACGAAGCGGTCGGCATAGATCATCAGCACGACCGCGGTGGCGCCGATCGTCGCCCCTTGCTGCTCCGCCCTGTCGTGAATGGCCTGGTGGGCCGCGGCCAGCCGCGACCGCACCTCCTGAATGAAGCCGCTGCCGGAGTCGGGCGGCCGCACCCGGGCCAGCGTGTCCACCACCATGCGGCTGGCCTCGTCGCCATGGCTGTGGCCGCCCATGCCGTCGGCCACGGCCCACAGCCCGATCTCCGGCCGCGACAGGAACGCGTCCTCGTTCAACCGGCGGACCGCGCCGGCATTGGTCAGGCCGATCGAGAGGAAGCGCAGCCGGTTCACGGCGCGGCATCCTCCGCGGCAGAGGGCGGGCCCATGAAGGCCTGCGGCCAGATCGAGGCCGGCGGCAGGCCGTCCCCGGCCAGGTACCAGCCGCCCTGGGCGGGATCGGTCCAGAACCGCGACCGGCCGGCTGTGGCGCCGTGGCCCGCCAGCCGCAGGGCGGCGGTGCCGAGCGACGGCCCGTCGGTCAGCGCATGCGCCTGCCAGCCCTGGTCGATCGGGACGACCGCGCCGGCATCGGCCGGGGCAGGGGGCGGCAGGCGCGCCACCGACTCCTCCCACGCCTCGGGGCTGACGGCCTCGTCCAGCGCCGCCAGCGCCACCGCCTCCAGCCCGTCGAACCAGGCGGCGGCCGCCAGCGGCGCCTCGGCCGCGGGATCGGTGTCGAGCGGCATCGCCAGCGTCAGCGGGAAATAGCGCCCGACCCGGTCGACGCTGGGCATCAGCACCCCGGCCATGGCCGGGCCGGCGCAGCCCGCCGGCAGCAGGAAGCGCCAGATCGGGGCGGTCAGGAACCGGTCCACCCAGGCCTCGCCCAGCCCCTCCCTTGTCGCCGCCATGCCGGCCTGCAGCCACCCGTCCCACGGCGTCACGAAGCTGACCGGCAGGTCGCGGGTGACGAAATCCCCGAGCCACGGCAGCTTGCCGAAGAAGCCGGGACGGCCCGGGCCCTCGGTCAGAACGCCTGCGGGCATGAGAAATCCCTCAGCTGCGGCAGCCCGAAGGGGTTGAAGCTGCTCTCGGTCTTCATCTGGTAGGTGGCGCTGCTGCCGCCGGCCGACACCGTGAAGCGGATGATGTCGCTGGACCCGGCGCTGCGGCCGCCCGACTGGTCCACCAGCCGGAACAGCGCCCAGGACCCATCCAGCGTGACGCCGCCGGTGGGCACGCCGTTGATGCCGGTGAACGACACCCGCACCTGGCCGGCCCCCTGGCCGGGCCAGCGGATGGCCATAGGCTGCCCGCCGCCATGGTCGGAGGTGCTGGCCTGGCCGTTGATCTCCAGCAGCACGCTGGCCGCATCCGTGGACAGGCTCTGCTGCGTGATGGTCACACCGACGTTGGGCTGCGCGCCGCCCTGCGGGAAGAAGGCGTCGCGGATGCGGGCCGCCTTCTCGAACGGCGCCAGCGCGCCGTTGCTGATGCCGAGATCGACGTTGTTCAGCGTCCTCCAGCGCCAGGGCGTGCCCGACGTGTCGATGTACTGGGACAGGTCCTGGTTGAAGAAGGTGTCGAACACCCCGCCCTGGCCGAACAGGCGGCCGAAATCGTCCATCTTCGCGTCCTGCTTGCTGCCCCGCGCGAAGGGGTATCGGCCGGGCACGGCCGCCTGGCACAGCGGCCGCCCCGCCACGTTCCACTTGGCATTCAGCGCGTCCCGGACGCCCCCGATGGAGGTCTTGGAGGTGGCCTGCGAGACCTGGTCGGCCCAGCCGCGCATCGCCTCGGGCGCCCGGGCCGCCGATCCCGTCAGCCGCTGCGCCAGGTCGGCCAGCTCGGCATTCGCGGCGGCGCCGCCGGCCCCGGGGATGCCCGAGCTGCGCCGCATCTGCACCGGGATCTCGGCCATGGTCTTGATCATGTCGTCCAGCGGCGACGTGCCGCCATTCGGGCCGTTCACGAAGTCGCGCAGGTCGCGGAAGCGGTCGGAGACATAGGCGCCCGGGGGCGGGGCGTCGGCGGCGGTCGCGCCGCCGCCCAGCCGGGTCTTGGCGTAGTCCTCGGCCAGCAGCGTCGC
>NZ_JBCNNF010000543.1:0-3822 GCF_039594555.1 Inquilinus sp.
CCTGGCGGCAGGCCAGCGCGAAGCGCGACGGGTCCTCGGCCAGGCCGAGCCAGCCGGAGACGCCGCCGGTGCGGGCCTGGCTGAGATAGCAGGCGACGCCCGGGATGTCGGGGTCGGTGAAGGCCTCGACGCAGACCTTGTGGTCCGGGCCGATCAGCTTGAAGGCGGTGTTGACGCAGCCGACATCCTCGGCCCGGGCGCCGGGGGCGGCGAGCAGCGCCGCCGCGGTCACGGCAAAGGCGGGAAGCCGCATGGTCACACCCGCTCGGACAGCCAGATCGCGGTGCGCGTCGCCGCCTTCACCGCGCCGGACAGCAGCCGGTAGCCCGGTGCCTGCTCGGCCTCGTGCTCCAGGCCGATGTCGCGATGCTCCAGCTCCTCCGCCCGGAAGCGCTCGATCACCGCTTTCAGCTCCGGCTCCTCCTCGCCCAGCGCCTCGGCCTGGCGGGCATAGTGGTCGTCGATCACCTCCTCGACCGCCACCGTGCAGGCCATGGCCGCGCGGTCGCCCAGCAGCGCCGTGGCCGCGCCCATGGCGAAGGCGCCGACATGCCAGAGGGGGTGCAGCAGCGTCGGGCGCACGCCGCGATCCGCCACCATCCGGTCGAAGGTGTCGAGATGCTCGCGCTCCTGCTCGGCCATATGCTCGATCACCGGACCCTTGGGGCCGCGGCCGAGCACGGCGAGCTGGCCTTCATAGATCCGCTTGGCGCCGTATTCCCCGGCATGGTCGACCCGGATCATCCGGGCGATCCGCTCGCGCCGGGGAAGGTCGCCCGGCAGGGCGCGGCGGCGGGAGACGGTCATGCGGCCCTCGTGCTGCCTGAACGCAGGCCGGCGACCAGCAGGACCAGGCCCGCGATCACCGACAGGATGGCGTTATACCCCGCCATCGAGATGCCGAACAGGACGAAGCCCGGCACGTCGCAGCGCACCACAGGCGCGTTCAGCAGCTGGTTGCGCAGGTCGGCGACGCTGGTGCTGCCGGCGGAGATGGCGCTGGTGCAGGAGGTGAAGCCCGGGAACCAGCCATATTCGACGCCGGCATGATAGACCGCCAGCAGGCCGCCGAGCAGGATGACCAGCCCGGCCAGCAGCACCAGGGCGCGCCGCGCCGGGCGAATCACCGCCGCCAGCACGCCGAGCGCGATCGCCACGCCCCAGGGCCAGCGCTGGTACAGGCAGAGCTCGCAGGGCTGCAGCCCGCCGAGATACTGCGAGGCGAGGACGGTGCCCAGCACGACGACGCCCAGGGCGGCCGTGAGCCAGGAGAGGAGGTCGAGGCGGCGCAACATGGCGCGGATCATGCCGCGCGGCCGATGCGCCGCCTAGCGCTCAAATGTCGCGAGCGCGTCAGGCCAGCGCTGTTCCGGAAGCGCTGGTGTTCCCTCACCTCCCTCTCTCCGAGGAGCTATCGGATTCACACATCACCTCTTTTGAGTCCCCTCCCCTTGCGGGAGGGGGGTAGGGGGAGGGGGTTCTCTCGGCGCGAGCCGGCCCGGACTGTCGCAAATCGGCGTAGATGGCGAGTTCGGTGTCCTGCCTATTCGCGCACGGACGCGCGCAGCCCCTCCCCCTGCCCCCCTCCCGCAAGGGGAGGGGGACTTGAAATAACTCACTTCGACGATGTGTGAATCCGATAGCTCCGGGGAGAAGGGGCGGCTCAGGCCTTGCCAGCGGTCTCAAACAGCCGGGTCTGGAAGGCCTCGCTGAAGTTGCTGCCGGTGATCACCGTCGCCACCCGGCGGCCGGCGAAGCGGTCGCGATTCGTCAGCACCGCGGCCAGGCCGGCGGCCGCAGACGGCTCGGCCGCCACCCCGGCGCCGCGCAGCAGCAGCCGCGCCGCGTCGAGGATGGCGCCGTCATCGACCAGCAGGATCTCGTCGACGCAGGCGCGCAGCTGGGCCACGGCCGAGGGCACTGGGCGGGCGATCGCCATGCCGTCGGCGATGGTGTCGGTGTCCGGCGTGTCGATGGCGCGGCCGGCGGCGAAGGACTGCGCCATGGCCGGCGCCCCGCGCGCCACCACGCCGACGATCCGCACCTGCGGCGCATGCGCCTTGAACCAGGAGCCGATGCCGGTCGCCAGCGCGCCGTCGCCGATCTGCACCACCACATCGTCGACCTCGTGGCCGGCGGCCGTCAGCTCCTGCGCGATCACGCCGGCGCCGGCGGAGATGATCGGGTGGCCGCCATCCTCGACGAACAGCGCCCCGTCCTCCGCCGCGATCCGGCGGGCCAGGTCCTTGCCGGAGCCGGCCTCGGGGTCGGCCAGCAGCACCGTGGCGCCGAGCCGGCGCATCGCCTCCAGCTTCAGCGGGTTGGCCCAGGCCGGCGCCAGGATCGTCGCCGTGATGCCGCGCCGGGCGGCCGCCCGCGCCAGCCCCTGGCCGAAATTGCCGCTGGAGGTGGCGACCACCGCGGCCGGCCGCGGGTCCAGCGCCGCCATCACCGCCTCGGTGCCGCGCCCCTTGAAGGAGCGGATCGGGTTCAGCGTCTCGACCTTCAGCAGGCAGCTGCAGCCCAGGGCCGCATCCAGCGCGCCATGCGACATCACCGGCGAATCGAGGAAGACCGGGTCGATCGCGGCGCGGGCGGCGAGAATCTGCTGCGGCGTGAGGGGCAAGGCTGCCTGCGCGTCCATGGGTCGTCTCCCGGTTGAGCTGCCGCGACTCTAGCCGGCGCCGGCCCGGCTGTTGTTGAAATCTCCTGCGTCGCCGCGCAAAATTCTTGCATGAACTCCAAGCCCGCCCCTGCCCTCGACCGACTCGACCACAAGCTGCTGGCCCTGCTGCAGGCCGATAGCGGCCGGACGCTGGAGGAGCTGGGGGACACGGTCGGCCTGTCGCCCAGCGCGGTGCAGCGCCGGATCGCCCGCTACCGCGCCGACGGGCTGCTGCTGCGGCAGGTCGCGGTGCTGGATTCCGGGCGCCTGGACAGCGTGGTGCTGGCCGCGGTGTTCGTGATGCTGGAGAAGGAATCGGTCGACCTGCACCGCGCCTTCAAGGACCGGATGCGGGCGGCGCCGGAGGTGCAGCAGTGCTACGACCTGGCCGGCAGCCGCGACTATCTGGTGATCGTCGCGGTCACCGGCATGCGGGCCTGCCGCGAGGCGGTGGACCGGCTGTTCATGACCGACCCGAACATCAAGCGCTTCGACACCCATTTCGTGTTCGACGCGGTGAAGACCGGGCTGGCCCTGCCGACCACCGGCCAAACCGGTTAAGCGCCGCCCGCATAAGCCTTGAATCCTATCGGCTTTTCACCGTTTCAGCCGTAGCCAAACTCGGTTTGGCCGCCGCTCCGGCGCGCGCCATCTCATCCTCATCGGCACCGCAACCCCGTGCAAGATGATGCCCCTGTCGTCGTGGAAAGGCCTCGACCCCGACCGCAAGCCGGTCTTCCTCGGCTACGACCAGACCGAGCGGATGCTGGCCGCGCTGCTGGACCGCGCTGCCGCCTGGCAGCCGGACGTCGTGGCCGGCATCGCCCGCGGCGGGGTGGTGCCGGCGACCATGGCCGCGACCATCCTGGCCCTGCCGCTGGCGACCATCGCCTATGACCGGGCCGTCGGGCGCGGCGAGTGGATCGGTCCACCGCCGGCGGGCCGGCGCGTGCTGCTGGTCGACGACGGCTGCAGCACCGGTGGCACGATGCGGACCGTCCGCGGCATGCTGCTGGCCGAGGGCCACGCCTGCCTGACCCTGGCGGTGGTGCACGACCCCGAGCACAGCGACTTCACCCCCGACCTGTCGCATCCGATGCGCGAGCTGTGGCGCTTCCCCTGGGAGCGCGGCGAGGCGACGCCCGCCGGCCGGGCCC
>NZ_JBCNNF010000544.1:0-3816 GCF_039594555.1 Inquilinus sp.
TTCTCCCGGCGGCCGCGGCCGTCGCGCTGCTGGCAGCCGCTGGCGCTGCCCGGGCGGAGGCGGTGCATCCCTGCTCGGCCCACGCCGTCGACCATGCCCGCAAGCTGCTGGCCTTCCATTTCGGCGAGACCGACATGACCGAGACGGTGGACGACACCGCGAAGCAGGTCGGCACGATCAAGGCGCTGCGCGGCAGCGGCCGCTTCGATGTCCTGGAGGTCATGGGCTACATCTACAAGGGCGAGTACCGGATGCATTTCATCTACGCGCAGATCCCCGGCGACTGCGTGCTGATGGGGCAGGAGATCCTGGAGGCCAGCGATCCCTACTGAAATCCTCCGCCCCGCCGTTGCGGCCGACGCGCCGGCGATCGCGGCCTTGCATGTCGCGGTCTGGCGCGACACCTACCGCACCCTGGCGCCGCCCGAGGCTGCGGCCGCGCTCAACGTCGCCCGCCGGCAGGCGCGGTGGGAGGCGATCCTGGCCGACCCGGTGCAGATCGCCCTGGTGGCGGAGGTCGACGGCGTGCTGGCCGGCTTCGGCCTGGCCGGGCCGCCCGGCGACCCCGCCTTCGGCGACCGGGGCGAGGTAAAATACCTCTATGTCGGGCGCGACTTCACCCGCCGCGGCCTCGGCCGCCGGCTGCTCGCCGCCATGGCCGCGGCGCTGGCGCAGCGGGGCTACGCCGCGCTCGGCCTCGGCGTGGTGGTCGGCAACGATCCGGCGATCGCCTTCTACGAGGCCCAGGGCGGCCGCCGCATCGGCGCCTACACTGACCCCGGGCCGCTCTGGCGCTCCGACAATCTGCTCTACGCCTGGGACGATCTCGCGGTCCTCGCGGCGCGGGGCGCGTAAGCCGGGGTGGAGCGTGGCTCCACCCCGCAGTCGCCGGTCAGGCGGGCGAGGAACGGGCGTCGAGCGGAGCCTCTCGGCGATCGCCCTCGAACAGCGGTCCGCCATGATGCCCCAGCTCAGCCTCGGCGAAGGCGATCAGGTGGTCGGCCCGGCCGTCGGCGAACAGGGACCGGAAAGCCTCCTCGAAGTCCCGGCTGCGCGATTGGTCAAACGCCGCCAGCAACCGGGGAATCCACTTCCCGCTTCCGGTCCAGCGGCCGTGTCCCAGCAGTATCAGATCCGCGAGCCGCTGGTGGAGGGCGGCGCCGATGGCCAGCATCTCCTGCCGGGGGCGATGATCCCGCAGATCGTCGACCATGTCGGTGATTTCGTATCTGAGCGCGTCGCGGCGTTCGGGTGTCAGCGGCGGTGGACCCTTCGCCAGAAGGGCGGCGGCCTCGGAGCGCAGCGCCTCGGCGCCCGCCGTGACCGGGCCGACGAGCCGACCTTCGGCGACCATCGTCAGGATGCTGGGGCGGCCCCGCGCGATATCCTGGTCCAGGAACCACCGCAGCGTGCCGCGGTCATGGACGAAGGCCTCGACCGGAAAGCCACCCGCGCGGAAGGATTCCCGCCTGGCGCGGTCGATGCCGCCGTACATCACCACGAGGTCGATGTCGGAGTGGGGCGTCCCCTGGCCACGCATGATCGAGCCGGCCACGAAGGCGAAATGCGCATCCGGGTAGCGTTCGGCCAGCACCGACCTGGCCGTCGCCAGCGCCGCCTCGGTCCGCGCGGTCCGTGTCGTCATCCCCGCCTCCCGACAGGCCGGGCCCGGATGGGCTCCCAGTGGCGAGCATCGCCCCGCCTTCCTTAATCGAAGCGCAGCCGCTCGACCAGGAAGTCGATGAAGGCGCGCACCCGGGCCGGCATGGTGCCGCGGCCCAGGAACAGGGCGTGGATCTCCTCCATCTCGCGCGGGTCGTAGTCGGGCAGCAGTTCGACCAGCCGGCCGGAATCGATGTCGGGCCGGACGTGATAGAGCGCGGTGCGGCCGATCCCCATCCCGGCCAGCACCGCCTGGCGCAGCGTCTCGCCGTTGTTCACCACCAGGGGGCCGGTCACCTGCATCGGCCGCGGCCCGTCCGGCCCGGCCAGCACCCAGTCGGTGAAGCTGCGGCGGTAGTTGAAGGTCAGGCAGTCGTGGTCCGCCAAATCCGCCGGGGTGCGCGGCACGCCGCGCCGCTCCAGATAGGACGGCGCCGCGATCAGCACCCGGCGGCTGACGCCCAGCTTGCGGGCCTGCAGGCTGCTGTCGCGCAGCGGCCCGTGGCGGATGGCGACGTCGGTGCGCTCGGCCAGGATGTCGACCACCTCGTCGGTCAGGCTGACATCCAGCGTCACCGCCGGGAAGCGGGCGCGGAACTCCGGCAGCAGCGACACCACGCAATGGGTGCCGAAGGGAATCGAGGCACTGATGCGCAGCCGCCCGCGCGGCGCCGCGGCGCCGGAGACGCCGGCCTCGGCCTCGGCGATGTCGGCCAGGATGCGGCTGGCCTGCTCATAGAACAGGTCGCCCTCGGGCGTCGGCCGCAGGCTGCGGGTGGATCGGGCCAGCAGGCGCACGCCCAGCCGCTCCTCCAGCCGCCCGATCAGCTTGGCGACGGCCGACGGCGTCAGGCCCAGCCGGCGGGCGGCGGCGGAGAAGCTGCCCTCCTCCACCACCCGCACGAAGACTTCCATTTCACCGGAACGGTTGATGTCCATGGGCGGTTCTCGGCTGGGGTGCTGCGGTTCGGTGCGCCGGAATCTTCAGATTCAAGATTTCGGGCCATCGAGGGTGGATTCGGAAACGACGTGCTGTCATGCTGCGGCGCATCAAAACTGGTTTCGAGGTGCTGCCGGCTCATACGACTGGGCCGCTCAATGGAAGGGATCTCCCATGTCCAGAATCCTGATCGAGCAGGACGGCGTGCAGCGCAAGGCCAGCGCGACGTTCTTCCGCGGCGAGACGACGAATTTCTACCCGAGCGACAAATCGCTCGAGCGCAGCAGCGTCGTCTCCGGCTATTTCGCCAAAGGCTGGATGCCGGCGGAGCGGTTCGTGACCAAGGACACGCCGATCGTCGCCTTTGGCTCCTGCTTCGCCGACAACATCAGCCGCTACCTGCACAAGGCCGGCTTCAACGTGCTGACCAAGCGCGACGACCTCGCCTATGTCTCGAAGATGGGCGACGGCATGGTCAACACCTTCGCCATCCGCCAGCAATTCGAATGGGCCTGGCTCGGCAAGACGCCGAAATCCGATCTCTGGCACGGCTACGATGCCGCCGAGTTCGGCTATGACGAGGCGGTGCGGTTGCGCACCCGGGCGCTGTTCGACGAGGCGGAGCTGTTCGTCATCACCCTCGGCCTGTCCGAGGTGTGGTACGACGAGCCGACCGGCGAGGTGTTCTGGCGGGCGGTGCCGAAGGACAAGTACGACCCGTCGCGGCACAAGTTCCGGGTCACCACCCATGCCGAGAACCTGGAGAACCTGCAGGCGATCCACGCGCTGATCCGCCATTTCCGGCCGGACGCGGCGGTGCTGTTCACGGTATCGCCGATCCCGCTGACCGCGACCTTCCGGCCGGTGACCTGCCTGTCGGCCAATGCGGCGTCGAAGGCGATCCTGCGCTCGGCAATGGACGAATTCTTTCGCCGCAAGGCACCGAACGACCCGCGGCTGTTCTATTTTCCGAGCTACGACATCGTCATGCACGGCTTCAACCATCAATGGCGGGACGACCGGCGGCATGTCTATTCGCATGTGCTCGACTTCAACATGAAGGTGTTCGAGCGCTACTACTGCCAGACCGAGATGGACGACGAGGCGCTGCTGGCCTCGTTCCGCTACGCCCAGCGGCAGGACCGGCTGATCGGCCAGCTCGGCCATGCCGCCGTGGCGTTGCACGAGGCCGAGACGGCGGATGAGCGCAAGGC
>NZ_JBCNNF010000545.1:0-3810 GCF_039594555.1 Inquilinus sp.
CCCTCCAAGAGCGCGCGGACCATCTGCGGCCGGCCGGTGGCGTGGGTCAGGCCGAGGAAGACGCCGGTCGCCGTCGGGTCGTTGTGCGGGGTGCGCTCGCCGGACAGATAGGGCAGGAACAGCAGGTCGCCGATATCAGGGTCGGCGGCCTCGGCCTCGGCCAGCAGCTCCGGCTCGGTGCCGCCCAGGAGGCGGGCCAGCCAGGACAGGGCCGAGGCGGCGCTGAGGATCACCGACATGCGGTGCCAGGTGCCCGGCAGGCAGTGGCAGAAGGCGTGCACCGCCTCGGCCGGGTTCGGCGCGAAGCCGGCATCGGCCACGAACAGCACGCCGGAGGTGCCGAGCGACAGGAAGGCGTCGCCCGGGCGGATCACCCCAACCCCGGCCGCGCCCGCCGCGTTGTCGCCGGCCCCGCCGGCCACCACGGCATCGGCCGGCACGCCCCAGGCGGCGGCGACCTCCGGCCGCAGCGTGCCGGTGGCCTGGCTGCCCTCGAACAGCTCCGGCATGGCGGAGAGGGGGAGGCCGGTGGCGGCCAGCATCGCCTCGGACCAGCGCCGGGTGCCGACATCCAGCCACAGCGTGCCGGCGGCGTCCGACATCTCCGACGCCGCGGCGCCGGTCATGCGCAGGCGGAGGTAGTCCTTCGGCAGCAGCACCCGGCGGGTGCGGGCGAAGGCGTCGGGCTCATGCGCCGCCACCCACAGCAGCTTGGGCGCGGTGAAGCCGGGCATCGCCAGGTTGCCGGTGATGGCGCGGGAGCGCGGCTCGCGCCGCTCCAGCTCGGCGCATTCGGCGGCGGCGCGGCCGTCATTCCACAGGATCGCCGGGCGGATCGGCCGGTCGGACTCGTCCAGCAGCGTGGCGCCGTGCATCTGGCCGGACAGGCCGATGCCGCGCACGCCGGACAGCGCCTGGGCCTGGCGGGCCTTGAGCGCGACCACGGCCTGGTCGGTGGCCTGCCACCACTCCTCCGGGTCCTGCTCGCTCCACAGCGGATGCGGGCGCGAGACGGCGAGCGGCACCGCCTCCTGGTCGACCACGCGCTGGTCGCCGTCGACCAGCACCACCTTGACCCCCGAGGTCCCGAGATCGATGCCGAGAAACATGCCCGTCCTCCCGATTGCGGCCCCAAGCTACGGAACCCTTTGGCCATAGGCAACGCGCGAGGGCGGCTTGACCGTGTTGCAGCGGTAGCCGGTTTTTCCCGTGCCGTCTGGTTGGTCTTCGGTGCTGGCCTCTGGCCAGGGGCGCCGCGGCGGCTTATTCCAGGGGCATCATGGAAGCGCGCGCCCTCTGGATCCTCAAGCCGGGCCAGGCCCGGATCGGCACCGAGACCCTGCCCGAGCCGGGACCCGGCGAGGTGCGGGTCCGCGCCCGCTTCGGCGCCGTCAGCCGCGGCACCGAGGCGCTGGTGTTCCAGGGCAAGGTGCCGCGCAGCCAGCACCAGGCGATGCGGGCGCCGTTCCAGGCCGGCGTGTTCCCGGGCCCGGTGAAGTACGGCTACATCAATGTCGGCACGGTCGAGGCCGGGCCGGAGGCCCTGCAGGGCCGCGACGTGTTCTGCCTCTACCCGCACCAGACCCGCTACGTCGTGCCGGCCTCGGCGGTGACGCCGCTGCCCGAGGGGCTGCCGCCGGAGCGCGCGGTGCTGGCCGCGAATATGGAGACGGCGCTGAACGTGGTCTGGGACTCGGCGGCGCGGCCGGGCGACCGGATCGCCGTGGTCGGCGCCGGCGTTGTCGGCTGCCTCGTCGCGCGGCTGGCCGGGCGGATCCCCGGCTGCGAAGTGACGCTGGTCGATACCGATCCCGGCCGGGCGGCGGTGGCGGCGGCGCTCGGCATCGGCTTCGCCCTGCCGCCGGACGCGCCGGGCGACCAGGACCTGGTGATCCATGCCAGCGGCCACCCCAAGGGCGCAGCCACCGCGCTTGGCCTCGCCGGGGTCGAGGCGACGGTGGTCGAGGCCAGCTGGTACGGCGACACGCCGGTACTGCTGCCGCTGGGCGAGGCCTTCCACTCCCGCCGCCTGACGCTGCGCTCCTCCCAGGTCGGGATGGTGGCGACGGCGCAGCGGCCGCGCTGGGATTATGCCCGGCGCATGGCCAAGGCGCTGGAGCTGCTGCAGGACTCGACGCTGGACGCGCTGGTCAGCGGCGAGTGCGGTTTCGACGAGCTTCCCGAGGTGCTGGCCCGGCTGGCGGCCGACCCCGCCGGCGCGCTGTGCCAGCGCATCCGCTACGCAGAGGATCAGTGAGCATGTACACGGTTTCGGTCCGCGACCATTTCATGATCGCCCACAGCTTCCGCGGCGCCGTGTTCGGCCCGGCGCAGAAGCTGCACGGCGCGACCTATGTGGTCGACCTGGCCTTCCGCCGGGCGGAGCTGGACGCCGACGGCATCGTCGTCGACATCGGCCTGGCGTCAGAGGCGCTGAAGGCGGTGATGGGCGAGCTGAACTACCGCAACCTGGACGACGAGGCCGCCTTCGCCGGGCGCAACACCACGACCGAGGTGCTGGCCCGCACCATCTTCGACCGCATCGCCGCGCGCATTGCGGCGGGCGAGCTCGGGGCCGGCGCGGCGGCGATCGAGAGCCTGGCCGTGACCCTGCACGAATCGCATGTCGCCTGGGCCTCCTATGAGGGCCGGCTGGCGCGATGAGCCTCGCCTTCCTGCTGCCGGGCGACCCGGACTCCCGCACCGGCGGCTACATCTACGACAAGCGCATCGTCGAGGGCCTGCGCTCGCTCGGCCGGCCCGTGACGCTGCGCCGGCTGGGGGACGGGTTCCCGTTTCCCAGCCGGGCCGAGATCGTCGAGGCCACCGCGGTGCTGCGGGGCCTGCCGGACAACGCGCTGGTCGTGGTCGACGGCCTGGCCTTCAGCGTGCTGCCGCAGCAGATGGCAGCTGAGGCGGCGCGGCTGCGGCTGGTGGCGCTGATCCACCATCCGCTGGCCTTCGAGCAGGGCTTGAGCCCGGCGCAGCGCCAGGCGCTGGAGGCCAGCGAGCGGGCGGCCCTGGCGGCGGCGCGGCGGGTGATCGTCACCAGCCCCGGCACCGCCCGCGACCTGCACGGCTACGGCGTCGCGGCCGGGCGCATCGGCGTGGTGCTGCCGGGCACCGACCCGACCCCGCCGGCCCACGGCTCGGGCGAGGCGGCGCCGGTGCTGCTCTGCGTCGCCACGCTGACGCCGCGCAAGGGCTATCTCGACTTGGTCGCGGCGCTGCAGCGCCTGGCCGGCCTGCCCTGGCGGCTGGACTGCGCCGGCAGCCTGGAGCGTGATGCGGAGCATGCCAGGGCCGTGCAGGCGGCGGTGGAGCGCGCCGGCCTGTCCGGCCGCATCCGCTTCCTCGGCGAGATCGACGAGCCGACGCTGCTGCACCATTACGACCGGTCCGACCTGTTCGTGCTGCCCTCGCATCACGAGGGCTACGGCATGGCCCTGGCCGAGGCCTCGGCCCGCGGCCTGCCGGTCGTCAGCACCACCGGCGGCGCCATCCCGGACACGGTGCCGCCCGATGCCGGAATCCTGGTGCCGCCCGGCGATGTCGACGCGCTCACCGAGGCGCTGCGCCGGCTGCTGACCGATCCGGGCGCCCGGCTGCAGCTGCGCGAAGCCGGCCTGGCGGCCCGCGCCCGGCTGCCGGACTGGCCCGCCCAGGCGGCAGCCTTCGCGCATGAGCTGGATCTGGTCGAGTAGGAGCGGGATGGGTTCAGGCCGGATCAGATCATCCGATCGTGTCACGGCGATAGCGTGTTGCCTCTCCCGCTTGCGGGAGAGGTCGGAGACGCGAAGCGGCTCCGGG
>NZ_JBCNNF010000546.1:0-3780 GCF_039594555.1 Inquilinus sp.
AGGGACTGGCGCCGTTCACCCCGCTGTGCTGCGACAACCTGCCGGCCAATGGCCGCACGCTGCACCGCATCCTGTCGCGCTTCGCGACGCTGGTCTCGCCGGATCTCGGCGCCTATGTCGAGGGCGAGATCGCCTGCCCCGAGACCATGGTCGACCGCATCGTGCCGGCCACCACCGACGAGGATCGCGGCCGCATCGCCGCGGCGCTCGGGGTCGAGGATGCCTGGCCGATCGTCACCGAGCCCTTCCTGCAATGGGTGATCGAGGACCGCTTCCTGTCCGGCCGCCCAGCCTGGGAGGCGGCGGGGGCGACGCTGGTCTCCGAGGTCGCGCCCTATGAGACTATGAAGCTGCGGCTGCTCAATGGCAGCCACTCCTCGCTGGCCTATCTCGGCTATCTCTCCGGCTGCGAGACGGTGGCGGCGGCGATGGCGGAGCCGGGGATCGCCGCCTTCGTCGAGGCGCTGATGGAAGATTCGACGCCGACCCTGACCCTGCCGCCCGGCGCCGATGTCGCGGGCTACCGCCGTTCGCTGATCGACCGCTTCCGCAACACCGCGCTGAAGCACCGCACCTGGCAGATCGCCATGGACGGGACGCAGAAGCTGCCGCAGCGGCTCTTGGGCACCGTGCGCGACCGGCTGGCGCGCGGCTTGCCGGTCGACCGCCACGCCCTCGGCGTCGCTGCCTGGATGCGCTATGTCGCCGGCACCGACGAAGCCGGCAAGCCGATCGACGTGCGCGACCCGCTGGCGGCCGATCTCGCCGCGATCGCCCGTGAGGCCGGGCCGGTGGCGGAGCGGCTGGCGCCGGCGCTGCTCGGGGTTCGTACCGTGTTCGGCGACGACCTGCCCGGCCAGCCGCAGTTCCGGGCCGCGGTGACGAAGGCGCTTGAGGCGCTGTACCGCCAGGGCGCCAAGGCGACGGCCGCGGAGTATGCGCGGCTGGGCTGAGAACCGGACTCAGCTCCTTGCCGTCATCGCGAGGAGCGCAGCGACGAAGCGATCCAGCGGCCGGTTCGCACTGGCCCTGGATGGCTTCGCTGCGCTCGCAATGACGGTTCTGGGAACTCCGAAAAGCGTTCCGCAAGCGGGAGAGATAACGCGAGGAGCGAGCTGTCAGGCCGCCACCCGATCCCTCGGCCCGATCGGGCGGTCGCCCTTCACCGTGGTGCGGTACAGGGTGCGGGCCAGGTGCGGCGGGCAGCCGGTGGCCAGGTGGATGGTGGCGCGGTTGTCCCAGAACACCAGGTCATGCGCCTGCCAGCGGTGCCGGTACTGGAACTGCGGCTGGATCATGTGCTCGAACAGCCGGCGCAGCAGCGCGTCGCTCTGCGGCCGCTCCAGCTCGTTGATATGGGTGGTGAAGCCCTCATTGACGAACAGCGCCTTGCGCCCGGTCGCCGGGTGGATCCGCACCACCGGATGAGTCACCGGCGGCACGGTCTTGGCCTGGTCCGCGGTCAGGCCCGGCCGCAGCGAGCTCTTGGCCTGCTGCGCCACGTTGCGGGCGCTGTAGTCGTGCACGGCCGTCAGCCCCTCGACCTGCGCCTTGGTGGCGTCGTCCAGCGCGTCATAGGCCGCGGCCATGCTGACGAACAGCGTGTCGCCCTCGACCGGCGGCAGGGTCTGAGCGTGCAGCAGCGACCCCAGGCTCGGCTCCGCCTTGTAGGACAGGTCGGAATGCCAGTAGCGCCCGGCATCGGCCAGGCCCAGCGGCTTGCCGTCCTCCCGCATCTCGTTCGAGACGATCAGGATTTCCGGGTGCCCAGCCAGGTGGAAATGGTGCTGCACATGGATCTCCAGCTCGCCGAAGCGGCGGCTGAAATCGATGTGCTGCTGCGGCGTGAAGCGCTGGTCGCGGAACACGACCAGGGAGTTCGCCTCGAACAGCGACTTGATCCGGGCGAAGGTGGCCTCGTCCAGCGGGGTGGCGAGGTCGAGTCCGGAGATCTCGACCCCCAGCAGTTCGGACAAGGGGCGGGTGGTGAAGGACATGGCGGCGTTTCCGTTTCCGTCGATCTCAGGGGTTCTGCGTGCCCCAGCGCTCGACGGTGAGCCGGGACAGGGTGCGGAACAAGAGGCTTTCGACCAGCAGGCCGATCAGGATGATGGCCAGCAGGCCGGCGAAGACGTTGGCCGTCTCCAGCTGGTTGCGGTTGACATAGATGAACCAGCCCAGCCCGCCGGAGCGGGAGGAGACGCCGAACACCAGCTCGGCGGCGATCAGGGTGCGCCAGGCGAAGGCCCAGCCGATCTTCAGCCCGGCCAGGATTGCCGGGAAGGCGGCGGGCACCAGGATGCGGGCGACATAGGCGGCGCCGCCGAGGCCGAGATTCTGCCCGACCATCGACAGCGGGCGCGGCACGGCGCGGAAGCCGGCATGGGCGGCCAGGGCCAGCGGCCACAGCACCGAATGGACGATGACGAACAGCAGGCTGGGGGTGCCCAGGCCGAACCACAGCAGCGCGATCGGCAGCAGCGCGATGGCCGGCAGCGGGTTGAACATCGCCGTCAGGGTCGACAGCAGCTCGGCCCCCAGCCGGCTGGCGGTGGCGAGGCCGGCCAGGATCGCGGCCGCGACCACGCCGATGGCGTAGCCCGCCACCAGCACCTGCAGCGACGCCAAAGTGCGCAGCGGCAGCTCGCCGCTGGCCACGCCCTGGCCGAAGGCGGTCACGGTGGTGACGAAGCCGGGCAGCAGCAGCGGGCTGCCGACGATCCGCGCCGCGACCTCCCAGATCGCCGCCAGCGCCGCAAGGATGGCGAGGCGGCGCCAGCCTCCGGCGCTGATCCAGCGGCGCACAGGCACGGCCTCGGCCTTGGCCGGGCGCAGCGGCGACCCCGCCTGCAGCAGGCCCTGATAGTCAACCATCGACGGCCTCCGTTTCGGCGCCGCCGCTGATCTGGTCGGCGATCAGCCCGCCGATCCGGGCTTCCAGCGCGGCGAAGGCCGGGTCGCCCCGGTCCGGGCCGCGGCCGCCCGGCAGGTCGATCACGGCGCGGATCCGGCCGGGATGCGGGGTCATCACCACGATCCGACTGCCGACCACGATCGCCTCGTCGATCGCATGGGTCACGAACAGGGTGGTGACGCCGGTCTCTTCGCACAGCGCCAGCAGCTCCTCCTGCATCCGGCGCCGGGTCATGGCGTCCAGCGCGGCGAAGGGCTCGTCCATCAGCAGCACCTCAGGCCGCAGCGCCAAAGCGCGGGCGATGGCGACGCGCTGCTTCATGCCGCCCGACAGGGTGCTCGGGTACTGGTCGGCCACCCGGGCCAGCCCGACGCGCTGCAGCATGTCGTCGGCGGTCGCCTCGGCCTCGATCCGGCGGGTGCGCTTGGCCCAGGACAGGGCGGCGACCAGATTGCGCCGCACCGTCAGCCAGGGCAGCAGCTGCTCGAAATCCTGCAGCACCATCATCCGGTCGGGGCCGGGCCGCGACACCGGCCGCCCGTCCAGCAGCACCCGGCCGGCGGCGGGCGGCAGGAAGCCGCCGATGCTCTTCAGCAGGCTCGACTTGCCGCAGCCGGACGGGCCCAGCAGCACCAGCCGCTCGCCGCGCCGGATGTCCAGGCTGACATCCTCAACCGCGGTGACGGTGCGCCCCTCGACGGCATAGGACAGGGTGACACCCTCCACCCGCAGCACCAGTACTGCCGGTGTCTCGGGCGCCGGGACGAGGGCAGGGGCCGCCATCTCAGCTGCCCTGCCGGTCGTGCAGCGGCGGGAAGAACAGGTCGCGCCAATCCGAAGTGGTGGTCGCGATCTGGCCGATGCGG
>NZ_JBCNNF010000547.1:0-3772 GCF_039594555.1 Inquilinus sp.
CTCCAGGATCACCGGCACGCCGCCATGCTTCTCGATCGCGGCGCGGTTGCCGGCGTTCAGCGGGCCGTTCATCACCACGCCCGCGATCGGGATCTTGCGGCTGCGCAGCGCCTCGATGGTCAGCAGGGTGTGGTTGATCGTGCCGCGGGCGCTGCGGGCCACCACGATGGTCGGGAAGCGCCACACGCCCAGCAGGTCGATCGCCAGGGTCGAGCAGTCCAGCGGCACCATCAGCCCGCCGCCGGGGCCCTCGATCAGCAGGGGGCGAGGGGAGAAGGCCGGGGTCAGCGACGCCGGGTCGATCTCGCTCTCCTCCAGCGCCGCGGCGGCCACCGGGGCCAGCGGTGCCTGGAAGGCGTAGGTCGGCTTCTGCAGCCGCTCGGCCGGCAGGCCGGTCAGGGCGGCGATGGTCGCGGTGTCCGCCGGCTTCTCGGCCAGGCCGGTCTGCACCGGCTTCCAATAGTCGGCGTCCCAGGCGGTGGCCAGGCAGGCGCAGGCGAGGGTCTTGCCGACACCGGTGTCGGTGCCGGTCACATAGAATCGGGTCATGGGGTGCTAAAGGTCTCAGCGGCGAGGCGGTCGGCGGCCGAAGCGGGCTGCCAGGTCCGGTCTACGGGCATGCGGATGCGGGATGCCGTTACGCGAAGGCACGGACTATGCACGGATCGATCCCCCGAAGCGAGTCCCCAGTTACCGCAGCGCAGCAAAGCTGGGATGCGTCGTCAAGCGGGGACCTTCTGGCGCACCGGCCGCTCGGGCATCGGCACGCCGCGCAGGATGGCGTTCGCCCGCTCTTCCCGCGGCGAGCGGCCGTAGATCTGGCGGTAGCATTTCGAGAAATGCGAGGCCGAGACGAAGCCGCAGGCCAGGGCCAGGTCGACGATCGGCAGGTCGCTCTGGTTGATCAGGTGCTGAGCCCGCTCCAGCCGGAGCTCCAGATAGTAATGCGCCGGGCTGTGGCCCAGCTGCTTGCGGAACAGCCGCTCCAGCTGCCGGCGCGACAGGCCGACATGGGCCGCCAGCTCCTCCTGTGGCAGCGGCTCGGCGATGTTCGCCTCCATCAGCTCGATCGCCGCGACCAGCTTCGGGTTGTGCACGCCGAGGCGGGCCCGCAGCGGCAGGCGCTGGCGGTCATGCGGGCTGCGGATGCGGTCGACCAGGCACTGCTCCGACACCTTGGTCGCCAGATCGCGGCCCTGCCGCAGCGCCACCAGATGCAGCATCATGTCGATCGCCGCCGTGCCGCCGGAGCAGGTGAAGCGGTTGCGGTCGACCTCGAACAGGTCGCTCGACACCGGGATCTCGGGAAAGGTCTCGGCGAAGCCGGGCAGGTTCTCCCAATGGATGGCGCAGCGATAGCCGCCCAGCAGCCCGGCCCTCGCCAGGAGGTGCGAGCCGGTGCACAGCGCGCCGATGCCCACCCCCTGCCGCTCCGCCCGGCGCAGCCAGGCGAACACCTCGTCGTCGCGGTAGCGCTCGATGCCGAGGCCGGAGCAGGCGAAGATCATGTCCAACGGCTTGGACACGCCGGCCTGGCGGCTGAGTTCGGCCAGCGAGCTGTCGACGCCGACGCTGATGCCGTTGCTGGCCTTCACGGCCTGGCCGTCCTTCGACAGCACGGTCCAGCGATACAGGGGCTTGCTGGCCATGCGGTTGGCGATGCGCAGCGGCTCGACCGCGGAGGTGAAGGCGATCATCGAGAACTGCGGAATCAGCAGGAACCCGATGGTCTCGGTGTCGAAGGCTGGATCCTGGCCCATCACTTCTGTGCCTCCCGGCAGCGCAACGTTGGCGCCGCATTCGACGAATCGGTAGCACGGGTCGCAAATTCGACAAAGAGGCCATATGCGACGGGCTGAAGCGCTGTGCCGCCCGGTGGACGCATGGCTGGCGGCGGGGCCGGGACGAGGGTCGCGATCAGACCGGACCACGTCGCCGCAGACGCGGCGGCATCGCCTCTGCTATGGGACCTTCACCGCAAAAACAATTTGGGACCTTGGGACATGGGGGCACCGTCGGATATCGAGATCGCGCGGGCCGCGACTCTGCGGCCGATCGCCGAGGTCGGCGCCAAGCTCGGCATCCCCTCCGACGCGCTCTACCCCTACGGCCCGCACATCGCCAAGCTGACGCCCGGCTTCATCGACGGGCTGGAAGGACGGCCGGACGGCAAGCTGATCCTGGTCACGGCCATCACCCCGACCCCGGCGGGCGAGGGCAAGACCACCACCACCGTCGGCCTCGGCGACGGGCTGAACCGGATCGGCAAGAAGGCGGCGATCTGCCTGCGCGAGCCGTCGCTGGGCCCCTGCTTCGGCATCAAGGGCGGCGCGGCCGGCGGCGGCCATGCCCAGGTGGTGCCGATGGAGCAGATCAACCTGCACTTCACCGGCGACTTCCACGCCATCAGCAGCGCCCACAACCTGCTGGCGGCGCTGCTGGACAATCACATCTACTGGGGCAATGCGCTCGGCCTCGACACCCGCCGGGTGACCTGGCGCCGGGTGATGGACATGAACGACCGGGCGCTGCGGTCGATCGTCACCAGCCTGGGCGGCGCCCCGAACGGCTTCCCGCGCGAGGACGGCTTCGACATCACCGTGGCGTCGGAGGTGATGGCGATCTTCTGCCTGGCCAAGAGCCTGGAGGATCTGGAGCAGCGGCTGGGCCGCATCATCGTCGGCCAGTCGCTCGACCGCCGGCCGGTGACGGCGAAGGAGCTGAAGGCCGACGGGCCGATGACCGTCCTGCTGAAGGACGCCTTCATGCCCAACCTGGTGCAGACGCTGGAGAACAATCCGGCCTTCGTCCATGGCGGGCCCTTCGCCAACATCGCCCATGGCTGCAACTCGGTGATGGCGACCAAGACGGCGCTGAAGCTGGCCGATTACGTCGTCACCGAGGCCGGATTCGGCGCCGATCTCGGGGCCGAGAAGTTCTTCGACATCAAGTGCCGCAAGGCCGGGCTGAAGCCGGCGGCGGTGGTGATCGTCGCCACCGTGCGGGCGCTGAAGATGCATGGCGGCGTGGCCAAGGAGGATCTCGGCAACGAGAACGTCGCCGCCTTGAAGAAGGGCCTGGCCAATCTCGGCCGCCACATCCGCAATGTCGGCCAGTTCGGCGTGCCGGCGATCGTCGCGGTCAACCGCTTCGTCGCCGACACCGAGGCCGAGCTGCAGGCGGTGCGCGAGTACTGCGCCGAGCACGGCGTCGAGGCCCAGGTCTGCAGCCATTGGGCGGACGGCAGCGCCGGCACGGTGGAGCTGGCGCACAAGGTGGCGGCCCTGGCCGAGGACCATTCCCAGTTCCGCACCCTGTATGACGACGATCTGCCGCTGTGGGAGAAGATGCGGACCATCGCCACCGCGATCTACGGCGCCGACGACGTCATCGCTGACAAGCGGGTGCGCGACCAGTTCGCCCAGTACCAGAAGGCCGGCTACGGCCATTTCCCGATCTGCGTCGCCAAGACCCAGTACAGCTTCTCCACCGACCCGGCGGTGAAGGGGGCGCCGTCGCACCACATCGTGCCGGTGCGCGAGCTGCGCCTGTCGGCGGGGGCTGAGTTTCTGGTGGCGATCTGCGGCGACATCATGACCATGCCCGGCCTGCCCAGGACGCCGGCGGCGAACAACATCCGGCTGAACGAGAGCGGGCAGATCGAAGGCCTCTTTTAGCGGGTTCGACGCCGGCTCTCCCCTCACCCTCCCACGCGCTTCGCGCGCGGGCCCCTCCCTCTCCCCGAGGAGAGGGAAATGGGCCGGCTCGTTTC
>NZ_JBCNNF010000548.1:0-3758 GCF_039594555.1 Inquilinus sp.
GATCATCGGCAACACGGTGCTGTACGGCGCCACCTCCGGCAAGCTGTTCGCCGCCGGGCAGGCGGGCGAGCGGTTCGCGGTGCGCAACTCCGGCGCCACGGTGGTGGTCGAGGGCTGCGGCTCCAACGGCTGCGAGTACATGACCGGCGGCACGGCGGTGATCCTGGGCCCGGTCGGCGACAATTTCGCCGCCGGCATGACCGGGGGCATGGCCTTCGTCTACGACGAAGACGGCAGCTTCGCCCGCCGGGCCAATCCGGAGAGCGTGCTGTGGCAGCGGGTCGAGACCCGGCACTATGACGACCAGCTGCGCGCCCTGATCGCCGAGCATGTGCGCGAGACCGGCAGCGCCTGGGCCGCCTCGATCCTGCATGACTGGCCGATCGAGCGGTCGAAGTTCTGGCAGGTGGTGCCGAAGGAGATGGTGTCGCGGCTGCAGCACCCGATCCGGGCCGAGGCGGCGGACGAGGCGCTGCGGATCCCGGCGGAGTAGGCGAGGGCGATCGCCGAAAACCACCAACTGTCATTGCAGGGCTTGACCCGGCAATCCAGGGGCCACCCAGAGCTGTTCTTGAAAGCCGCCCCTGGATCCTCGGGTCAAGCCCGAGGATGACAGTTGTGAATTGCGGCGCCCGGGCTCCCTCACCTCTCCGCGTAGCGCCGGAACAGCCCGTTGCGGAACACGCCGTTCGGGTCGTGCCGGCGCTGCGCCGCGACCACCTCGTCCCAGGTGGGGTAGGCGCGGCGCAGCTGCTCCGGGGTCGCGTGCAGCCGGTAGGGCAGGTAGTGGGTCCCACCGACGTCGAGCGCGGCGTCGATCAGGCCGCGGGTCATGCGCTGCATCCGCTCCTCGCCGGCGGCGGATTTCTCCTGCACGAACAGCATGACCAGGCCGAACACGTCCTCGCGGGCATAGGCCAGGGCGCTGCGCTCGTCGCGGCGGACGTCGCGCACGGTGACGTTCAGCAGGTTGCCGTCGTCGCGCCGGATCACCGTCCGGGCCGCCTGGGCGAAATCCCACAGCCGGGCGCGGGGCACGAAGTACTCGTGCAGGATGTCGGTCGACCCGGCCTCGCGGTTGGCGAAGACCGATGCCGGCTCATTGAGAAGGCTGTTGCGGCTGGTCCGCTCCGCCAGCCAGGGCCCGGCCTCACGCTCCAGCCACCAGCGCACCGCCTTGCCGGTGTCGCTGCCGGCGGCGTTGCGGAACACCAGCCGCTGCATCCCGCCAGTGTCCAAAGCGGGCAGGGGCAGCACCGTGCCGCGGGTCTCCGGCACCGGCACGTACCAGCCCAGCACCGCCTCCTCGAACAGGCTGCCCGGATCGACCGACAGGCGGCCATAGGCCATCTCGACGGATGCGACCACCCGCTCGGCGAAGGCAGCGGCGTAGTCGCGGGTCGGCATCGTCGCGAAGTCCGGCACATACATCGCGTTCGGCAGGATGGCGATCTCGGCCTCCAGGATCACGCCGAACAGGCCGTAGCCGCCCAGCGCCAGGCCGAACAGCTCGTCGCCCGGGCCGCAATCGATCACCGCGCCGTCGGCGGTCAGCAGCCGCAGCCGCCGCACCGTGCTCGCCGCCGGCGGGCTGTTGGCGTGCCAGCCATGGGCATTGACGCTCAGCGTGCCGCCGATGCTGAAGTCGTTGTTCGACTGCATCACGGCGGGGGAGAAGCCGGCGGCGTTCAGCGCCGGGACCACGTCGCGCCACAGCGCCCCGCCACCCACCCGCATCACCCGGCCCCCGGCATCGATCGCCAGGCCGTTCAGCGGCAGCGCGTCCAGCGCCCAGCCGTCGCGCAGCAGGCTCTGCCCGCCCATCGAGTGGCGGGCGCCGGACACGGCCAGGGCCGGCTCCTCGCCGGCCGCGATCCGCCGCAGCAGCGGAGCCAGCCGGGCGGCCGCCGCGTCCGGGTCCGCCTCGGTGAAGGCGACGCCGCGCACCGGCGTCGGGTTCAGGCCGCTGGCATCGTCCAGCAGGGTCCGGGAGGGAAGGGGAGGGGGTAGGCTCGCCGCGTCGGACAGGCGCTGCAGCCACGCCCCGCCGACACCGCCCAGCGCCGCCGCGCCCAGCGTCACGGCGCCGGTCGCCAGCATGCGCCGGCGCGTCGAACCCTTCCTGGCCATGAGTTCCCCCCTCGTCCCCGCCGGTCATTCTAAGGCGGGGATGGGGGCGGAACCATGGCGTGGTCAGGCGTATTGCGCGATGCCGTTGCCGAAGGACCAGTTCTCCTTTGCCACCTCGACCAGGCTGATGAACACGTCGTCGCCGCGCAGGCCCGGGCTCTCGGCCAGCCGGTCGGCGATGCGGCGGTACAGTGCCTGCTTCTGCTCCACCGTCCGGGTGTTGTTGGCGGTGATCTGGATGAACACGACATCGCCGGTCCGGGCCAGGCCGGGATAGGCCGGGTCGTAGTCGAAGCCGGTGTCGTCATGCTCGTGCACCAGGATGAAGCGGTCATTCTCCGGCACGTTGAAGGTCTCGCGCATGGCCAGGTAGACGCCGTCGCGGATGGCCTTGATGTGGCCGGCGGGCTTGCCCTTTTGCAGCGAGATCCGGACGAGGGGCATGGGGTCCTCCATGGTTGGCGGCGGGCCGCGGTAACCCAGATGTAGCTCGCTCTTGATCATTTCGAAATCAGCTTGATATCACTATCAGTGATTTCAACTTGAAATGATTATACCATGCGCGCCCTCGACCTCGACGCCGTCCAGGCCTTCGTCCTGGTGGCCGACCATGGCAGCTTCACCCGTGCCGCGGATGCGCTGGGCGCCACCCAGTCCGGCATCAGCCTGCGCCTGAAGCGGCTGGAGGACCGGCTCGGCGCCCGCCTGTTCGAGCGCACGCCGCGGCTGGTGCGGCTGACGCCGCAGGGGGAAGCCTTCCTGCCGCGGGCGCGGCGGCTCCTGGAGGCGCAGGAGGACGCGGTCGCCGCGGTCTCGGCCCGGCCGCCGCGGCTGGTGCTGGGCATCAGCGACCATGTCGCGGGGCCGGAGCTGCCGAGGCTGCTGGCCCGGGTGGCGGGGCAGGGGCCGGGACTGGCGCTGGAGGTCCGGCTCGACTCGTCGCCGGACCTGCTCCAGGGATACGATGCCGGGTCACTCGACGCGGTGATCGTCCGCCGCGATGCCGGCCGACGCGACGGCGAGGTGCTGTTCCGCGATGAGTTCGGCTGGTTTGCCTCGACCGGCTGGCATCATCGGCCGGACGAACCCCTGCCGCTCGTCACGCACAGGGAGCGCTGCGGCGTGCGGGTCGCGGCGCTGCGCGCGCTCGACGCCGCCGGCATTCCCTGGGTCGAGGTCTTCGTCGGCGGCGGCGGTGCCGCTGTTGCGGCCGCGACCGTGGCCGGCCTCGGCGTCTCACCGCTGGCCCGCCGGACGGCACCGCCCGGCGCCGTCGATGTCGGTCCGCGCCTCGGCCTGCCGGCCCTGGCCGCCACCGACGTGATGCTGCATTCGCGGCTGGCCGACGCCCGGCTCACAGCCGCCCTGCGCGGCCTCGCCGCCGCCTTCCGCCTGCCGGTGGCGGCGTGACTCGGCGTCGCAGCCGGGCCGAAGGCATGATCGAACCGAATGGTTCCCGGCTTCGGCGCGGGGGTGGCATGTGCCGGCGCGGCGCAACGCGACTCTTACCGAACCATGGCGGCATCGGTTAGAGTTCGCGCGCCATGCGAACCCTCTACCACATCTGGCTCTCCGCCCAATCCCGCATCGTCCGGCTCTTGCTGGCCGAGAAGGACCTGCATTGCGAC
>NZ_JBCNNF010000549.1:0-3720 GCF_039594555.1 Inquilinus sp.
TCTCCTGCGTGACCAGCTCGCCGGTGGCGACATCGATCGGGTGGCCACGGAAGACGCGGGGTCCGAGCTTGTTGCCTGCATAGCCGCCGGCGATGCCGCCCAGGATGCCGCCGATTGCCTCGCCCCAGGCACGTCCCTTGCTGCCGCCGAGCGCCTCGCCGATGGCGCCGCCCAGCTTGCCGCCGCCCCATCCGCCCGCCATGCCCAGGCCGGTCTCGAGGCCGAAAGTGCCAACCGCGCACCAGCCCCCGGCGGCAAAGGCGGCGGCGCCGCCGGCCAGCAACGCCACCGCGGTCCCGGCGATCACCATGCCCAGCGCGACCTGCTGCAAGATGGCGGGCACTTCGGGGCTGATGTCGCGATACACCCCCGGATCGGTGCCGATGAAGACGTTGGGCGAGCCGTCGGAGATCTTGGCGTCGCAGACGGTGCGGTCGCCCTTGCGCGAGGCGGCGCCGTCCTCGATGAAGACGATCTTGCTGCCTTCGGCCAGGAATTGCGGGCTCTGGTGGTCGCTGCAGGCCGCCACGTCCAGCGTCGCCGGCGCCATCGTCGCCCGCGCCGCCGGCTTGTTGTTGATGAAGACGGTGGCGGCGCCGGTCGCTATCGCGCCCGTGACGCTCGTATACTCCTTGCCGATGCCCATCCCCGCGAGCGCGCCTCCCCCCGTCGCGGCCACCGCCCCGCCGACCGCGGCGACCACCGCCAGGGCGGCGCCACCCGTCGCGACGGTCGCCGCCACGATGGCGATGCCGACCACGGCGCCGACGATGGCGCCCATGATGAAGCCGAACATCCCGCTGCTGTGGGCGATCGGGTCACCGAGGCGGGCGGCGGCGAAGGCGGAGTCCATGGCGGCAGGCGTCCGGGGCCGGGGGCGTCAGGCCGCCGGTGCCGCCTGGGCGGCCCAGGAGAAGGTGCCGAGGATGCGCTGGAAGGTGCTGTCCGCCGCCGGGAAATCCGCCTCCGACGCAGTGTTGGTGATGGTCAGGATCCGGGCCGCGTCGATCATGGCATAGACCTGGCGCTGCTGCAGGAAGCCCTGCTCGACGCTGTTCCAGCGGAACACGATCTCGACGCAGTCGCGGCCGTCCAGCACGCCCTCGCGGCGCAGCCTCAGCTTGAAGTCCCTGGCCCGGTGGCCGAGCTCATGCACCTGGCGCGTGACGAAGGCATCGAGATCCTCGCCCGCCTTGACCCGGTCCGACGCCACCAGGACGTTCGGCGTCACCGGCTGGCCGGCCTTGGCCGGCGCCGCGAAGATGGTCATGGTGCGGTCCGTCCAATCGTCGGGAACGCTGATCGAGAAGTCGCGATTCACGCTGGTCTGAGCCATGCGGGGGGCCTCGTCGGGGTCGGAAGGTCGGGATCAGGGCTTCTTGGCCGGGTCGGGCACGAAGGGCGGCGTCTTGATGTCCGCGATGTCCGGCTTCTTGCCGGAGCCGTCATAGACCGTGCGCGCCGCCTTGGCCCAGCCGTCGCCGACCTTGCGCGCCAGCTCCTGCTGCGCCTTGTCGGCGACGACCTTGCGCACCGCGTCCTTCATCGCGCCGGGACTGCCCGGGAGGGCGGCCGCCGCCGCGTCCGCCGCCTTCTTGGCGTCGTCCACGGCCTGCTTCGCACTGTCGACGCCGCTGCCGAGGCCGGTGGCGCCCATCAGGGTCTTGGCCCGGTCGGTCCAGTCGCTGCCCAGCTTGCGGCCCGCGGTCTTGGCGACCCCGTCCGAGATCGCGGTCTCGGCCGCGTTGATGGCGGCGTCCTGCATCCCGACCGGCAGGCCGGACAGAACGCCACGCACCTTGTTGCGGGCGCGGTCGAGGATCGAGGCCGAATCGACCTGCGGCATCTCGCGGAACTCCGGCGGCACGAAGGGCGTGGCGCTGGTGAGCTCCGGCAGCGACGCGATCGGGATCGATCCGGCCGAGCCGGCGGCCGCGCTCATGGCTCCGGCGGCGGCCGATGCCACGGAGCCGGCGGATCCGGCCGCGGTCTGCATCGCCTGCTGCGCGGCGCCGACGGCGAACTGCGTCACCTGCGGCGGCGCGAATTCGACCAGCGGCCGGATGACCTTGTCGCCGATGGTGTTGAAAGCGACCTGCTTCATGCCGTGGGCCGCGGCCATGATCGGCGTCTTCACGGAACTGCCTGCGAAGGACATGCGGCTTTCCTCCTCCCGCGCCCCGGCTACGACGACGGCCCGAAGGTGCGGACGGCGATGTCATAGGCCCGGCGGTTGATCGCGTCGATCAGCAGCAGGTCGGGCTTCGGCTTGTAGCCGATCAGCAGGAACGACACCCACGCATTGCCCGCCCGGGCGATGGTCAGGCGCACCTTGATGGTCGAGCCCTTGACCTCGACCTCGGCCTCGCCTTCGCGCGCATCCTGCAGGTCGGTGCGCAGATCGACCGGCACCAGCGCCATGCTGGTCACGTCGGCGCCGGTCGACCCCTTGACCGCCTCGAGCAGCGTGTCCGCCAGCTCGCCATGCGAGGCATAGGCCGAGGGCGGCGCCACCAGCACGTTGAGCCGGCCGATCGCCTGGTCGTCGGCCTGGTTCTTGAAGTTCAGGCTGTCCTGGTCGGGCCCGACGCTGTCGTCGCGGCTTTCCTCCCAACTCGTCGGGAAGACGAAGCGGGCCGGCAGCACCCGGGACATCTGCACGGTGCGCAGCGGCTCGGCGGACGGAACGTCGGCGCCATGCACCAGCTGGAAGCTGTTGGCGGCGATCACGAACGGCTCCTCCGCCACGGCATAGGCGGCGGGCTCGGCATAGCCGAACACCAGGTACAGCCGGTCGGCGTTCTTGAAGCTGGACATCCGGTAGACGAAGTCCCGGCCGTTCATGCTGCGCTGGGCCAGCACGTCGGCATTCCAGCCCGCCGCCGAATACGCGGTGTGCCACTTCAGCACGGCGTAGCCGTTCTGCCGCAGCCAGGCGTCCAGCCAGTCGGCGCTGGACATCTCGCGCACGATCTTCTGGGCATAGACCTCGAGCATCGCCCGCTGGTCGCGGCTGCCGTAGCGCGACAGCAGCACCAGCCCGGGGGCATCCGGCTTCTCCGGCGCGTAGGGCTCGTATTTCAGCCAGTCCTTCGGCAGCAGCAGGCTGAAAGCCAGGGCAGGATCGGCGTTGTCCTCGACCTGGCGCTGGGTCGACTGCTCGATCTGGCGCGGCGTCGAACGGGGCTTCAGCAGCAGGTCAGTCACGGCACTCTCCGCGGCCTGGGCCGGTGTGTGGGGCAGCGTCACGGCCAGCGTCAGGCCGATGACGGAGATCAGCACGAAGGCGAAGGTCATCAGCTCGGCCAGCCGGCCCTCGGCCGCCATGCGATCGATATCCTGCCTTCGATACGGCCACAGCAGGGTGATGCGCCAGATCAACGGTATGGGTCCCTTCCCGTCGGACAGTCGATCCCGCTGCCGCACCACTCGGCGGAAGCCGGCGAGGATGGCCAGGACGAACAGGGCGTAGAGCAGCAGCCCCAGGGCGCCGACCAGCAGCCAGGAGACCGGCGTCTCCGCCTCGCCCGCCGCCGCCGCCCAGCCATGGGCGATGGCGAGCAGGACCGCCCAGGTCCCGGCGAGGATGAGAGCGACCCGGCCGGTCCGTCCTTCCCGCGGCAGCAGGGCGGCGATGTGCGAGAGCCATCGGCGCACCTATCTCTTCTTCCCGGGGCCGATGCTGACCCCGCCCAGCGCGGCGCCGCCGACGCCGAGGCC
>NZ_JBCNNF010000055.1:0-23227 GCF_039594555.1 Inquilinus sp.
CTACGAGCGCGCCGCCGGCCGCGCCACCGACGCCTCGATCCGCCAGCTGCTGGGCGACCTGGCGGCGGAGGAGCGGCGGCACGAGCATGTGGCGGGCCAGCTCGAGGCGAAGCACGTGCCCGCCAAGGTGCAGGCAAGCGAGGGGGAGGACCAGCGCCGGCTGTTCGTGCTGCAGATCGTGCAGCCGGGCCTGGCCGGGCTGATGGACGGGTCGGTCTCGACCCTCGCCCCGCTGTTCGCCGCAGCCTTCGCCACCCATGACAGCTTCGACACCTTCCTGGTCGGCCTCGCCGCCTCGGTCGGCGCCGGCATCAGCATGGGCTTCGCCGAGGCGCTGTCCGACGACGGCAGCCTGACCGGGCGCGGCCGGCCGTGGCTGCGCGGCCTGGTCTGCGGCGGCATGACCGCGCTGGGCGGCCTCGGCCACACCCTGCCCTATCTGATCCCGGACTTCTGGACGGCCACCGGCCTCGCCGTTGCCGTGGTGGCCGTTGAGCTGGCGGTGATCTCCTGGATCCGCCACCGCTTCATGGACACGCCGCTCTTGTCCTCCGCCTTCCAGGTGGTGGTCGGCGGGGTGCTGGTGTTTTTGACGGGGATTTTGATCGGGAGCGCCTAATCGCTCGGCGCCCCGCCTTCCTCCTTCCGCTTCGCCACGAAGGCGTCGAGCTCCTCGGCGATGGCGGGGTCGAGCGGGGGCGGCTCGAACTCGGCCAGGATGCGCTTGTACAGCTGGTGTGCCCGCTGGGTCGCGTCCGGCGCCCCGGCCTCCTGCCAGGCCTCGAAGTTGCGCCAGTCGGACAGCAGCGGCGCGTAGAAGGCGGTCTCGTAGCGCGCCAGCGTGTGCTGCGCGCCGAAGAAATGGCCGCCGGGCCCGACCTCGCGGATGGCGTCGAGGCCGAGCGTGTCATCGTCGACCACCAGCGGCTGCAGGAACTCGATCATCGTCTGCACCAGCTCGGCGTCGATGATCATCTTCTCGAAGCTGGCGCGCAGGCCGCCTTCGAGCCAGCCGAGGCTGTGCATCACCATGTTGGCGTGGCCCTGCACCGCCGCCCACAGCGACACCATGCTTTCATAGGTCGCCTGCACGTCGACCGCGTTCGAGGCGTTGGTGTTGGACGAACGGTACGGGATGCCGTAGCGCCGCGCCAGCTGGCCGCCGGCCAGCGCCGCCTTGGCGTATTCCGGCGTGCCGAAGGCCGGCGCCCCCGACTTCATGTCGACATTGGAGGTGAAGCCGCCATACATCACCGGCGCGCCGGGCTTGACCAGCTGGATCAGGGCGATGGTCGCCAGCGCCTCGGCATTCTGCTGCGCCAGCGCGCCGGCCAGCGTCGCCGGGGCCATGGCGCCGGACAGGGTGAAGGGCGTGACCGTCACGATCTGCCCGGCCTTCGCCATCTCGACCAGCCCTTCGATCATCGGCCCGTCCAGCCGCAGCGGCGAGGAGGTGTTGACCACGGTGAACAGGCTGGGCTCGCGCTCCAGCTGCTCCCGGCCGATGCCGCGGGCGATGCGGGCGATCTCGATGCCGTCGCGCATCCGCACGCGGCCCAGCGCATAGGCGTGGAACGGCTTGTCCGACAGGGTGACGAAGGCGCGCAGCGCGTCGAGATGCCGGGTCGAGGGATGCAAATCCACCGGCTCGACCGGGTAGCCGCCGAAGATGTGCATCGCGTTCAGCGACTGGCCGAGGCGCAGCAGGTTGCAGTAGTCGCGGTAGTTGCCGACCCGCCGCCCGCCCTCGATGTCCGACACGTTCGGCGCCGACCCGACCGAGGCGAAGACGATCGACCGGCCGCCCATCCGGACGTCCCGCTCCGGATTGCGGGCGTGGAAGGTGTAGCTGGACGGCGCCTTCGCCACCGCGTCGAGCACCAGCCCGCGGTCGAGGCGGACGCGGCGGCTGCCGGGCGTGGTCTGGGCTCCCGCACGGCACAGGATCTCGATCGCCTCGTCATGCAGGAAATCCATCCCGATCTCTTCCAGGATGGTCAGCGACGCGTCATGGATACGCTCGACCTGGTCGGGCCGCAGCACCTCGACCGGGGGCATCGGGTTCTCGACCAGCTGCCAGGGAAGCTGGTGGAGGCCACCCGCGCCATCGCGGCGTCGGCGGGGCGTGGTGCGGCTGCGGCTCATCCTGACCTCGTCTCGATCTCCGGCGATTCCCGGCGCTCAACCCTGGCATGGCCGGCGCCCATGCGCGCCGCCCGGATTCGCCATGCAGCGACATCAGCGCGACATGTGACACGAGGCACGACGGCGGCCATAATCCTGCTGTAATATGCGAGCAGCTCTCAACTGGACTGTATTTCCGTGGAGGATTGAATGCCCCGTCTGCTGGAGCCCGGCGATCCCGCGCCGCTCTTCGTGGTCCCGACGCCGCAGCGGCCGGATTTCCGCTTCGACACCGTGGCCGGGCGATACATCGTCCTAAGCTTCTTCGGTTCCGCCGGCGACGCGCAGTCGAAGCGGCTGCTGTCGGCGATCGCGGCCGAGATCGGCCCGTTCAACGATGCCCACGCCACCTTCTTCGGCGTCACCCAGGACCAGAACGACATCCAGGCGGGGCGGCTGCCGACCCGCGTGCCGGGGCTGCGCCACTTCTTCGATTTCGACCGCAAGATCGCCGCCTCCTACGGCACCGATCAGCGCAAGGTCAGCTATATTCTTTCGCCCAATCTGCGCGTGCTCGCCCGTTTCCCGATCGAGGACGGGGCCGAGCATGCCAAGCTGCTGGCCGAATTCGTTAGCCGGCTGCCGCCGCTGACCCGGCTGGGCACGGCCACGCCGGGCGCGCCGGTGCTGGTGGTGCCGTATCTGTTCGAGCCGGAGTTCTGCCGCGCCCTGATCGACTACTACAAGAAGACCGGCGGCGAGGAGAGCGGCTTCATGCAGACGCTGCCGGACGGCCGCACCGCCGCCGCGGTCGACCACGCGCACAAGAAGCGCAAGGACGCCACGATCGAGGACGAGCCGCTGCGCCTGGCGATGAAGGCCCGGATCGAGCGGCGGCTGGTGCCCGAGATCAAGAAGGCGTTCCAGTTCAACGCCACCCGGATCGAGCGCTACATCGTCGCCTGCTACGATTCCGGCGAGGGCGGCTATTTCCGCGCCCATCGCGACAACACCACCAAGGGCACGGCGCATCGCCGCTTCGCCGTCACCATCAACCTCAACGCCGAGGAGTTCGAGGGTGGCGAGCTGCGCTTCCCCGAATACGACCGCCACAGCTACAAGGCGCCGACCGGCGGCGCGGTGGTGTTCTCCTGCTCGCTGCTGCACGAGGCGCTGCCGGTGACCAAGGGCACGCGCTACTGCACCCTGCCCTTCCTCTATGACGAGGAGGGCGCCAAGATCCGCGAGCAGAACCTGTCCTATTTCGCCGACGACAACCTGCGCAACCAGCTCGAGCGCAACCTGATCGGCGGCAATAAGGAGAAGGCCGCGAGCTGAGCGCGGAGTCACCCGCGACGGCAGGGCAGAGCCGACATCGCCGCATGGCTCCGCCCTCGCCCGCCGGCGCCCTGCGTCGCTAGTCTTCCCGCATCGTTCCGCCACGACCGCGCCCGGAGACGGCCATGCAGAGCCTCGAGACCATGATGACCGACGACCTCCGCGCCTTCCGGCGGCAGGCGGGCGACCGGCATGCCGCCTTCAAGGCTCGCGGCCTGAAGCTGGACAGCACCCGGGGCAAGCCGTCGCCGGAGCAGCTGGACCTGTCGAACGAGCTCCTGTCCCTGCCCGGCGCGGACGGGTTCCGGTCGGCCGATGGCGGCGACTGCCGGAACTATCTCGGCGATGTCCGCGGCCTGCCGGAGGCGCGAGCGCTGTTCGCGCCGATGCTGGGCGCGCCGGCGGAGCAGGTGCTGGTCGGCGGCAATTCCAGCCTGACGCTGATGCACGACCTGATCGCCTTCGCCCTGCTGCACGGCGTGCCGGGCGGCGATAGACCCTGGGCGGCGCAGGCCCCGATCACCTTCCTGTGCCCGGTCCCCGGCTATGACCGCCATTTCTCCATCTGCGAGGGCTTCGGCATCCGGCTGGTGCCGGTGCCGCTGACCGGCCACGGGCCGGACATGGACGTGGTCGAGCGGCTGGTGGCCGAAGACCCGTCGGTCAAGGGCATCTGGTGCGTGCCGAAATACAGCAACCCGACGGCCGAGACCTATTCGCCCGAGACGGTCGAGCGGCTGGCGGCGATGCGCACCGCCGCGCCGGACTTCCGGCTGTTCTGGGACAATGCCTATGCGGTGCACCACCTGACCGACCGGCCGCACCGGCTGGCCAACATCCTGGAGGCCTGCGGCCGGCACGGCCATGGCGACCGGCCGTTCATCTTCGGGTCGACCTCGAAGATCACCTTCGCCGGCGCCGGCCTGTCTCTCTTCGCCGGCTCGGCTGCGAACATGGATTGGGCGCGGAAGCATCTGAGCCGCCAGTCGATCGGCCCGGACAAGCTGAACCAGCTGCGCCATGTCCGGCTGCTGCGCGACGAGGCCGGCATCGCCGCGCTGATGGAGCGGCACCGCCGGATCATCGTGCCGAAGTTCCAGCGGGTGCAGGCGGTGTTCGCCGAGCATCTCGGCGGGGCCGGAATCGCCCGCTGGACCGAGCCGGACGGCGGCTACTTCATCAGTCTGGACGTACGGCGCGGCAGCGCGCGCCGGACCGTGGCCCTGGCGCAGGAGGCGGGGGTGGCGATGGTGGCGCCCGGCGCGACCTTCCCCTATGGCCGCGACCCGGACGACCGCAACATCCGCATCGCCCCGACTTTCCCGGCGCTGCCGGAGGTGGGACTGGCGGCCGAGGGCGTGGCACTGTCGGTGCTGGTCGCGACCAGCGAGGCAATCCTGGCCGAACGCGAGGCCGGCGGCGGCCACTGAGGCCGAGGTCCATCGACGGAACAGGGCCCGTCATCCGTGGGTTCAGGATACCGGTTGCTCGGTCCCAACGCCCCGAAGGACGACAGCATGCAGCACCCGCCCCTGTTCCGCGCCGCCGCCATCGCCCTGGCCCTGGCGGCGGGCACGGCCTCGGCGCAGGCCGACGACGCCCAGCAGCTCGCGGCCAAGGGCGCCGAGCTGCTGAAGGCCGGCCAGCCGGAGGCGGCCTTCAAGGCCCTGAACGACGCCGCGACCGAGGCCTGGCTGCAATCGCCGCTGAGCTTCCGCCACACCCTGCTGGTCTCCGCACCGGCGCAGAGCTACGGCGCCTACAGCCCGCGCGAGAGCAATGTGTTCGACGGCGACACGCCGCTGCGCTTCTATGCCGAGCCCACGGGCTTCGGCTGGGTCAGCGACGGCGAGCTGTACCGCATCGACCTGTCGATCGACTTCTCGCTGCGGTCGGCCGACGGCAAGCCGCTGGGCGAGCAGAAGGACTTCCAGAACTTCAAGATCGAGAGCCGCGAGCGGGTGCGGGAGATGTTCTTCAACCTGAGCCTGACCCTGAACGGCGCGCCGGACGGCCAGTATATCGTTACCTTCACGATGCATGACCATGCCACCGGCAAGGACGGGGCGTTCGACGTGCCCTTCGAGATCAAGCACGGCTGACGGCCGGGATCAGGCCTTCGCGAAGACGTCGACGACGAAATCGACGAAGGACCGGACCTTCGGCACCAGATAGCGCCGGGACGGGTAGACGGCGTAGATCGAGGTCTCGACCTTCGACCAGCCATCCAGCGCGGTCGCCAGGGTCCCCGTGGCGATATCGTCCGCCACATAGCGGCGGGGCACGAGGCTGAGGCCGAAGCCGGCCAGCAGCGCATCCCGCACCGCGATGCTGGACGTGACCTTGTAGCGGCCGTCGACCGGCACCCGGACGGCCTCCCCGTCCCGCCGGAACTCCCAGTCGTCGGCGTGGCCGGACAGGGTGAACTGGACGCAGTCGTGGCGGCCGAGATCCTCCGGCCGCTGCGGCTGCCCGCGCAACCGGAAATAGCCCGGCGACGCGCAGATGACATGGTCGAGCGTCATCAGCCTGCGCGCCACCAGGCTGGATTCCTCCAGTCTGTCGCTGCCCCGGATGGCGACGTCGTACCCTTCCTTGACGATGTCGACCCGGCGGTCGTCGAGGTTGAGGTCGAGCGACAGCTCCGGGTGCCGCGCCAGGAAGGCCGGGATCATCGGCGACAGGGTCAGCAGCGTCAGCGAGACGGGCGCGCTGACGCGCAGCAGCCCGCTCGGCGTGTTCTGCAGCGCGCCGAGCGACCGGTCGGCATCCGCGATGTCGTCGAGGATACGGCGCACCTGCTGGTAGTAGATCGTCCCGGCCTCGGTCAGGCTCATCCGGCGCGTGGTGCGGTTCAGGAGCCGCGCCTGCACATGCCGTTCCAGCTCGCCGATGTTCTTGCTGACCGCCGCCGGAGACAGCTGCAGCGCCTTGGCGGCATGGGCGAAGCTCTCCAGCTCGACCACCTTCCGGAACACCCGCAGCGCGACCATGTGGTCCATATTGATCACCTTCAGTAGCGAGTGTCGCCACCATACCGACCATTATCCCGTGCGGGTGAAGGCAATACGTTACGGGCAGAGGCAGAGGCCTCGGATTCATGTGAGGCGGCCATGACGATCTCGATAGCCCATCAGGACGCGACGGCGTCCGCCGGACAGACCATGGCGATCCTGACGACCGCCATCGCGCCGGTCGTCTGGGGCAGCACCTACTACGTCGCCACGGCGTTCCTGCCGCAGGGCTATCCGCTGACGGTCGCGATGCTGCGCGCGCTGCCGGCCGGGCTGCTGCTCCTGGCCATCGTCCGCACCCTGCCGACCGGAATCTGGTGGGGCCGCGCCTTGATTCTCGGCGCCCTCAACTTCTCATTCTTCTGGGCCATGCTGTTCGTCTCGGCCTATCGCCTGCCGGGTGGCGTCGCGGCCACGGTCGGGGCCATCCAGCCGCTGATCGTGATCGCGCTGGCGCGGCTGATGCTCGGCCGCGCGGTGCGGCCGCTCGCCGTCATCGCCGGCCTCGGCGGCGTGGCCGGCATCGCGCTGCTGGTGCTGACGCCGAAGGCCGCGCTGGACTGGACCGGCATCGCCGCCGGCTTGGCCGGCGCCGCCTCCATGGCCAGCGGCACCGTGCTGAGCCGCCGCTGGCAGCCGCCGGTCAGCCCCCTGACCTTCACCGCCTGGCAGCTGACGGCGGGCGGCCTGCTGCTGGTTCCGGTGGCGCTGTGGCTCGAACCGGCACTGCCCACCCCGTCCCTGGCGAATGTGCTTGGCGTAGCTTGGCTGGGACTGGTCGGCGCCGCCCTCACCTGCATCCTCTGGTTCCGGGGCCTGTCGCGGATCGAGCCGAGCGCCGTCTCCTCGCTCGCGCTGCTCAGCCCGGTGGTCGCAACGCTGCTCGGCTGGTTGCTGCTGGATCAGGGCCTGAGCCCGCTGCAGTTCGGCGGCTTCGTCCTGGTGGTCGCCAGCGTGTGGCTGAGCCAGAGGGCCGCCCAGCCGCGCCAGA
Source organism: Inquilinus sp. (assembly GCF_039594555.1). Taxonomy (GTDB): domain Bacteria; phylum Pseudomonadota; class Alphaproteobacteria; order DSM-16000; family Inquilinaceae; genus Inquilinus. Next base: position 7,468 of record NZ_JBCNNF010000055.1, read on the forward strand.
CCAGGCGCTAGGTCAGGGACAGCGGATGGCCGAGAGCCCGCCGCGCCCCTCCTCCGCCACCGGCTCGAACTCCCCGGTCTCCGGGTCTCGCACCAGCAGCCGGCCGGTGGCGACGCCGAAATAGGCGCCGTGCAGCTGCAGCTTGCCGCGCCCGACCAGGATCGAGACGCAGGGGAAGGTCATGAGGTTGCGCAGGCTGAGTTCGACCGAGGCGAATTCCAGTCGGCGTAGATAGTCGTCCCCATCGCTCGCCTTGCGAGGCCCCAGGCTCGCAGCCGCGGGGGCGATCTGCGACATCCAGCGGCCGATGAAGTCGCCGGGCGACAGCGGCTCCTGCTCATCGGCGAAGGCGCGGATGCCGCCGCAATGGGCGTGGCCCAGCACCACGATGTGCTTCACACGCAGCGCCTGCACCCCGAATTCCAGCGCCGCGCTGGTGCCGTGCTGGAACTCACGATCCGGCTCATAGGGCGGCACGATGTTGGCGACGTTGCGCACCACCAGCAGCTCGCCCGGCGCTGCGTCGAAGATGACCTCGGGCGACACCCGCGAGTCGACGCAGCCGATGACCATGATCTCGGGCTTCTGCCCGGCCTCGGCCAGCATCTCGTAGCGCGAGCGCTCGCTGGCGAAGCGGCCTTCGAGGAAGGCGCGGTAGCCTTGGGTGAGCCGTTCGGGAAACATGGGCCGTTCTCGCATTCACCTCGCCGCCGGACGAATGTGGCGGCAGCGAGGCAATAGCAGAGATGGCCCGCCGCGCCAACTGAGGCGGCCGGACGGCCGCCTTACCCCCGCCTCCGCCGGCGCCGTCCCCCCTCGCCGTCGCCGCCCTCGCTCGCCTTCGGCGCCGGCAGGTTGACCACCGCGGCCAGATTCGGGAAGGAAGCGGTCTTGTGCGGCAGCGCCATCGCCTCGACGAAATGCTGCTGGAACATCGGCTCGACCGCGGTCTCGATCTTCTCGACCCGGCGCACCACCTGCTCGATCTCGGACCGGGCTGAGCGATTCACCAGGGCGATGCGGGCGCCGGTGCCCGCGGCATTGCCGCCGGCCACCACCTTGGCCAGGTCGCAATCCGGGATCAGCCCCAGCACCATGGCGTATTTGACGTCGATATGGCTGCCGAAGGCGCCGGCCAGGGTGATGCGGTCGACATGGTCGACGCCCAGCTTGTCCATCAGCAGGCGGACGCCGGCGTAGAGGGCGGCCTTGGCCAGCTGGATGGCGCGGACGTCGTTCTGGGTGACCCGCAGCTCGCGCTCGCCGTCGCGGTGCAGGACATAGCTGAAGGTGCGGCCGTCGGCGACGATGCGGTCGCTGCGCGCCGCCATGCTGCCGTCGATCACGCCGTCCTGGGTGATGATGCCGGCCAGGAACATCTCCGCCAGCACCTCGATGATGCCGGACCCGCAGATGCCGGTGACGCCGGTGCGCCGGACCTTCAGGGCGAAGCCCTCCTCGTCCGACCACAGCTCGCTGCCGATCACCCGGAAGCGCGGCTCCAGCGTGTCGCGGTCGATCCGCACCCGCTCGATCGCTCCCGGCGCGGCGCGCTGGCCGGCGGAGATCTGGGCCCCCTCGAAGGCCGGGCCGGTGGGGCTGGAGCAGGCGAGCAGCCGCTCCTTGCTGCCCAGCACGATCTCGGCATTGGTGCCGACATCGACGATCAGCCGCAGGTCGTCCGACTTGTGCGGCTCCTCCGACAGGATCACCGCGGCGGTGTCGGCGCCGACATGGCCGGCGATGCAGGGCAGGACGTAGACGCGGGCGTTGGGGTGGACCTTGAGGTCGATCTCGGTGGCCCAGATGTTGATCGCCTGGTCGGTGGCCAGGGCGAAGGGCGCGCCGCCCAGCTCGATCGGATCGATGCCGAGGACCAGGTGATGCATGATCGGGTTGCCGACCAGCGTCACCTCCAGCACGTCCTCGACCTCCAGCCCGGCCTGGGCGGTGACATGGGCGGCGAGGTCGTTCAGCGCCCCGCGCACCGCCTCGGTCAGCGCCTTGTCGCCTCCGGGATTCAGCATGATGTAGCTGACCCGGCTCATCAGATCCTCCCCGAACCGGATCTGCGGGTTCATGGCGCCGCCGGAGGCGACGACCTCGCCGGTCTCGATGTCGCAGAGATGGCAGGCGATGGTGGTGGAGCCGACATCGTAGGCCAGGCCGTAGATCTTGTCGCGGAAGCCCGGCCAGACGGCCAGCAGGCGCTTCACCCGCTGCTCGCGCACCGCCACGGTGCAGGTCCAGCTGCCCTCGCGCAAGGCCTTCTGCAGCCGCTGCACCACTCGCAGGTCGCAGTCCAGGCCGGTGATGCCCCATTGCTCGGCCAGCGCCTCCTCCAGCCGACGCAGGTCGCCGGAAGGGTCGTGCATGTCGGGCTCGCGCACCTCGACATAGTAGAGCTTGACCGGCGGGTCGACCTCGATGACCCGGTGCTCGGCATCCTTGCGGACCACCTGCTTGTGCACCTGGCTCTCGGGCGGGACGTCGACGACGAGGTCGCCCTGGATCAGGGTCTGGCAAGACAGGCGCCGGCCCGGCTTCAGCCCGCGCTTCTCGGTGTAGCGCAGCTCCGCCGCCCCGGTCTCCGACGCATGGCCGGCGCGGGATTCGATGCCGTGCTTGGCGAACTGGCCGTCGCCGATCTCGACCTGGCAGCGGCCGCAGATCGACCGGCCGCCGCAGACACTGTCGACATCGACGCCGAGCGCCCGCGCCGCCTGCAGCAGCGGCGTGCCCAGCGCGAAACGGCCGCGCCGGCCGGAGGGCGTGAAGACAACCAGCGCCGTCTGCGCCGCTTGCTGGCTGTCCGGCTGCCCCGGATCGATCATGTTCATCGCCAACCTGCTATCCCTGCAGCGCCCCGGCCGGAGGCGCCGCCTGTCACATCACTGCGCCCGCCGCCGGCGCCCTTCGCGGCCGCCACGCGCGCCGGCGGCCTCGGCACCCTCGGCCGCGGGCTCACGATACTGGCGGATCCAGCGGGCGCAATGCGGGTCATGCCCCATCATCACATCGGCGCCCAGCACCGCCTGCAGGCTCTCCGCATGCAGCGGGTTGGTGATCGCCGAGGTCATGCCGGCGCCGATCGCCATGGTCAGGAAGGCAGCGTTCAGCCCGTGCCGGTTCGGCATGCCGAAGCTGACATTGGAAGCGCCGCAGGTGGTGTTGACCTTCAGCTCCTCGCGCAGCCGGCGGACCAGGGTGAAGACTTGGCGCCCGGCGGTGTTGATGGCGCCGATCGGCATCACCAGCGGGTCGACCACGATGTCGGCGTAGGAGATGCCGTGGTCGCGCGCCCGCTCGACGATCTTCTTGGCCACGGCGAAGCGGACGTCGGGATCCTCGGAGATGCCGGTCTCGTCGTTGGAGATGGCGACGACGGCGGCGCCGTATTTCTTCACCAGCGGCAGCACCGTCTCCAACCGCTCATCCTCGCCGGTCACGGAGTTGACCAGGGCCTTGCCCTTGTAGACCGACAGCCCGGCCTCGAGTGCCGCGACGATCGAGCTGTCGATCGACAGCGGCACATCGGTGATCGACTGCACCAGTTGGATGCATTCGGCCAGGATGCGCGGCTCATCCGCCAGCGGGATGCCGGCATTGACGTCCAGCATCTGGGCCCCGGCCGCGACTTGGGCCAGCGCGTCGGACTGCACCCGGCTGTAGTCGCCGTTCTTCATCTCCTCGGCCAGGATCTTGCGGCCGGTCGGGTTGATGCGCTCGCCGATGATGACGAAGGGCCGCTCGAACCCGATGGCGATCTCCTTGGTCGCCGAGCTCACCACTGTGTCCGTCATGCCCTGTGCGCCTTCGGATGCTGGGGTTTCTGAAGAAAGGCTAGGCGCATCGCCCGCGGCCGGATCGTCTTCCAGCGTCATCGCCTGCCGCAGGCGCGTCAGGGCCTGGGCTCGGCCTGTGCCCCGGCGAAGCAATCGAGCGACCGCCGCAGATCCTCGGCGCGGTAGCCACGGCCGATGACGACGATCGCATCGTCCTCGCGGTCCGGCTGCTCGGGCAGGATCTCGGGCGACTGCACCACCCGACGCACGCTCTGCAGCAGCAGCCGCCCGGCCGGCGTCCGCACCACGCCCTTCACCCGCAGCACGTCGTCGCCCCGCGCATGCAGCAGCGCCGAGAGCCAGACCGTAAAGACGGTCCAGTCGACCGCCCCGTCGATCGCCAGCCGGACCGGGAAGACGGCCGGCGGCTCCGCCCCATCATCGAGGGTGGGAAGGTATTCGGGCTCGACATCGTCGCCCGCCGGCAGCGCGACAGGTGCTCCCTGCACCGCGCCGCTCAACTCCACGCCTGGGTTCAGGTGCCGCAGCGTCGCGACCAGCCGGGCTAGCGCCTCCTCCCCGGCCGCATCGGCCTTGGTGACGATCAGGCGGTCGGCCGTCTCGATCTGGCGCCGGCCGAGCCGGTCGATGCGCAGCTGAGGCAGCGCGTTCAGCGCGTCGACCAGGACGACGATCTCGCTGACGACGATATGGTGCACCAGCACCGGGTCCGATCGGATGGCCGCCACGATCGGGCCGGGATCGGCCAGCCCGCTTGTCTCCAGCACGATGCGCTGCAGCCACGGTTCGTGTGACCGAGTCCTCTCGTCGCAGATCCCTCGCAGCAGCCGCACCAGCTCGGCCCAGGCGGTACAGCAGGCGCAGCCGCCGGCCAGCACCCTGAGCGAGGAGGCCCCGCCCAGCAGCGCGTCGTCTACCGGCGTCTCCGCCGCTTCGTTGACGATCACGGTGGCATCCCGGTAGAGCCCGGCATGGAGCTGGTGGCGCAGCCAAGTCGTCTTCCCGGCGCCCAGGAAGCCGCCCAGCACGGTCAACCGCAGCCGGCCATCCGCAGCCGGCCCGGCGGCCGCCTCAGCGCCCGTCATCCCCGCCGCCGATGAAGCGGGGATCGAGCGGATCGACCGGCCGGCCCGCCATGCGTTCGGCCGCCGCCCACAGCTCCTCGAGATCGCGCACGAGGACCTCGTGGCCGGACAGCGTCGAGATCTGGATGCCCGGCACCAGTCCGCCATCATGCGCGGTCAGGCCATAGGCCCGCAGGACCGGCTTCAGCACCTCGGCCCGCCGGAACCGGGCCCGCAGCCGGTCCGGCGCCGTGGCGGCGCCGGCCTCGGTCCAATGGCCGGGCGCCGCCGGGAAGCCGCAGCCGGAGCACATCGGCGCCTCCTCCGTCAGATCACCTCGGGCCGTTTGCCGCCATCGAAGGGATAGCGCCGGCGGAAATCCTCGGCGATGTCCTCGAACGTCATCCAGCGGACGCCGTCATGGCCGTTGATGTGCTCGATCAGCCGCTCCAGCATCAGCAGCACCTGCGGCCGGCCGCTGACGTCGGGATGGATGGTGAAGGCGAAGACGGCATAGTCCATCTCGCGATAGACCCAGTCGAACTGGTCGCGCCACATCTGCTCGATGTCGCGCGGATTGACGAAGCCGTGGCTGTTCGGCGCCTTCTTCATGAACATCATCGGCGGCAGGTCGTCGACATACCAGTTCGCGCCGATCTCGACGAGGTCGATCTCCTTGCCATGCGTCATCGGCTTCATCCAGGCCTCGGCCGGCTTGGAATAGTCGATCAGCGTCCACTGGTCGCCGACCCGGGCGTAGAAGGGCTGGAAGTCGCGATAGCCCTGGCTGTGATCGTATCTGAAGCCGTATTTCTGCAGCAGCGCGGCGGTGGAGTTCGACATCTCCCACCAGGGCGCGACATAGCCCCGCGGCGCCTTGCCGGTCAGCCCCTGGATCAGCTCGATGCTCTTGACCAGCACCGCCTCTTCCTGGGCGGGGGTCATCGCGATCGGGTTCTCGTGCAGATAGCCGTGGGCCCCGATCTCATGGCCCTCATCGGCGATCCGCTTCACCTGGTCGGGGAAGGATTCGAGCGAGTGCCCCGGGATGAAAAAGCTGGTCTTCAGATCGTATTTCTTGAACAGACGCAGCAGCCGCAGGGTGCCGACCTCGCTGGCGAACACGCCGCGCTGGATGTCCGAGGGCGAATCGCCGCCGCCATAGGATCCGATCCAGCCCGCCACCGAATCGATGTCGGTCCCGAATGCGCAGATGATGTCCTTCTTGGCCATTCTCAGCTCCAGCTCCGGTTCGCCCCTCCCCTCTGTCCTATCAACCCGTTGACGGCCCGTCGACCTCCCTCAGCCCTCGATGCCGCCGCGCTCCACCAGCGCCCGCAGCCGGGCGTCGTCGTATGCCGCCTCGATCTTCGCCGCCGCCGCCTCGGCCTCGGCCTGCAGGTCGTCGCCGCACTCGACCGGGTCGGACTTCTTCCATTCCTCGAGATAGCTGTCGGCGTCGCGCGCCTTGCCGCGCATGGCGGCGCGGTCGATCGCGTCCTGGAAGCGCTGCGACAGCAGCACCTTGGCCTGGTCGCGCCGGCCGGCCTTGGCGGTGACCTGGCTGGGGATGTCGCGCCAGGAGACGATGATGAGCTGGGGCATGAAATCTCTCGATCGGTGAAGAATCAGGCGGAGACCGCCACGAACTGCGCGAACTCGCCATAGCCGGTGAAACGGTACTCATAGGCCAGGCCCAGCCGGTCCGCCGCGGCCTGCGCCTGGGCCTGCAGCGCCAGGTCCTCGGTCTGCGCCAGATAGACCAGGCGGCGATAGTTGCCGAAGATCATCGGCAGCAGTTCCGGGTGGCGGTCCAGCCCCATGCCTTCGAGGATCAGCGCCTGGAAGTGGCGGACGAGATAGTCGGTCAGGAAGAAGCTGCCCGGCTCCTCCTCCATCAGCCGGTCGAAATCGGCGGCGCCGGCGAAGAAGGCGTAGCAATGCGGGCCGCCGACGCGCTCCACCCCCTCTTCCGCCGCCACCCGGTCGATGGCGCCGCCGCTGCCGCAATCGGCATAGGCGATGCGGATGCGCGTCCAGCCCATCGCGCGCGCGGTACGGATGCGCCGGCGCAGCCGGTCGGCGATCTGCTCGGGCCGGTTGTGCAGGATGGCGGGCAGGCAGGTGACGCCGACGCGATCCTCAATGCCGTTGGCACGGATCACGGCCAGCGTCTCACGCGCCAGGGCACCGCAGGCGATCAGCAGTGTCCGGTCCGGGCCGGGCGCGACCCCGGCTGTTCCGAACCGGTCCGGCCTCAGACCGTCGCGCCCTGGTTGTGCTTGCGCCGCATGAAGTCCTTGGCCGTCTCCACCGCCACCGCCGCGTCGCGGCAATAGGCGTCGGCGCCGATTTCCCGTGCGAATTCCTCGTTCAGGGGCGCGCCGCCGACGAGCACGACGTAATCGTCGCGGATCCCCTGCTCCTTCAACGTGTCGATCACCACCTTCATATAGGGCATCGTCGTCGTCAGCAGCGCCGACATGCCGACGATGTCGGGCTGATGCTCCTCGATCGCCTTCAGGTAGTTCTCGACCGGGTTGTTGATACCGAGGTCGATGACCTCGAAGCCGGCGCCTTCCATCATCATCGACACTAGGTTCTTGCCGATGTCGTGGATGTCGCCCTTGACCGTGCCGATCACCATCTTGCCGACCTTCGGCGCTCCGGTCTCGGCCAGCAGCGGCCGCAGGATGCCCATGCCGCGCTTCATGGCGTTGGCGGCCAGCAGCACCTCCGGCACGAACAGGATGCCGTCGCGGAAGTCGATGCCGACGATGCGCATGCCCTCGACCAGCGCCTTGGTCAGCACGTCGTAGGGCGTCCATTTGCGCGCGAGCAGGATGTTTACGCCCTCGACGATCTCGTCGGCGAGGCCGTCATAGAGGTCGTCCCACATCTGCTCGACGAGCTCTTCGTCGTTCAGCGCGTTCAGGTCGATATCGTCATCCGCCATGGGAACCCTCGATCGCCGGCGTCATTCCTGATGAGCCACGGCTCGCATTAACCGGGATGCAGGGGTCCGCCGCTAGCCTGGAACCGACCCCGACTGCGAAGGCGGCGACACGCCGGCGCAGCCCAGCGGCATCGCGACGCTTGCCACCCGGGGCCGCCCCCCGGATGATGCGTCTCCTTCCCGCCGCGCGGTGCCCATGGACCTCCAGGACTCCCTCGTCACCTTCCTCCGCCACTTCCCGCGGACGGACGACACCACCCTGATCATCCTCAAGGGCCATCTGCTGATCGAGGAGGAGGTCAACAACCTGCTGCAGGAAATGTTGCCCAACCCGGAGGCGCTGGACGGGCTGCAGATCAACTTCTTCACCAAGACCCAGTTCGCCCGCGCCCTGATCAAGAACGACACGCTGGACGCCCTGCTGGACGCGGCGGAGAAGCTGAACCGCCTGCGCAACCGGCTGGCGCACAACCTGGAGCCGGCCGGGGTGGAGGCCGCGATCCGCGACTTCGTCACCCCCGCCGACGGGCGGATCCTGGGTGGCGAGACCGCGCCGGACCAGCAGTTGAAGCGCCGTATCGCCTATCTCTGCGGCCAGCTGCTGCGCTTCCGCACCGAGTATCGCGCCGCCCGGCAGCTCCTGAAGAACCGGGTCGGCGCGGCCAAGACGAAGCCGAAACGGTCCTGAGGCCGGCCATGCCGAACTGGCGCAACCGCGGCGGCGGCAAGCGCGATCCGGAGCGGGTCGAGCGGGCGCTGAAGGCGGACCGGCTGCGGCGGGACCGCCGGGCCATGGCCGCGCATGAGGCGGAGGAGTCCGAGCGCGCGACCCTGGCGGTCGGCCTGCTGGCCGAGGAGATCGCGGACCGGGATTCAGGCTCGGCCGGGCAGGAAGCCGATCCCATTCCCAAACGCCGCCCGCCGCGGGATACTGGCTGAATGCGGATCGACATCTTCTTCGACGTGGTCTGTCCCTGGTGCTACATCGGCAAGCACCGGCTGCAGCGCGCCCTGGCGATGCGGCCGCTGCCGGGGCTGGAGATCCGCTGGCAGCCCTTCCAGCTGAATCCGGAGATGCCGAAACAGGGCGTCGACCGGCAGAGCTACATGATCGCCAAGTTCGGCGGGCGCGAGCGGATGCGACAGATCAACGCCGTGGTCGCCGAGGCCGCCGGCAAGGAAGGCCTGCCCCTGAACCAGAGCGTGATCCGCCGGACGCCGAACACGGTCGAGGCGCACCGGCTGATCCGCCATGCCGGCGAGTTGGGCGAGGCCGACCGCATGGTCGACATGCTGTTCACGGCCTATTTCGTGCGCGGCCTGGATGTCGGCAACCGCAACGTCCTGATCGATGTCGCCGAGGAGGCCGGCTTCGACAGCCGCCGCATTGCCGGCGTCCTGGCCAGCGAGATCGGCGTCGCCGAAATCCAGGCCGCCGACCTGCGGGCCCGGCAGCTCGGCATCCAGGCGGTGCCCTGCTTCGTCTTCGACGGCCGCTACGCCGTCTCCGGCGCGCAGGAGCCGAGCGCCTTTCTGCCCTTGCTCGACCTCGCCCGCGAGCATGCTGTCTCCGCCCCTTTGTCGGAGCGGGCGTAGCCGCCGACGCCGCTAGTCCAGGATGACGGTGGCTTCGACCTCGAACAGCATCGGGTCGATCGCAAGCTTGGGAACGGGGACCAGGGTCTGCGCCGGCAGCGCCTCGCCGAACATGCCCTTGACGCTGCTGGTCAGCACCTCGAGCTTGGACATGTCGTGATCGACCACGAAGACCGTGAGCTTGGCAACCTGGTCCGGTCTGGCGCCGAGCGCATTGAGGGCGGCGCGCAGATTCGCGTAGGCCTGCCTGACCTGGACGGCGAAGTCGGGCGACAAGGCCCCGGTGCTGTCCTGACCGCCCTGCCCGGAGATGTAGGCCACCCTGGCTCCGCGAGGCGCGATCACCGCCGTGCTGTAGCCATTCGGCGTCGGGTCGTAGAGGGTCTTGGGATTGACGATGGTCAGTTCGAGATCGTTCCCGCTGGCCGTCGTCGCGGTGGAAACACCCGTGGTCATGATGATGAGCCCTCCGATCAGCAGATGCTGGATTGCGCGTGACATGATGGTCTCTCAGCTCTGAGGGCTGCGAGCTAGGCACCCTTTGCGGCCCCTGGATCGGACGCATCGCGATTGATTCGTACGATGTACGAGTCAATCGCATCGCACAGCGTACGAGTCAATGTTCCCGGAGGACATCCGCCGCGGTGTCGGCTTAACTCGACGGTCTGATCAGCAGGGCAGGCGGATGACAACCAAACGCAGCGACAGGAGCAAACGGTCTCAAGGGACAGGCGGGTCGCCCCAGCCCGTGCAGGAGCCACGCGGCGAACCGTCCCTCTCGCTGGAGCGGATCGTGGCGACCGCGGTGGAGCTTCTGGACGCCCAGGGTCTCGACGGGCTGACGATGCGCCGGTTGGCCGATCGCCTCGGCGCAGGCGCGATGAGCCTGTACTGGCATGTCGCGAACAAGGAGCAGGTCCTGGACCTGGCGCTCGACGCGGTGCTCGACTATCGCGGACCGCCGCAGGATGTGGAGCCCCGGAACTGGCGCGGGGAGCTCGTCCTGATGCTCGAAGACTGGCGCGCCAGCATGCTGCGCCACCCCTGGTCGGCATCGCTGCTGCCGCGCCGGGCGCTCGGCCCGAACATCCTCGGCCGGCTGGAGGCGCTGAGCAGGACCTTGTCCGGAGCCGGCGTGCCGGACGCTGATTTGAACGTCGCGATCTGGTCGCTCTGGAACCATGTGATGGGCGCGACCATCACCCGGGCCCATTTCGACCTGTCGGAGGACGACAGGGCTGCCGCCCAGCAGCGCCTGACACGCCTCAGCGAGCGCTACCCGACAATCGAACGCTCCCGCCTGCTGCTGGACGACGACTGGGACGGCGCTTTCCGGAAGGGCCTCGACTTCCTGCTCGACGGCCTCGCTCCGAAACGGTGAGTCCTCCTGCAGGCCTTCGATTGCGGCCCTAACCCGTCGCCAGATCGGCCAGGCGCTGCACCAGCTTGCGGGCGCCGCCGACCCGGTCCTGCGGCGTCTCCCAGCCGCGGGCATAGACCAGCTTCTGGTCGGGCCGCACCTTGATCGCCCCCGCCATCTTCTGGATGAAGCCGATCAGCTTGTCCGGCCGCGCGAACTGGTTGTCGCGGAAGCCGATCACCGCGCCCTTCGGCCCGGCGTCGAGCCGCTCGACCCCGGCGGTGCGGCACAGCCGCTTGATCGCCACCAGCTCCAGCAGGTTCTCCACCTCCTCCGGCAGCGCACCGAAGCGGTCGATCAGCTCGGCGGCGAAGCCGTCCAGCTCGGCCTGGCCCTCCAGCGCCGAGATCCGGCGATAGAGGTCGAGCCGGATCTGCAGGTCGGCGACGTACTCCTCGGGGATCAGCACCGGTACGCCGAGATTGATCTGCGGCGTCCAGCTCTCCGCCACCTCCTCTCCAGTGCCGACGCCGGCGCGGGCGGCCTGCACCGCCTCCTCCAGCATCTGCTGGTACAGCTCGGCCCCGACCTCGCGGATATGGCCCGACTGCTCCTCTCCCAGCAGGTTGCCGGCGCCGCGGATGTCCATGTCGTGGCTGGCCAAAGTGAAACCGGCGCCCAGCGTGTCCAGCGTCTCGATCACATGCAGCCGCTGCTGCGCCGTCTTGCTCAACGCCTTGCGCGGCGCATAGGTCAGGTAGGCGTAGCCGCGCAGCTTCGACCGGCCGATGCGGCCGCGCAGCTGGTACAGCTGGGCGAGGCCGAACAGGTCGGCGCGGTGGATCACCATGGTGTTGGCCGACGGCACGTCGAGGCCGGATTCGACGATCGCGGTGGCCAGCAGCACGTCGAACTGCCCGTCGTAGAAGGCGCTCATCACCTCCTCGAGCTGGGTCGGCGCCATCTGGCCGTGGGCGACGGCGATCTTCACCTCCGGCACCAGCTCCTGCAGGGTCTGGTGCACCTCGGCCAGATCCTCGATCCGCGGGCAGACATAGTAGGTCTGGCCGCCGCGGAAATGCTCGCGCATCACCGCCTCGCGGATGATCACCGGGTCGAAGGGCAGCACAAAGGTGCGCACCGCCAGCCGGTCGATCGGCGGCGTCGTGATCAGCGACAGCTCGCGCACGCCGGACAGCGACATCTGCAGCGTGCGCGGGATCGGGGTGGCGGTCAGCGTCAGCACATGCACATCCTCGCGCAGCGCCTTTAGCTTCTCCTTCTGCTTCACGCCGAAATGCTGCTCCTCGTCGACGATGACGAGGCCGAGATTCTTGAACGACACCTGCTTCGACAGGATGGCGTGGGTGCCGACGACGATGTCCATGGTGCCGGCCGCCAGCTCGTCTCGCACCAGCTTCGCCTCCTTCGGCGTGACCATGCGCGACAGCTGGGCGACGCGCAGCGGCAGGCCCTTGAAGCGTTCGGAGAAGGTGCGGAAATGCTGGCGGGCCAGCAGCGTTGTCGGCACCACCACCGCCACCTGGACGCCATTGGCGGCGGCGGCGAAGGCGGCGCGCAGCGCCACCTCGGTCTTGCCGAAGCCGACATCGCCGCAGACCAGCCGGTCCATCGGCCGGCCCGCCTGCAGGTCGTCCAGTACCTCGTCGATGGCGCGCTGCTGGTCCTCGGTCTCGGCATAGGGGAAGCGGGCCGCGAACTCCTCGTACAGCCCCTCGGGCGGCGGCAGTGACGCGGTGGTGCGGAGCGCGCGGGCGGCGGCGATCCGCATCAGCTCCTCCGCCATGTCCTTCAGCCGCTTCTTGACCCGGGCCTTGCGCGCCTGCCAGCCGGCGCCGCCCAGCTTGTCCAGCTGCACGGCCATGTCGCCGGAGCCGTAGCGGGACAGGACCTCGATGTTCTCGACCGGGACGAACAGCTTGTCGCCGCCCTCATAGACGATGCGCAGGCAGTCATGCGCCGCGCCGCCGACGGTCAGCGTCTCCAGCCCCTCATAGCGGCCGATGCCGTGGTCCTGGTGGACGACGATGTCGCCCGCCGCCAGGGCCGAGACCTCGGCGATGAACTGCTCGGATTTCCGGCGCTTCTTCTGCGGCCGGGTCAGCCGGTCGCCGAGGATGTCCTGCTCGGTGACGACGGCGAGGTCCGGCGCGGCGAAGCCGTGCTCCAGCGGCAGCACCACCATGACGGCGCTGGCCGGATTGGCCTTCTCCACCCCCGCCCAGTTTTCCGCCACGGCGAAGTCGGCCCTGCCCTGCTCCGACAGCATCGACCGCAGCCGGTCGCGGGCGCCGGTGGTGTAGCCGGCCACCAGCACGCGCTTGCCGGCCGTCTTCAGCTCGCCGATGTGATTGCGCACCGCGGCGTAGAGATTGATCTCCGGATTGGCGCGGGCCTCGGCGAAGTCGTGGCCGCGGCGGCCGCCGGCATCGGCGCCGCCCTCGGGCGGGGCGAAGGGCGAGAAATCGGCCACCGGCCGATCGGCCAGGCAGGCCTCCCACTCCGCCGCGTCGAGATACAGGCGCTCGGGCGGGATCGGGCGGTAGGGCGGCGCCTTGGCCTTCTTCTGCGCCGCCTGGTGGGTCAGCCGCGCCTCGTAGAAATCGGCGATCTGGGCCAAGCGCTGGTCGCGCGCCTGCTCCAGCTGGTAGTCCAGCGTGACCGACGCCGCGGGCAGGTAGTCGAAGACGGTGTCGAGATGGTCGTGGAAGAGCGGCAGCCAGTGCTCCATGCCAGCCTGCTTGCGGCCGGCCGACACGGCCTCGTACAGCGGGTCATCGTCGTTGATGGCGCCGAACAGCTCGCGATAGCCGCTGCGGAACCGGGCGATCGAGGCCGGGTCGAGGAACACCTCGCCCATCGGCTTCAGCGTGATCCGGTCGACCTCGCCGGTGGTGCGCTGCGACATCGGGTCGAAGCGGCGGATCTTCTCCAGCTCGTCGCCGAACAGGTCGAGCCGCAGCGGCTCCTCCGTCCCCGGCGGGAACAGGTCGATGATGCCGCCGCGGACCGCGAACTCGCCCGGCTCGCGCACCGTCTGGGCGCGGACATAGCCGTTGCGGGCCAGGAAGCTCTGCAGCCCCTCCAGGTCCACCCGCTGCCCCGGCGCGATCGACAGGCTGGCCTCGGCGAAGGCCTCGCGCGGCGGCACGCGCTGCATCGCGGCGCCGATGGTGGTCAGCACGACGAAGGGGCGGCCGGGCTCGCGCGCGGCCAGCAGGCGGGTCAGCGCGTCGACACGCTCCGCCACCGTCTCCGGATTCGGCGAGACGCGGTCATAGGGCAGGCAGTCCCAGGGCGGCAGCACCACCACCGGCAGGTCGGGCGCGAAGAAGGCCAGCGCCCCTTCCAGCGCCGGCAGCCGGGCGTCGTCGCTGGCGATGTGCAGCAGGCCCTTGTCGCCGGCCTTGCGCGCCAGCTCGGCGATCAACCGCGCATCCTGGCCCTGGGGCACGCCGCCGATGGTGCGGTGGCGCGCCGAGGCCCGCGCGGTGGCGGGTTCGGCCAGCACGCTCATCCGCGCCCTCGCATCCGGGCATAGTCGATCAAGAGCCGCAAGACATCGCTGTCGGAGTCGGCCGGGACCGGCACGCGCTCGGTCACCCAGTCCCACAGGTCGGGGTCGTTGTTTTCCAGCAGCTCGCCGTAACGGGCCAGTTGGGCGGCGTCGAGCCCGTCCAGAGTCGCGTCGGCGAAGCCGCCGAGCAGCAGGTCGGCTTCACGGGTGCCGCGATGCCAGCTGCGGAAGCGCAGGCGGCGGCGCAGCGGCGCGACGGCGTCGCTATCGATCTGCTTCGTCATTGGCTTAAGGTGCGTGTCCACGTGAGCCCCATATAGACCCGAGCCTTGCGTCCGCAAATCCTCTTCCCGCTCTTTGCTGCCATCGAATCCCTGCACGGCATCGGCCCGAAGACCGCCCGGCTGGTCGAAAGGCTGGCCGGACCGAAGGCGCTGGACCTGCTGTGGCATCTGCCTTCGGGCGTGGTGGACCGACGCAAGCTGGTCAGCCTGCGTGACGCCCGGCCCGGCGGAACCGTCACCCTGACGTTGCAGATCGACGGCCATATCCGCGGCTCCTCCGCCCGCGCGCCGCACCGGGTCCGCGCCTCGGACCCGACCGGGACGATCGACCTGGTCTTCTTCCACGCCCGGCCCGACTGGCTGCAGACGACCTTCCCGATCGGCCAGACCCGCATCGTCTCCGGCCGGATCGAGCAGTTCCAGGGCGGGCTGCAGATGCCGCATCCCGACCGGGTCGGCACGCTGGAGGAGCGCGAGGAGATCGCTATCGTCGAGCCGATCTATCCGCTGACCGCGGGCCTGCAGCCGCGCACCCTGGCCAAGGTGATCGCCGATGCCGTGGCCCGCGCGCCGGAGCTGCCGGAGTGGCAGGATGCCGCCTGGCTGCAGCGGCGGGGCTGGGCCGGCTGGCGGGACTCGCTCCGCCGCGCCCATGCGCCGGAGGATGGCGCCGACCTGCTGCCCGACGCGCCGGCGCGGCAGCGCCTGGCCTATGACGAGCTGCTGGCCAACCAGCTGGCGCTGGCGCTGTTCCGCCGCTCCACCCGCCAGCGCCCCGGGCGGCCGACCACCGGCGACGGATCGCTGCGGGAAAAGGTCGAATCCGCCCTGCCCTTCGCCCTGACCAACGCCCAGCGCCTGGCCCTGGCCGAGATCTATGCCGACATGGCGGCGCCGAACCGGATGCTGCGGCTGCTGCAGGGCGATGTCGGCAGCGGCAAGACCGTGGTGGCCCTGCTGGCGATGCTGGCGGCGGTGGAGGATGGGCGCCAGGCGGCGCTGCTGGCCCCGACCGAGATCCTGGCCCGCCAGCACCGCGAGACGCTGGCGGCTCTGCTGCAGCCGGTGGGGCTCGAGCCCGGCCTGCTGACCGGCCGGGACAAGGGCAAGGCGCGGAAGGAGACGCTGGCCGGCCTGGCCGACGGGTCGATCCGCA
>NZ_JBCNNF010000550.1:0-3681 GCF_039594555.1 Inquilinus sp.
GTGTTCGACCACAGCGCCACCGCGGCGCTGTGGTCGAACACGATCGGCCTGCTGGTCCTCGTGGTCGCCGTGCCGACCATGGGCCACCTGTCCGACAGGATCGGCCGCAAGCCGCTGCTGCTGGCCTGCTGCGCCGCTTTCATCGTGCTCAGCTACCCGCTGTTCTCGGTCATGGCGTCCGGCGCCGGTTTCCTCACCGTAGCTGCGATCCAGATCGTGTTCGGCCTGATGATCGCGCTGTTCTCCGGCGCCGGTCCGGCCGCCATCGCCGAGATCTTCCCGACCAACTCGCGCTCGACCTGGATGTCCACCGGCTATAGCCTGGCGACGGCGATCTTCGGCGGCTTTGCCCCGTACATCGCCACTTGGCTGATCAGCACCACCGGGTCGCCGGTGGCGCCGACCTACTATCTGATCGCCGCCGCCATCGTCTCCGCCGTCGTCATCGCCGGGCTGCGCGAGACGGCGCGCGACCAGCTGGGCTGAGGCCGCCGATGCAGATCCTCTTTCCCGGCAAGCGCATCCTGGTGGCCGGCGCCGCCCGCGGCATCGGCCGCGCCATCGCCGAGGCCTTCGCCCAGCGCGGCGCGCAGGTCTTTGCCAGCGACCTGCTGGCGGACGAGGTCGCGGGCTTCGCCGGCCCGGCCGCGGGCGGCGGCGCGATCCACGCTTTGGCCGCGGACGTCACCGACCCGGCATCGGTCGCGGCGATGGTGGCCGCGGCCGGCGGGGAGGGCGGCACGATCGACGGGCTGGTCTATGTCGCCGGCGGCGTGCGCGGCCAGTCCCCGCACCCGGTCGAGGAGGTGGAGCCGGAGGATTGGCGCGCCATCGTCGACGCCAACCTGACCGGCGCCTTCCTCTGCGCCCGCGCCGTGGCCCCGGTGATGAAGCAGGCGGGGCAGGGGCGGATCGTCATCATCTCCAGCCGCTCCGGCCTCGCCACCAGTCTCACCGGGATCCAGAGCTACGCGGCCGCCAAGCACGGCCAGCTGGGCCTGATGAAGCAGCTGGCGGCCGAACTGGGGCCGCATGGCGTCACCGTCAACGCCGTGGCCCCCGGCTTCATGCCGACCAGCCCGGACTACGAGCGGCAATGGGCCGGATATGGCGAGGCCGGCCAGAAGGCGCTGGTCGAGCGCGTGGCGATGCGCCGCCTCGGCCGGCCCGAGGATATTGCTCATGCTGTGCTGTTCCTCGCCTCCGACTACGCGTCCTGGATCACCGGGCAGGTGCTGCCGGTGACCGGCGGCCCCGTGGCCTGACCCTTCAAGGAGTGCCTCCTATGACCGAACCCGCCCTGGAACCCTGGCAGTGGCCCGACGCGCATTGGCAGCGCCTGATCAACCAGGTGCGCGCCGGCCGCGCGCTGCGGCCGGCCGCCTGGCCCGGCGGCGCGCGCTGCGCCGTCGCCCTGTCCTTCGACAGCGACCATGAGACCAACGAGCTGCGCGACGGCGGCAAGTCGATCGGCCGCATGGCCTGGGGCCAGTACGGCAACCGCGTCGGCGTGCCGCGCATCGCCGCGCTGCTGGAGCGGCACAGCGTCAAGGCCACCTTCTACGTCCCGGCGGTGGCCGCCCTGACCCATCCGGACGAGCAGCGCGGCCTGGTCGCGGCCGGGCACGAGATCGGCATCCATGGCTGGATCCACGAGCTCAACTCCGTCCTGCCTTACGAGGCGGAGCGCGACCTGATGATGCGGGCCGCGGAGACGCTGGAGAAGATCACCGGCGTCCGGCCGGTGGGGCTGCGCACCCCGTCCTGGGATTTCAGCCCGAACACGCTGCGTATCGAGGCCGAGATGGGGCTGCTCTACGACAGCTCGCTGATGGCCGATGAGGATTGCTACGAGCTGGTGCTCGAGGGCAAACCCACGGGCATCGTCGAACTGCCGGTGGAATGGGTGCGCGACGACGCGGTGTATTTCATGATGCACCGGTTCCAGAGCCTGCGGCCCTATACGCCGCCGGCCGACGTCTTCGACATCTTCCGGCGTGAGTTCGACGCGGCCTATGAGGAGGGCGGCATCTTCCAGCTGACCTGCCACCCGCACATCATCGGCTACCGGTCGCGCATCTGGATCATCGACGAGCTGATCCGCCACGCCAAGTCGAAGCCGGGCGTGTGGTTCGGCACCCATGCCGAGGTCGCGGCCTGGGCCCGCGACAACGCCGCCTGACGGAGCCGCCGATGACCGACGTGACCCAGGGGCCGGCCGTGGCCCTGGCCTGGCTGGCCAGCCAGAAGGACGCGATGCTGGCGCTGCTCGAGGAGCTGGTGAACATCGATTCCGGCTCCTACGACAAGGCCGGCGTCGATGCGGCGGGGGAACGCCTGCAGCGCTTCTTCGCCGAGCAGGGCATCGCCACGGCGACCGTGCCGCAGGAGCGGCATGGCGACGTCATCCGCGCGACGGTGCCGGCGGCGGGCGGCGGCAACAAGCCGATCGTGCTGATGGGCCATCGTGACACCGTCTTCCCGAAGGGCGAGGCAGGGCGTCGCCCGTTCCGCATTGCGGATGGCCGGGCCTATGGCCCCGGCGTCTGCGACATGAAGGCGGGTCTGGTGATGAACGCCTTCGTGCTGGCGGCCTATGCCCGGTTCGGCGGCGCGCCGGCACCGCTGATCGGCCTCGTCACCAGCGATGAGGAGATCGGGTCGCCCTCCTGCCGCCCGGTGATCGAGGCGACGGCGCGGGAGGCTCGGGCCGTGTTCAACAGCGAGCCCGGGCGGCCCAGCGGCAACGTCGTGACCGGCCGCAAGGGCGGCGTGTTCCTGCAGATGGAGGTGCTGGGCAAGGCCGCGCATTCCGGCGGCAATTTCCAGGACGGCATCAGCGCCATCGCCGAGCTGGCGCACAAGATCGTCGCGCTGCAGGCGGTCACCGATCTCAGCCGCGGCGTGACGCTGAATGTCGGGCTGGTCTCGGGCGGCCAATCGGTCAACACGGTGGCGCCGAAGGCCGAGGCGCAGATCGACCTGCGCTATGTCGAGCCCGCCGAGCGCGACATCGCCGTCGCGGAAATCGAGCGCATCGCGGCGACGGCGACCGTGCCCGGCACCAGCGCGACGGTGGAGATCCGGGGCGAGTTCAAGCCGCTGGTGCAGGACGAGGCCTCGGCCGCGCTGTTCGACACCTATGTCGGCGCCGCGCGGGATGCCGGCCTGTCGGTGGCGGGCGAGTTCTCCGGCGGCTGCGCCGATTCCGGCTTCACCGCCAGCGTCGGCTGCCCGACCATCTGCGCGGTCGGCCCGGTCGGCGGCAAGGCCCATTCGCCCGAGGAGTATATGGAGGTCAACAGCTTCGTGCCCCGGGCGCAGAGCCTGTTCCTGGCGATCGGCCGGCTGGCCGGATGAAGACCCCGCGGCTCGCCCGCGGGGCGCAGGGGCCTAGGGCGGAGTCCGGGCGGCCTCCGCCCCGGCGGCGGATGGCCGTTCCATCCAGCGCTGCAGCGAGGATGAACGGTCCGTCCTGAGGGCCGTATAGGCCTCGACGAGGGCGGCGAGGCTGAAGCCGCGGTTGAGCCCGCTGGGGTTCGGCAGGATCCAGACGGCGGCGCCGCCGAACCGCCACGGTTGCAGGCCCCAATCGACCCTGGCGCCGGCGATCGCCTCATACGCCGCCTTCCCCAGGAAGGCGATCGTCTCGGGCCGGAAATGCTCGATCTTCGCGCGCAG
>NZ_JBCNNF010000551.1:0-3670 GCF_039594555.1 Inquilinus sp.
GAGATGCGGCAGCATCCAGTCCAGCAGCACCAAGTCCGGGCGCTGCTCGCTGGCCAGCAGCAGCGCTTCCTCGCCGTCATAGGCGGCGAGGACCCGGAAGCCTTCGCGCTCGAGGTTGTATGTCAGGAGAGTGACGAGATCGACCTCGTCCTCGACCACCAGAACCAGCGGCTGGATGCCGGCTCTCATGCATTGTCCTCCGGCTTGGCCTCGGGGGTGACCACGGTGAAGGAGGTGGCATCGCCCTTCGGCCGCACATCCTTCACCGGCTTGCCCGTGAGCTGGAAGTGGATCAACTCGGCGATGTTCGTGGCGTGGTCGCCGATCCGCTCGATGTTCTTGGCGATGAACAGCAGATGGGTGCAGGGGGTGATGTTGCGCGGATCCTCCATCATGTAGGTGAGGGTCTCGCGGAACAGGCTGGTGTAGAGGTCGTCGACCGACTCGTCCTGGCGCCAGGCCGCCAGGGCCTTGTCCAGGTCGCGCTCGGTATAGGCGTCGAGCACGTCCTTGATGATCTGCTGCACCATCCGCCCCATGCGCGGCAGCGTCGCCACCGGGCGGACCACCGGCACCTGGGCCAGGGCCAGGGACCGCTTGGCGATGTTGGCGGCATAATCGCCGATCCGCTCCAGGTCCGAGGCGATGCGCAGAGCCGAGACCACCTCGCGCAGGTCGCCCGCGAAGGGCTGGCGCAGCGCCAGGATCTGGACCACCGCGGCGTCAACCGCGTTCTCATACGCGTCCATCTGCTCGTCGCTGCGCATCACCCGGCCGGCGAGGTCGGCGTCGCGGCGCACCACCGCCTGGATGGCGAGCTCGAGCTGGCTTTCGGCCAGGCCGCCCATCTGCACGATGGTGCGGCGCAGGGCCTCGAGCTCCTGGTCGAAGGATTTGACGATGTGTTCGTTAGCCATGGCGCGGACCCTTCCTGACCCGGTGCTCAGCCGAAGCGGCCGGTGATGTAGCTGTGCGTCCGCTCATTCTTCGGGCTGGTGAACAGCTCCGAGGTCTCGCCGAACTCGACCAGCTCGCCAAGATACATGAAGGCGGTGAAGTCGGCGGCGCGGGCCGCCTGCTGCATGTTGTGGGTGACGATCGCGATCGTGTAGTCGGTCTTCAGTTCGTCGATCAGCTCCTCGATCTTGGCGGTCGAGATCGGGTCGAGCGCCGAGGTCGGCTCGTCGAGCAGCAGCACGTCCGGCCGCATCGCGATGGTGCGGGCGATGCACAGGCGCTGCTGCTGGCCGCCGGAGAGGCTGGTGCCGCTCTTCCGCAGCTTGTCCTTGACCTCGTCCCACAGCGCGGCGCGGCGCAGAGCCGCCTCGATCCGGCTGTCCATCTCGGCCTGGTCCAGCTTCTCGTAGAGCCGGATGCCGAAGGCGACGTTGTCGTAGATCGACATCGGGAACGGCGTCGGCTTCTGGAACACCATGCCGACCCGGGCGCGCAGCAGATTCAGGTCCTGCTTCGGCCCGAGGATGTTCTCGCCGTCCAGCAGCACCTCGCCGACCGCGCGCTGCTTCGGATACAGGTCGTACATCCGGTTCAGGATGCGCAGCAGGGTCGACTTGCCGCAGCCCGACGGACCGATGAAGGCGGTCACGCAGCGCTCGTACAGCGGCAGGTTGATCTTCTTCAGCGCCTCGTGGTCTTCGTAGAAGAAGGACAGGTTGCGGACCGAGATCTTCTCGCGAAGGTCGCGGCCGAGGTCCTTGGGGCGCTCGACATTGATGTCGAGCGTCGTCACCTGAGCACCGTTGCCTGTCATGGCCGTCAGCCCTGCTTGCTGCCGAGCGAGGAGAGCGCCCGGGCGATGATGTTGAGAAGGAGGATCGTCACGGTGATCAGGAGCGCCCCGCTCCAGGCCAGCTCCACCGAGCGCGGATCCGTGCTGTTCAGCGTCATCTGGTAGATCGTCACCGGCAGGTTCGCGATCGCCTGGGACAGGTCGGCGCTCCAGAACTGGCTGCTGAACGAGGTGTAGAGCAGCGGCGCTGTCTCGCCGCTGATGCGGGCCACCGCCAGCAGCACGCCGGTGATGATGCCGTTGCGCGCGGCGCGGTAGCAGACATTGGTCACCACCTTCCACTGCGGCGACCCCAGCGCCGACGCGGCCTCGCGCAGGCTGTTCGGCACCAGCCGCAGCATGTCCTCGGTGGTTCGGGTGACGACCGGGATGGCGATGATCGCCAGCGCCGTCGCCCCGGCCCAGCCCGAATAGTGCCCGAACAGGCCGGCCACCAGGATCTGGTAGACGAACAGGCCGATTACGATCGACGGGGCGCTGAGCAGGATGTCATTGACGAAGCGGATCACCTCGGCCAGGCGGCTGGTCTTGCCGAACTCGGCCAGGTAGGTGCCGGCCATGATCCCGACGATGGTGCCGATGATCGTGCCGATCAGCGTCATCATGAAGCTGCCGTAGATCGCGTTCAGCAGGCCGCCCCCGTCCGAGCCGGGCGGCGGGGTCGATTCCGTGAACAGGGTCAGGCTGAGCGACCCGACGCCGTTGATCACGAGCGTGGCCAGGATCCAGACCAGCCAGAGCAGGCCGAAGATGGCCGCGCCCAGCGAAATGGTTAGCATCGTCGCGTTGAGCGCCCGGCGGCGGGCGTAGCGGGCGGTTGCGATCTGCATGGCGTTAGCCTCCTGCCTTGCGCTGCAGCCGCATCAGCTGAATCTTGGCCAGCGACAGGACGATGAAGGTGATGACGAACAGCGCCAGGCCCAGCGCCAGCAGCGCCGAGTTCAAGAGCTCGCTGGGGTTAGAGTTGGCCAGGTTGGCGATGGTCGCGGAGATCGTCGTGCCCGGGGCCAGCAGCGACGCGTTGATTTTGATGGCGCTGCCGACGACGAAGGCGACGGCCATGGTCTCGCCCAGCGCCCGGCCGAGGCCAAGCATGACGCCGCCGACCACGCCGGCGCGGCTGTAGGGCAGCACCACCTTCCACATCACCTCCCAGGTCGTCGCGCCCAGGCCGTAGGCCGATTCCTTGAGCAAGGGCGGCACCGTCTCGAACACGTCGCGGGTGATGGCGGTGATGAAGGGCAGGATCATGATCGCGAGGACGATGCCGGCGGTGAAGATGCCCTGGCCGTAGATCACGCCGGAGAACAGGAAGCCGATGCCGGGCAGCTGGCCCAGCGTCGCCTTCAGGAAGGGCAGGATGGTCTGCTGCAGCACCGGGCCCAGCACCAGGAAGCCCCAGATGCCGTAGATGATGCTGGGGATGCCGGCCAGGAGCTCGATGGCGATGCCGACGGGCCGCCGGAGCATCGGCGGGCACAGCTCGGTCAGGAAGATGGCGATGCCGAAGCTGACCGGGACGGCGATGATCATGGCGATCACCGAGGTCACCAGCGTGCCGTAGATCGGCGCCAGGCCGCCGAAGATCTCCTTCGGGGGCTGCCAAGTCGGGTCCAGGAAGAAGCCGGGGCCGAAGGCCTGCAGCGCCGGCAGGGCGCCGACGGTCAGCGAGACGATCGCGCCGCCCAGCAGGATCAGGACCAGCACGGCGAAGGATTGCGTGGCCGCGCGGAAAACCGCGTCCGCCAGGCGCTGGCGGCGGGCGACCTGCGCACCGATCCGCATTCCGATGTTCTGCGACGTCGCGTCCACCATGAATCACCTTGCCCCGGAAACAGGCGGCACCGTGCGGTCGGTCGC
>NZ_JBCNNF010000552.1:0-3666 GCF_039594555.1 Inquilinus sp.
GCAACGTCATCGAATGGCTGCTGATCATGGCGGCAGCATGTCGGCATGGATCGGCATGGAGTTGTCGCCCGCCGCCATGATCAGCAGCCATTCGATGACGTTGCGCAGCTGCCGGACATTGCCCGGCCAGCTATAGGCCTGCAGCGCCGCCATCGCGTCCTCGCCGACCTGCCGGGGCATCAGCCCCTGCCCGTCCGCCGCCCGCTGCATGAAATGGCGGGCCAGCAACGGGATGTCCTCGCGCCGGCTGGCCAGCGGCGGCACCGCGATCGGCACCACGTTCAGCCGGTAGTACAGATCCTCGCGGAACCGGCCCTCGGCGATCTCGGTCGGCAGGTCGCGGTTCGAGGACGCGATCACCCGGACATCGACCTCGACCTTGGTGGCGCCGCCGACGCGGACGAAGGTCTGCTCCTGCAGCACCCGGACGATCTTGCCCTGGGTGGCCAGCGGCATGTCCGCCACCTCGTCCAGCAGCAGCGTGCCGCCATGGGCCTGCTCGAAGGTGCCGACCTTGCGGGTGGCGATGGCGCCGTCGATCATGGCCTCGACACCGAACAGCTCCTCCTCCAGCCGGTCCGGATGCATCGCCGCGCAGTTCAGGGCGATGAACGGGCCGTCGGCGCGCTTGGACAAGGCGTGCAGCCGCCGGGCCACCACCTCCTTGCCGACGCCGGCCGGGCCGGTGATCAGCACCCGGCTTCCGGTCGGCGCCACGCGCTCGATCTGCTGCGCCAGCTGGCCGATCATCGGCGAATGGCCGATCAGTTCGACCTCGGTGCCGGCGCGCAGCTTCAGCTCGGCGTTTTCGCGCCGCAGCCGGGCCGCCTCGATGGCGCGGTCGACCATCAGCAGCAGCCGGTCCGACTTGAACGGCTTCTCGATGAAGTCGTAGGCGCCGTGCTTGATCGCCGTGACCGCGGTCTCGATGTTGCCGTGGCCGCTGATCATCAGCACCGGCACGCCCGGATGATCGCGCCGGATGATGTCGAGCAGCTCCAGCCCGTCGATCGGGCTGCCCTGCAGCCAGACGTCGAGAATCACCAGGCTGGGCTGACGCGCGGCGAGCTCGTGCTGCGCCTGCGTCGTGTCGCCGGCCTCCCGGGTCGTATAGCCTTCGTCGTCGAGGATGCCCGAGATGAGCATCCGGATATCCGCCTCGTCGTCGACGACGAGAATGTCATGCGCCATGGCCCACCGCGTCCTTGGAGCCCGCAGCCGTCACCTGAACGGACGATGCGCCCGGCTCGTCGCCGGTTGGAACGGCCGGCACGCCCGCCTGTTCCAACGGAAAGACGAGGCTCACCCGGGCCCCACCGCCCGGGCGGTCCTCCAGGACCAGCCGGCCGCCGTGATCCTCCATGATTTTCTTCACGATGGCGAGGCCCAATCCCGTCCCCTTCGCGCGGGTGGTGACATAGGGTTCGGTCAGCCGGTCACGGTCGACGGTGGGCAGGCCCTTGCCGTTGTCCTCGACCGTGATCCAGGCCTCGCCATCGGCATAGTCCAGCACCATCCGCACCTGCCCCTTCGGCAGGTCGCGGCCCTCGGCGATGCGGCCGTCGATCGCGTCCGCGGCATTCTGCAGCAGGTTGGTGACCGCCTGCGACAGCTGCCGGGAATCGCAGGGCACCGTCGGCCGGTCGTCCGGCTGGCTGAAGGAGAAGCTGACCTTCGGATGGGCGTTGCGCTGCAGGAACATCGCCTGCTGGCAGGTCTCCGACAGGTCGATCGCCTTCATCACCGGCGTCGGCATGCGGGCGAAGGCCGAGAACTCGTCGACCATCCGGCCGATGTCGCCGACCTGCCGCACGATCGTCTCGGTGCAGGTGATGAACGTCTGAGGATCGTCGGATATCTGCTTGAGATACTTGCGCTTCAGCCGTTCCGCCGAGAGCTGGATCGGGGTCAGCGGGTTCTTGATCTCATGCGCGATGCGGCGGGCCACATCGGCCCAGGCCGCCTTGCGCTGCGCCGACAAGAGCTCGGTGACGTCGTCGAAGGTGACGACGAAGCCGCGGATCTCGCCGTCCAACCGCTCCGCGGCGATGCGGGCCAGGAGCGTGCGCATCTCGCCGTGGCGGCGGACCTTGACCTGGCCCTCGACCACGCGGCCCTGGCGGCTGCGGGCGCTCTCCAGCAGCTCCGCCATCTCCGGCACCGCCGACTCCAGCGGATGGCCGACCAGCTCGTCGACCGACCGGCCCAGCAGCTCGGTGGCGGAGCGGTTCGGCAGATGCACGCGGCCATCCTCGTCCAGGCCCAGAACGCCGGCCGAGACGCCGGACAGTACGGTCTCGGTGAACTGCCGGCGCTGGTCCAGCTGGCGGTTGGCTTCGATCAGCTCGCGCCGCTGGCTCTCCAGCTGGTTGGTCATGCGGTTGAAGGACCGCGCCAGGCTGCCGAGCTCGTCGGTGCTGTCGCTGCCCTGGACCCGGATCGACAGGTCGCCGGCCCGCACCCGCTCCGACGCCATGATCAGCTCGCGCAGCGGCCGCACCAGCGTGTCGGCAAAGACCAGGCCGATCCACACCGCGGCCATCAGCAGCAGCACCGCGACGGTGACGTAGATAGCGGTGAAGATCAGCTGCAGCTGCGACCGCCGCCCCTCCAGGGCGCGGTAGTCGGCGACGGCGCCCTTGGTCTGCTCGACATAGGCCAGCGCCTCCGGGTCCACCTGCTTGCCGATCAGGAGGAAGGCGTCGAAGGGAAAGCCGTTCAGCCGCGTCAGCGCGCGCACCCGGTCGCTCTGGCCGTCGACGATCAGCTCGACCGGGCCATAGCCGGTGCTGTCGTTCGACATCGCCCGCTCGAAATGCTCCTGGCCCACCATCTCCAGCTTCAGGCCCTTGGCGAAGGCCGATTCCGCGATCACCTGGCCCTTGCGGTCGATGATCCGGATATCCGGGATGCCGTAGGTCGAGGTCATGCTGCTGAGGATGCCGATCAGCGCGGACCGGTTGCCGGAGATGAACTCCGGATACTGGGCGTAGGCTCGTTCGACCGTGTAGGCGATGCTCTGCGCGGCATAGCGGATGCTCTTCTGGTTCTCCTCCAGATAGACCTGGGCGACCGAGAGCGATTCGTTGACCGCGGTCGACACCCGTTCGGAGAACCAGGTCTGCACGCCGATGTTGAAGATCACGGCGGAGAAGATCGCGACCAGGATGGCCGGCGCCACCGCCACCACGGCGAACAGCGCCACCAGCCGCACATGCAGCCGCGACCCGGCCGATCCGCGCCGGCGCGCCGCCCAGATCGCCACCAGCCGCCGCGCCACGATGGCGCCGAGCATCAGCAGGATGGTCAGGTCCAAGACCAGCAGCAGCGTCACCCGGTCGGCATCCTTGCCGAACAGGGAGTTGCTGCTGAGCGCGGTGTAGGTCGCGATGCCGGAGGCGGCGGCGGCGAAGATCAGCACCACCGCCAGCTTGTTCTCCAGCCCGATCCGGGTGGCCCATTGATACAGCTGCCGCCAGAGGGAGGTCGGGCTCGCGGCGTTGGTGGTCATGGAGAACGGTTCTACATGCTGAGTGGGAACCTAGCTTAGGCCACGGACCACCGGGATGTCTAACTCGCGGATCTTCTTGCGCAAGGTGTTGCGGTTCAGGCCCAGCAGCTCGGCCGCGCGGATCTGGTTGCCGCGGGTGGCGGCCAGGCTCAGCG
>NZ_JBCNNF010000553.1:0-3644 GCF_039594555.1 Inquilinus sp.
GCCGCGCTCGTAGAAGGCCAAGCCGCGGTCGGTCGGCAGCACCCGGCGGGTGGAGCGCTGCAGCAGCGCCCCGCCCAGCGCGGCCTCGAGGTCGCTGATGCGCTTGCTGACCACGGATTTCGACAGGTTCAGCCGGCGCGCCGCCGCGCTGATGCTGCCGCTGTCCACCACCTGCAGGAAGGTGGCGATATCGTCGAGCCGGTATCGCATCGTTCGATCATATCGAACGGCGGTTTCGGGGAAAGCCGCATTTTCTCGACCGGTCGCAAAGCCGATCTTTGCGGCAGAACGGAACCGCGCCGGCGATCCCAGCGCCAAGATGGAGATGATGATGACAACCGCCGAAGCGACCAGCCTGGCCCGTCCGCGCAGCGTGACCCGCACCCTGCGTGGCCGCCCGGCCAGCGACGGCGCCGGGGTGAAGCTGACCCGCGTGATCGGCCAGCCCGGCCTGGCCGACCTCGACCCGTTCCTGATGCTGGACGAGTTCCGCTCCGACGAGGCGGCCGACTACCTGGCCGGCTTTCCGGACCATCCGCATCGCGGCTTCGAGACCGTGACC
The DNA here is from genome assembly GCF_039594555.1 of Inquilinus sp. GTDB lineage: Bacteria > Pseudomonadota > Alphaproteobacteria > DSM-16000 > Inquilinaceae > Inquilinus. The sequence goes on from NZ_JBCNNF010000553.1 coordinate 563, forward strand.
TACATGCTGGCCGGCCGGATGCGGCACGGCGACAACAAGGGCAATGTCGGCCTGCTCGGCCCCGGCAGCGTGCAGTGGATGACCGCAGGTCGCGGTATCGTGCATTCCGAGATGCCAGAGCAGGAGAACGGGCTGATGTGGGGCTTCCAGCTCTGGGTCAACCTGCCGGCGGCGGAGAAGATGGCGGAGCCGCGCTACCAGGACATCCCGGCCGATGCGGTGCCGGAGATCACGGCGGCGCCCGGAGCCCGGATCCGCGTCATCGCCGGCCGCTTCGGCGGCACCACGGGCGCGGTCGAGGGCGGCACCACCCAGCCGGTCTATCTCGATCTCCAGCTCGAGGCCGGCGCCGCGGCCGACGTGCCGCTGCCGGAGGGCCATGCCGGCTTCGCCTATGTCTATCAGGGCGCGGCCGAGGTCGGCGGCAAGACGCTGGAACGCGGCACCCTGGGCGTGCTCGGCACCGGCGACGGCGTGCGCGCAACGGCCAAGGCTGGCCCGGCGCGGCTGCTGATCGTCGCCGGCAAGCCGCTGCGCGAGCCGGTGGCGAAATACGGCCCCTTCGTGATGAGCACCGAGGCGCAGATCGTCGAGGCGATCGAGGATTTCCGCGCCGGCCGGTTCTGAGGGATCGACGGGCGGCGGCCTGCCGCCGCCCGGGTTACCGCGCCATGCGGCAGTTGGCGGGAAGGATCCGCAGCTCCGGCCCGCCCTCCGACCTTGAGCCGGTGGCGACGCCGGCGGCCTGAGGCCCGTCACCGCCAGCCGCAGTGCCGCTGGCCGTAGTCGACGATCGGGAGCAGCCAGTCCACCCAGGTCTGGTCGGCGCTTTCGACCCAGCCGGGCGTCACGGGCGGCTCGGCGACGACGAGGCAAACGCTATCGACGCTCGCGGTCCTGGGCGTAGCGACGCAGCCACTCACGGCGAGCAGCAGGAGACAGAGACCGCAGAGCCTGGTCGCGGCGAATGGTGTCGAGCACATGGGTCAGCGTGTCCTGAGTCTGCTGGGCGGCGACGCTGGCTCGGCCGGCCGCGAAGACGCGCCAGAGCATGAGGGAGACGGCGGCGGCGCCGAGCAGAGCCAGCGCCGCCCAACGGCCGAGTCTGGAGCCGAGCAGGCCGGCGACGACCGCGATCATCGTTTCCTCAACACCAGCCAGGCGACGAGCCCGGTGACGGCGACGGCACCGATGACGACCAGGATGACGGGCGGCAGGGCCGCGATCTGCTGCACCGCCGGCAGCGCCGGGGCGAGCTGCTGCAGCCCGTCCAGCGCCGCGCCGACGACGGCGGTCCCGCCGGCTGCCACGGCCACGGTGGTCTTGGCCCGGTCCGCCGCGCGGCTGACCACCGCCCGGCCCGGCGGCTGCACGCCGGCCCGAAGCAGGCCGTCGTCGATCAGCGAATCCGGGTAGGTATTCCGGCCATTCTCATGGGTGATCACGGCCTTCACCAGCGGCGCCAGATGCTGGTAGCCATGAAGGTCGAGCACGGCGTCCGGCCCGAAGCCGGTCAGCGCCGCTACATGTGCGACATAGGCGCCGGTGTTGTTCTCGTTGCCGGGCGCCCAGCGCGAGGGGACTGCACCAGGCGGCCGATCGGCGACCCGATGGCGGTCCCGGTCGGCCGGTCGACGATGCCGGCCGCGTGCCGGGCCCGCTCCGGCGTCTCCCGCGCCTCCTGCCCGGGCGCGGCCGCCCGGCCGCGCCCGATCCTGTCTCGCGCCATATTTCCTCTCTGCCGGTTCGAAATGTCTGTGACGAGGGCGGTCGGCCTCACCAGGCCGCCATCAGCGCCGCGGCGCAGCCGGTCGGCGACCGCTCGGCCGGCGGATCGATCCGGACCAGTGGGCCCCGCGGCTCGGGACGCTCGTGCCGGGCGAACTCCCGGCGCCGCACCGCCGCGTCATAGGCGGCGGCACTCTCCCGCGTCGGGCGCGGCCAGCCATCCGCCTCGTCGACATCGGGACGTGGCGTCAGCCGGGCCAGGAGCAGCGCCCGGCTGATCCCGGCAGGCCGCCGCACCGTGCGCCGGCCGGTGCCGGCGATCTCGAAGACCCGCCGCCTCTGCTGCCCGATGATGGCGATCCGGCCGGCGCGCACCAGCCGCCGCAGCTCGTAGTCGATCAGGCTCGGCCTGCCGTCGGTCTGGTGCCCGGTGGCGTCCAGCGCCGCCGCCAGCTCGGCGGTCGAGGGGGTCGGCGCCCCCTCCTCCGCCGCGGCGGCGATGATGGCGAACAGCGTCCGGCTGCGGTCGCTGAGCGGGATCGAAGGGCCGCTTTCCATCAGGCACCCGTCCCCGGCGCCGGCGCCGCCGCCGGGCTGACGAGGGCGAAGGCCGACCCGGCCGCCAGCACGCAGGCGCTGCCGCCGGGCTGGATGCCGAGCACGGTGAAGCTGGCGCCGTCGGCCGACGCCAGGACCTCGATGACGAAGCCGCGGTCGGACAGCATCCGCGCCACCGGTGCCTCGTGGTAGCGCTCGTTCAGCGCCGCGGCGACGATCTCATAAGGCGCGCAGGGGGCTTGCGCCTGCGCGGCGGCGGGGGTCGGCTGGACGGCGGACAAGGCGAGGGCGAGACCGGCCATCGGACCGGCGAACAGGGGTGCGCAAGGCATGACGGAACTCCGAAGGGAAAGGGCGGTCAGCCGGGCCGCCACGGTCCGTTGCGGACGGGAAATTCAGCCGGCGCCGCTGCAGCACGGCAGCGCCGGGGTCAGGCCCGACAGCGCTGCCGGAGCCGGGATATCCGGGGGCCGAGCGAGGCCCGGCCCCCGGACGGGATGAAAAGGATCAAATCCATAGGATAATAATTTCCCATTTTGGGGAATTTCGTCAAGCCAATATTTCCCATAATGGGGAATGACAGCGCAGATCTGATGCGGCAAGATACCCAGAATGGGGAACGGATTGAAGCAGCTGCGCCAAGCCCGGGGCTGGACGCATGAGCAGGCGGCCGAGGCCATGGGCGTCTCGCGCGGGCAGTTCATCAAGCTCGAGCGCGGCGAGCGGCGGCTGACCGCCGACTATATCCGGCTGGCCGCCGACGCCTTCGGCACCAGCGAGCTGGAGGTGCTGGGCA
>NZ_JBCNNF010000554.1:0-3636 GCF_039594555.1 Inquilinus sp.
TGATCGCGCTGTTCTCGATCAACCTGCGGATCATGGGCAAGCCGAACGTGGCGCTGATCAACCAGGACACGGTGATCAACCTGTTCACCTGGCTGACGCCGGCGATCGAGGGCACCGGCCTGCCGGTGCGGGCGACGCTGAAGGTGGTGGTGCTGGCGATCATCGTCGTCATCGTCGGGCTGGCCCTCGGCCGCTTCCTGACCTCGGAGTTCGGCCTGGCGATGCGCGCCACCGGCGCCAATGCGCGGATGGCGCGGGCGCAGGGCATCTCGACCAAGCTGCACATCTATGTCGGCATGGCGCTGTCGAACGCGCTGGTGGCGCTGGCCGGCTCTCTCTTCGCCCAGACCGCCGGCTTCGCCGACGTCACCGTCGGCACCGGCACCATCGTGGTCGGGCTGGCCGCCGTGATCCTCGGCGAGACCATGATCCGCACCCGCAGGATCGTGGTGATGCTGGCCGCCTGCGTGCTGGGCGCTGTGATCTACCGCATCGTCATCGCCCTGGCGCTGAACACCAACTGGCTCGGGCTGCAATCCTCCGACCTCAACCTGGTGACGGCGCTCTTGGTCGGCATCGCCCTGATGCTGCCGGGCATGCGCAACCCCCTGAAATCCCTGTTCCGGCGGAGCGCCTGAGATGATCTCGGTCCAGGACGCCCACGTCACCTTCGGCCGCGGCACGCCGCTGGAGAACAAGGCCCTGCGCGGCCTCACCCTGACCATCCCGGTCGGCGAGTTCGTCACCGTCATCGGCTCGAACGGCGCCGGCAAGTCGACCCTGCTGAACGTGCTGAGCGGCGACGCCAGCCCCGAGCGCGGCCGGGTCGAGATCGACGGCATCGACGTCACCCGCTGGCCGTCGCCCAAGCGCGCCGGACTGGTCGCGCGGGTGTTCCAGGACCCGATGGCCGGCACCTGCGAGGGGCTGTCGATCGAGGAGAACATGGCGCTGGCCTATGCCCGCGGCCGGTCGCGCGGCTTCGCCCCGTCGATCGATGGGTCGCGCCGCGCCGTGTTCCGCGACAAGCTGGCGGTGCTGGGGCTGGGGCTGGAGAACCGGCTGGGCGATTCGATGGGCCTGTTGTCCGGCGGCCAGCGCCAGGCGGTCAGCCTGCTGATGGCGACTCTGACCGGCATGAAGATCCTGCTGCTGGACGAGCACACCGCCGCGCTCGACCCCCGCACCGCGGATTTCGTGCTGCAGCTGACCTGCCGGATCATCGAGGAGCAGAAGCTGACGGCGCTGATGGTCACCCATTCGATGCGCCATGCCCTCGACCACGGCACCCGCACGGTGATGCTGCATGAGGGCCAGGTCGCCTTCGACGTCGCCGGCGAGGAGCGCAAGGGGCTGGACGTCCCCGACCTGCTGAAGCTGTTCAGCAAGGTCCGCGGCGAACAGCTGGACGACGACAGCCTGCTGCTGGCGTAAAGCCCGACCGGCGGCTACTTGCCGTCGGCGTCGAGCGGCTGGCCCCAGAGCAGGTGCCGGATCAGCGGCAGCAGAGCGGCGATACCGAGGCCGAGCGCCGGCCACTGCACCCACAGATCGTGAGGGTTCGTCATCAGGTTGATGACCAGCAGCACGGCGACGACGAGGAGCGCACCCAGCAGCCGACGGCGCAGGCGGCCGAAGACCTCACCTCCCCAACTGGGCGCCGCCGGAGCCGGGGTGAGCGCCGTCGTCCCGACACGATGGGTATCCGGCCCGATCCGCAGGGCATAGACCCGCACCGGCTCGGCCATGTTCTTCATCGCCTGCGGGCCGAGATCGGCGAAACCGATCTCGATCCGGCCACGCACCTGGTCGTAGACCGCGCCGGACAGGCAGATGCCGCCAGGTTGCGCCAGCGCCTGCAGCCGGGCCGCGACGTTGACTCCGTCGCCCAGCAGGTCGTCACCGTTGACGACGACGTCGCCCAGATTGACCCCGATGCGCAGCCGCATGCGGTCGTCCTCGGCCTGATCGGAGGCCCAGATGCCGAGCCGGTCCTGGGCCGAGATCGCGGCCTGCACCGCGGCCAGCGCGCTGGGGAACTCGGCCAGCAGCCCGTCCCCTGCCAGGTTGAACACACGCCCGCCCTGCCCCTCCGTCACCGTCCGCAGGATGTCTCGGGCCTGGTCCAGCCGCGCCAGCGTACCGGTCTCATCGCGCCCGACCAGCCGCGAATAGCCGACGACATCGGCGCAGAGGATGGCGGTCAGGCGGCGTTCCGGCTGGGACATGGGTCTCTCGCGGCGAGTCAGGCGCGGATCATACTGCGCCGCGCGCCGGATCGCGAGACCCTCATGAACATTTCATGAACATAAACCTATGCCGATCGGATACCCACGCTGTCGTGAATTCTGTAATCAGCATTCCACAAATCGCTTGACCGGCGGACATTCTTCGACAGAAATTCTGTATCATTTATTACAAAATGAGATGCATCAATGGATCTCCAGGCAGACATCCGCAGCGTCGCGACCCGCACCGGCATGGTGGCGATCCCGTCCGGGCTGCAGGCCGATGTCGACCAATTCCACTACGCGCCGGCACGCCGGGCGGGGGATTTCGTCTTCCTGTCGGGCATCGTCGCCTGCAGCCGGCAGCCGCAGCCCCTGGACGCGGAGGGCTTCCGCGAGGAGCTGCGCCGCGTCTTCCGGCAGATCGACGAGCTGCTGCGGGCCTGCGACGCCCGCCTCGAGGATGTGGTGGAGCTGCAGATGTTCCATGTGCTCGGCAGCGACCGCCTGGCGCTGGACAAGGTCGGACAGCTGGCGGCGATCGCGGCCGTGCGCGACGAGTTCTTCCCCGCCCCCTACCCCACCGCGGTCGAGCTGGCGGTGGCGGAGCTGAACCCCGATGGCGGGCTGGTCGAGATCAAGGCCACCGCCTTCGCGCCGCTGGGGCCGCAGCGCGCGCCGTAGCCGTTCAGCCGACCTCGCCCTGGCGCCACAGCCAGGCGGCGCCGCGGACGCCGCTGCTGTCGCCGTGCTTCGCCTTCAGGATCGGCGTGGCGCATTCCCGGCCGAACACGATCGGCGGCAGCCGCTTCGGCACCTCGTCATAGAGGCGTGCGACATTCGACATGCCGCCGCCCAGCACGATGGCATCGGGGTCGAGCAGGTTGATGACATGGGCCAGGCCGCGGGTCAGCCGGCTGATGTAGCGCTCCACGGTGGCCGAGGAGTCGGGGTCGCCGGCCTCGGCCCGCTTCACCACCTCATGGGTGGAGATCTCCTGCCCGGTCACCCGGATATGGTCCTTGCCGAAGCCGGTGCCGGAGATCCAGGTCTCCAGGCAGCCCTGCTTGCCGCAATAGCAGTCCGGGCCCGGCAGCTCGTCCGGCGTGGCCCAGGGCAGCTGGTTGTGGCCCCATTCGCCGCCCAGCCCGTTGCCGCCGCGATGGGCGCGGCCGTTGAAGGCGATGCCGGCGCCGGTGCCGGTGCCGATGATGACGGCGAAGACCACGCCCTTGCCGGCCGCGGCGCCGTCGGTCGCCTCCGACACCGCCAGGCAGTTGGCGTCGTTCTCACAACGCACCTCGCGGCCCATGGCGGCGCTGAGGTCCTTGTCGAAGGGCTTGCCGATCAGCCAGGTGGAGTTGGCGTTCTTGACCAGACCGGTCTGCGGCGACAGCACGCCGGGCAT
>NZ_JBCNNF010000555.1:0-3621 GCF_039594555.1 Inquilinus sp.
GCGCCAGTGCTGCCGGTGTCTCGGGCGCCGGGACGAGGGCAGGGGCCGCCATCTCAGCTGCCCTGCCGGTCGTGCAGCGGCGGGAAGAACAGGTCGCGCCAATCCGAAGTGGTGGTCGCGATCTGGCCGATGCGGTGCTGGAAGTCGACGAATTTCAGGATGTTCTCGGGCGCCACGGTGTAGCGCGTGTCGGGGGCGGTGATCAGCGCCTCGACGAAGGCCTCCGGCAGCTTCGAGGATTCGGCCGCGATATACAGCTTCGCCGCCTCAGCCGGATGGGCCTGGATGAACTGGTCGGCGCGGTCCAGCGCGGTGACGATCGCCGCCACCGTCTTCGGGTTCTCGGCGTAGAAGGCTCCAGTGGCGTAGAGCACGTTGAAGGTGTGCGGCCCGCCCAGCACGTCGAAGCTGCTCAGCACCCGGTGGATCTTCGGGTCCTGCAACTGCTGATTCTGGAACGGCGGGGCTCCGAAATTGGCCGTGACCTCGGTGCTGCCGGACAGCAGGGCCGCGGTGGCGTCGGGATGCGACATGCTGACCGTCAACTCGTCCAGCTTCGTCGCCTGGTCCTCGCCGAAGGCCTGGGCCGCCGCCATCTGCAGCAGCACCGCCTGGAACCCGACCTTCACCGCCGGCAACGCGATGCGGTCCTTGTCGGTGAAGTCGGCCAGCGTCTTCACCTGCGGGTTGGTGGTGGTCAGGTAGATCGGCATCGACCCCAGCGCGGCGATGCCCTTGACGTCGATCGACCCGCGCGTCTTCGCCCACAGCGTGATCGCCGGCGGCGCCCCGGCCGCGGCGACGTCCAGGCTGCCGGACAGCAGCGCCTCGTTCATCGCGGCGCCGCCGCTGACCTGGATCCACTCGATCTCAGGCGCCGGCAGCCCGGCCTCGGTGACCGCCGTCTCGATCAGCTTCTGCTGCTTGGCCACGATCATCGGCAGGTAGGAGATGCCGAATTGCTGCGCGATCCGCAGCGTGTCGGTCTCGGCCTGGGCCGCCGGGGCGGCGAGGGCCAGCAGCGTCGCGGCGGCGACGAGGACGGAAAGGCGGGCGCGCATGGGGCGGTCTCTGGCTGGCGGCGATAGGACAAAGATTCGGAGGGGAGCGGTAAATATCAATCCAATTGATTTGTGTTATATGCAATATAGCAATCTGTAGATGTATTTTATCCGATGCCGGCCCGGTGCTGGTCGGCGAGGACCTGATGGCGATCGACCTCGCCGCCGGCAGCGCGTCCTGGAACGGCGCGGTGATCGGCCTCAGCGGACTCCCCGCCCGGTTGTGAAGCGATCCCGTCCGGACTCGTAACGAGGGTGTAAATCCGACAATAGAATCGGGAAAATCATCCGCCGACGACATGCCCGCTTCTTTGGGCGCATGGCAACGATCCCCGTCCGTTCCCAAATATCTCTTGAGGCGGAACGGGTCGAGGCGCATGATTATTTGTGCGGTGCCGATGATTCGGCGAATCGGTTGCTTCATGCGCCGCACCGCCCGACGGCGCTGCCATCGATCGGAAGGAGATCCGATGGACATCGTGACGTTGATCATCCAGCTCGTGGCAGGTGCGGTCGGCGGCAATGTGGCCGGTGCCGCGATCAAGCAGTACAACCTCGGCACCCTGTGGAACTCGATCGCCGGCATCATCGGCGGCGGCATCGGCGGCCAGATCCTGGAGGCGGTCGTCCCCAGCCTCGGGGCGGCGGCGGCCAGCGGCAGCCTCGACATCGGCTCGATCATCGGGCAGGTGGTCGGGGGCGGCGTTGGCGGCGGCGTCCTGATGGTCATCGTCGGCATCGTCAAGCAGATGATGGCCGGCGGGCAGAAGGCCCAGTAACCGGGCCGACTTGCGGAAGCGGCGCTCGGTGGCCCACGCCGGGCGTCGCAACCCGCTTTCCCGCGCCGGCGCCGCTTGCTAGAAGGGCGCCGGACGGGCCTGTAGTTCAGCGGTTAGAACCCGCCGCTCATAACGGTGTTGTCGCAGGTTCGAATCCTGCCGGGCCCACCAAGCTTCGCCCTTACGGGCTACGCGTGGCGCAGCCACGCGGAGGCCGTTTAGGGCAGAGCGTGTCCGGCGAAGCTGGAGCGCAGCGGAAGCGAAGACGGCTGGCGCCGCCATCGGTCCTCCATCCTACGCCACCTCCCTCAGCCCCTTGCCGCCTCGTAGAGCGCAATGGCGGCGGCGTTGGAGACGTTCAGGCTGCCGACCGGGCCCTGCGTCGGCAGGCGGGCCAGCGCGTCGCAGGTCTCGCGCGTCAGGTGGCGCAGCCCGTCGCCCTCGGCCCCCAGCACCAGCGCCACCCGGTCGCCCTGCATCGCCTCGGCCAGGGTCGTCTCGCCCTCCTCGGCCAGGCCGATCCGGCGGAAGCCCAGTTCGCCGAGCGATTCGAGGGCGCGGGCCAGGTTCTTCACCCGGGTCAGCGCGACATGCTCGACCGCGCCGGATGCCGCCTTGGCCATCACCCCAGTGACCTCGGGCGTGTTGCGGTCGGTGACGATCACCGCCAGCGCGCCGAAGGCGGCGGCGGAGCGCAGGATGGCGCCGATATTGTGCGGGTCGGTCACCTGGTCCAGCACCACCACCACGCTGCGCTGCCCGGCCTCCGCGCGCAGCTCCGCCTCGCGGCCGAGATCGTCGATGTCCGGCGCGTCCAGCGGCTTGATCTCCAGCGCGATGCCCTGGTGCACGGCGCCCTTGAGGAACCGGTCCATCAGGGCGCGGTCGACGATCTCCGGCGCCGGCCGGTCGATGCCGGCCTCGGCCGCCTGCGCCAGGGCGTCGGACAGATTCGCCAGCCCGGCCTCGGTGCACTGCACCCGGGTGATCACCCGCTCCGGATTCAGGATCGCGGCGACGGCGGCGTGGACGCCGTAGAGATAGCGGTCGGGCTCGCGCGCGGGAGGCCGTCCGTCCGGCGCCCGGCCGCCGGGGCCGCGCTGATCCGGGCGCTGGCCCTGGTGCGAATGGGGCCGCGGGGCGTGGGGCGAGGCGGCGCGGGGCGGGCGGTTCTGCGGTGTGCGGGTCATCGCCGTCCTGTGCGCTGTGAGGCGGGCGCGGTCAAGTTTACGATTTTCGCATCACGCATGCTTGACTTCCTCGCCGGGATGTCGATATTCCGCCCCGCCATTCGCCGAGCCGTGCGGCGAAGCCCTTTGGAGGGGTGGCCGAGTGGTTAAAGGCAGCAGACTGTAAATCTGCCCGCATAGCGTACGCTGGTTCGAATCCAGCCCCCTCCACCAAAGCCCGCTTGGCTTCGATGTCACGGTCGAGGACATGGCGCGTCCCCGGACATCCGGGCGGGTGTAGCTCAATGGTAGAGCAGCAGCCTTCCAAGCTGAATACGAGGGTTCGATTCCCTTCACCCGCTCCATCCGGGGGCACACAAGTCCCAACTGCGATGAATTAGGGTTTCGAGAGAATGGCGAAGGCGAAGTTTGAGCGGACGAAGCCGCACTGCAACATCGGCACGATTGGTCACGTGGACCATGGCAAGACGTCGCTGACGGCGGCGATCACGAAGGTGCTGGCGGAGAAGGGCGGGGCGACGTTCACGGCGTACGACCAGATCGACAAGGCGCCGGAAGAGAAGGCGCGCGGGATCACGATCTCGACGGCGC
>NZ_JBCNNF010000556.1:0-3606 GCF_039594555.1 Inquilinus sp.
CGGATTTCCAGCCGAGATGCCAGGCCGCCGGCGTCGGCACCGTGCGGCTGTCGACTGAGTAGAAGTTGCGCCCGGTCGGCAGCACGTCGAGGCGCCCGCGGGTCGGCGCGCCGGAGGAGCCGGGCGGCACGAAGCGCCCGGCCAGCCCGCGCAGCAGCCCGTCGATCTCGGCGGCGCCGGAGCGGTCGACGGAGGGCGCGACAGTGGCCGCGATCTCGGCGAGGACCGCGGCAGTGGCGGTCCAGCTGGGCTCGGGCGCCCGGGTGCCGGCGACCAGGTCGCGCGCCAGCCCCTCCAGCCGCTCGACCGTGTCGCCATGGGTCCGCCAGCCCGTCTCCGGCCCCAGCACAGCGGGCCGCGGTCCGACCCAGGCGTCGCCGAAGCGGCAGTCCAGCGGATCGAAGCCGAGGCCGAGATCATTCGTCAGCGCGCGGATCAGCGAGGCGTCGCCGCCCTGCCCCGCCCCGCGCGGCACCCGGGTCAGCGCCACCAGTAGGTCGGTGCGCTGGTCGCCCTGCGGCGAGCGGCCGAAGATGTGCAGCCCGTCGCGGATCTGCATCTCCTTCAGCTCGCAGAGATGGTTGTCGATCTGCGCCAGGGCTGAGTCGGAATCGGCGTCGGCCGCCACGCCGCAATCGCGGTCCAGCCCGGTCGACCGGGCGAGGTCGAGGATGCGGTCGCGCAGATGCCTGAGCCGGCGCGGGTCCATGCCGGCGGCCTCGTAATATTCGTCAACCAGCGCCTCAAGGTCCTTCAGCGGGCCGTAGCTCTCGGCCCGGGTCAGCGGCGGCGTCAGGTGGTCGATGATCACGGCGGCGGCGCGGCGCTTGGCCTGGGTGCCCTCGCCCGGGTCGTTGACGATGAAGGGATAGAGATGCGGCACGGGGCCGAAGGCGGCCTCGGGGAAGCAGTCCTGCGACAGCGCCAGCGCCTTGCCCGGCAGCCATTCCAGGTTGCCGTGCTTGCCCATATGGACGATGGCCTGCGCCCCGAAGCCCTGCCGCAGCCAGGCGTAGAAGGCCAGATAGCCATGCGGCGGCACCAGGTCGGGGTCGTGATAGGTGGCCTGCGGGTCGATGTTGTAGCCGCGCGCCGGCTGCACGCCGATCACCACGTTGCCGAAGCCATGCACCGCCAGGCGGAAGGCGCCGGCCTCGACGAAGGGATCGGCTTCGGGTTCGCCCCAGCGGGCGGTGACGGCTGTGCGAACGGCCTCAGGCAGGCTGTTGAAGTAGGCGCGGTATTCGGCCAGGGGATAAGCCTCGCCGCCGGAGCGGATGGCCCGGTCCTTCAGCGCATTGGTTGGCCCGGCGGTGACTCGCGCCATCAGGGCTGCGGCATCCGCAGGCACATCCTCGACGGTATAGCCGGCTTCGGCCAAAGCGCGCAGCACCTCGACCGTCCCGGCCGGGGTGTCGAGGCCCACGCCGTTGCCGAGACGGCCGTCGCGGTTCGGATAGTTGGCCAGGACCAGCGCCACGCGGCGTACGGCCGGTGGCGTGCGGCGCAGCCCGGCCCAGGCGGCGGCGAGGTCGGCGACGAAGCCGATCCGGTCCGGCACCGGGCGGTAGGACACCACGGTGCATTCGGTCAGCGGGTCCCAGCGCGCCTCCGACTTGAAGGACACGGCGCGGGTCAGCACCCGTCCGTCGATCTCGGTCAGGGCGACGTTCATCGCCAGATCCTGGGCCGACAGGCCGCGCGTGCCCTCGCGCCATGCCGCCTCGGCGCCGCCGGCGAACACCACCTGCAGGACAGGGCAATCCGCCGCGTCGAAGGGCGTCGGCTGGGCCGGGCCGCCGGGGCTGGAGACGGCGAAGCTGGTGGCGTTCAGGATCACCGCCGGCGGGTGTCGGGCGAAGGCGTCGGTGATCAGCTCGGCCGAGACGGCGTCCTTGAGGCTGGAGACGAAGACCGGCAGCGGGTTCAGACCACGGGCCTGGAGCGCCGCGACCAGCGCATCGACCGGCGCTAGGTTCCCGGCCTGGACCAGGGCGCGGTAGAAGACCAAGCCGATGACGGGGGTGGTGGTGGCCTCCCCGGCCCCATTGTTTTGAGTCCCCCCTCCCCTCGCGGGAGGGGGTAGGGGGAGGGGGTTGTCGATCGAAGGACTCGGTATCGCCGGTCTGTCTTCAGGCCGCGGTTCTTGCTGTGAGAACCCCCTCCCCCTACCCCCCTCCCGCAGGGGGAGGGGGGACTCGGTCGGTTCTTGCCTCCATCGCTGCTCGATCTCGCCGAACGACGGATGCCTCAGATCCGGCCAATACAGCCCGGCGCGCAGCAGCGGCCGCGGCTCGGCCCAGGGCAGGTCGTGGCCGATCAAGCTCCCGGCATAGGCCAGGAAGCTGCGGGCGTTCTCGATGCCGCCTTCGACCAGATAGCGCCACAGCCGCCCCCTCGCCTCCTCCGGCAGGGTCGACAGGCCGTCGAGATCGGCATCCGGCTTGTCGTCGCCCGGCAGCACGGCCAGCGCGATGCCCTCACGCCGGCAGGCGGCGTGCACCTGCTCGATGCCGTAGCGCCAGTACCCCGCCCCGCCCAGCAGACGCACCACCACCAGCCTGGCCCGGCTGGCCACGTCGTCGACATAGGTGTCGACCGACAGGTTGTGGCCGAGCTGCAGCAGGTTGGCCAGGCGCAGCCGGGGGAAGTCCTCGCCGAATCCGGCGCGCGCCGCCGACAGGCAGGCAAGCTCGGTGTCCGCCGCGGTCAGGACGACGATGTCGCCCGGGCTCTGGCCCAGATCGACCGCCTCCGACCCGTCGGCGATGCTGCCCGGCTTGGCGGCGAGGAGATGCATCAGGGATGGCTCTTCAATGGATGGGCCGGTTCCCCCTCACCCTCCCGTCGCCGACGCGACGGGCCCCTCCCTCTCCCCGAGGAGAGGGAAACAAGCGGCGCGCGCCGATGCACCTCTCCTTGGGGAGAGGTCGAAATCGCGCAGCGATTTCGGGTGAGGGGGAGCACTGGCCTCGCCATTCCGCTCAGGCCGTCAGCGCCTTGGTGATCGCGGCGCGGTCGAGGCCGCGCTCGCCGATCACCACCAGGGTGGTGCCGCGCGGTTCCTCGGTGCGCCAGGCGCGGTCGTAGTAATGCTGGATGCGGCCGCCCACCGCCTGCACCACCAGCCGCATCGGCTTGCCCGCGACCTCGGCGAAGCCTTTCAGCCGCAGGATGTCATGCGCCTCGATCACCGGCTTCAGCTTGCGCGCCAGGGCGTCGGGATCGGCCACGGTGCCGAGGTCGACATGGAAGCTCTCGAAATCGTCGTGGTCGTGCTCCTCCTCCGCATCGTGATGCGAGGGGCGCGCCGCCAGATCGTCCTCCGCCGCGGCGCCGAGGCCCAGCAGCACCGCGGCGTCGATGGCGCCGTGCCGGGCCTTGACCACCTTCACCCCCGGCCGCAGCTGGGTGGCCAGGTCGGTCGAGACGGCGGACAGGGAGTCGTCGTCCAGCAGGTCGGTCTTGTTCAGGATCACCATGTCGGCGCAGGCCAGCTGGTCCTCGAACAGCTCCTCCAGCGGGCTGTCGTGGTCCAGCGCCTCGTCCGCGGCGCGCTGGGCGGCCAGGGCCTCCTCATCCGGTACGAAGCGGCCTTCGGAGACC
>NZ_JBCNNF010000557.1:0-3606 GCF_039594555.1 Inquilinus sp.
CATGGCGCAGATGTCGGCCTTCGTGGCGCTGCCCTTCCTGCTGCAGACCGGCTACGGCTTCTCCCCGGCCCAGGTCGGCCTGCTGATGATCCCCTGGCCGCTGGCGGTGGCGGTGACCGCGCCCTTCGCCGGCCGCCTGTCCGACCGGCACCCGCCGGGCCTGCTGGGCGGCATCGGCCTCGCCCTGCTCGCCATCGGCCTGGTGCTGCTGGCGACGCTGCCGGCCGACCCCGCCCCCGTCAGCATTGTCTGGCGCATGGCCCTGTGCGGCGCCGGCTTCGGCCTGTTCCAGGCGCCCAACAACCGGGTGATGATCGGGTCGGCCCCGCGCAGCCGCAGCGGCGCCGCCAGCGGCATGCTGGGGACCGCCCGCCTGCTGGGCCAGGCGACCGGCGCGGCGCTGGTGGCGCTGCTGTTCGCCCATTTCCCGGACCACGGTGCCCAGGCGGCGCTGCTGACCGCGGCCGGGCTGGCGACCGCCGCCACCGTGGTCAGCTGCCTGCGCCTGGCAACCCCGGCCTACACCGCCGACGACCCGGCGCCGGAGCCGCGGGACGCCGCCCGCAGCCGCTGACGCGCGGGAGCGTTGCGTCCGCCGCCCTTGCGCCGCGGGCGGGAATGGCGTTCTTTCTGGAATGGACGTTCCGACGGGTGTCGCGGTTCTTTTCTGATCGCTGCGACCACCCATCTGACAGAAAGTGACCCGAGCAGCGGACCGTGACCCATGCCAGCCTATCGTTCCCGCACCACCACCCATGGCCGCAACATGGCCGGAGCCCGCGGGCTCTGGCGCGCGACCGGCATGACGGATGCGGATTTCGGCAAGCCGATCATCGCCGTCGTCAACTCCTTCACCCAGTTCGTGCCCGGCCATGTCCACCTCAAGGACCTCGGCCAGCTGGTGGCGCGGGAGATCGAGGCCGCGGGCGGCGTCGCCAAGGAATTCAACACCATCGCCGTCGATGACGGCATCGCCATGGGCCATGACGGCATGCTGTACAGCCTGCCGTCGCGCGAGATCATCGCCGACAGCGTCGAGTACATGGTCAACGCGCATTGCGCCGACGCCATGGTCTGCATCTCGAACTGCGACAAGATCACGCCCGGCATGCTGATGGCCGCGATGCGGCTGAACATCCCGGTGGTGTTCGTGTCCGGCGGCCCGATGGAGGCCGGCAAGGTCAAGGTCGGCGGCGAGACCAAGTCGCTGGACCTGATCGACGCCATGGTCGCCGCCGCGGACAGCCGGATCAGCGACGAGGACGTCAAGGTGATCGAGCGGTCGGCCTGCCCGACCTGCGGCTCCTGCTCCGGCATGTTCACCGCCAATTCGATGAACTGCCTGACCGAGGCGCTGGGCCTGGCGCTGCCCGGCAACGGCTCGACCCTGGCCACCCATGCCGACCGCAAGCGCCTGTTCGTCGAGGCCGGGCACCTGATCGTCGACCTGGCGAAGCGTCATTACGAGCAGGACGACGAGTCGGTCCTGCCACGCAGCATCGCCAGCTTCGCCGCCTTCGAGAACGCCATGACCCTCGACATCGCCATGGGCGGGTCGACCAACACCGTGCTGCACCTGCTGGCGGCGGCGCAGGAGGGCGGGGTCGACTTCACCATGGCCGACATCGACCGGCTGTCGCGCCGGGTGCCGGTGCTGTGCAAGGTCGCGCCGGCCCTGTCGACCGTGCATATGGAGGACGTCCATCGTGCCGGCGGCATCATGGCCATTCTGGGCGAGCTGGACCGCGCCGGCCTCTTGAACCGCGACACCCACACGGTCCATGCCGAGAGCCTGGCTGCGGCGCTGGACCAGTGGGACATCAAGCGCACCGACAGCGAGTCCGTGCACCGCTTCTACAGCGCGGCGCCGGGCGGCATCCCGACCCAGGTCGCCTTCAGCCAGGACGCCCGCTATCCCAGCGTCGACGCCGACCGCAAGCGCGGCGTCATCCGCGACCTGGAGCACGCCTTCAGCCCGGATGGCGGCCTGGCCGTGTTGTACGGCAACATCGCCGAGGATGGCTGCGTGGTGAAGACGGCGGGCGTCGACGCCAGCATCCTCACCTTCTCCGGCCCCGCCCGGATCTTCGAGAGCCAGGACGCGGCGGTCGAGGGCATCCTGGGCGACCACATCAAGCCCGGCGACGTGGTGCTGATCCGCTACGAGGGCCCGAAGGGCGGCCCGGGCATGCAGGAGATGCTGTACCCGACCAGCTATCTGAAGTCGAAGAGCCTGGGCAAGGTCTGCGCCCTGGTCACCGACGGCCGCTTCTCCGGCGGCTCCTCCGGCCTGTCGATCGGCCATGTCTCGCCCGAGGCGGCCGAGGGCGGCGCCATCGCCCTGGTGCAGGAGGGCGACACGATCGAGATCGACATCCCGCACCGCAAGATCCATCTCGCCGTGTCGGATGAGGAGCTGGCCCATCGCCGGGCGGCGATGAACGCCCGCGCCGACGGCGGCTGGCAGCCCTCGGCGCCGCGCGCCCGCAAGGTCTCGCAGGCGCTGCAGGCCTATGCGGCGCTGACCACCAGCGCCGCCCGCGGCGCCGTGCGCGACGTCAGCCAGCTGCGGCCGCGCAAGGCTTGAGGTCCAGGCCGCGGGCGAGTTTTCCCGCCCGCGGCCTTTACCTGACCGCCGATCCGTCCTACATCCCCGGTTCGCATCGCCGGCCGCCGCGCGGCCCGCGATCCTGTGGACAAACGGAATTCGAGAGGAGCGCACGGCATGCGCGCCGAGACCGAAGCCAAGGCCCAAGAGATCAAGCAGTCGCTCGCGCTGCTGAGGAGGTCTCTTTGACTGGGACAACGCTTTAAGACGACTGGACGAACTGAACGCCCTCGCCGAGGACCCCAAGCTCTGGGACAGCCCGGAGAAGGCGCAGACCCTGCTGCGCGAGCGCACCCATCTGGATGACGCCATCGGCGGCTACAAGGCCCTGGCGGCCGAGTTCGACGACGCCGTCGGCATGATCGAGCTGGCCGAGGCCGAAGGCGACGCCGAGGTGCTGGCCGATGCCGAGGCCCAGCTGAACCGGCTGGGCGAGAAGGTGGCGAAGAAGCAGCTGGAGAGCCTGCTGGCCGGCGAGGCCGACGGCAATGACTGCTATCTCGAGGTCAATGCCGGCGCCGGCGGCACCGAGGCCCAGGACTGGGGCCAGATGCTGCTGCGCATGTATGTGCGCTGGGCCGAGAAGCACGGCTTCAAGGTCGAGTGGCTGGAAGAGAGCCCGGGCGAAGAGGCCGGGATCAAGTCCGCCACGGTGCTGATCAAGGGCCACAACGCCTATGGCTGGCTGAAGACCGAATCGGGCGTCCACCGGCTGGTGCGGATCAGCCCGTTCGACAGCGCGGCGCGGCGGCACACCAGCTTCTCCTCGGTCGCGGTGTCGCCGGTGATCGACGATTCGATCGAGATCACGATCCTGGACAAGGATCTGAAGGTCGACACCTACCGCGCCTCCGGCGCCGGCGGCCAGCACGTCAACAAGACGGATTCGGCGATCCGCATCACCCATATCCCGACCGGCGTCGTCGTCGCCTGCCAGAACGACCGGTCGCAGCACCGCAACCGGGCCATGGCGATGGACATGCTGCGCGCCCGCCTCT
>NZ_JBCNNF010000558.1:0-3603 GCF_039594555.1 Inquilinus sp.
GACCGCGCCGGCCATCCGCTCCAGCCGCCGGGCCAGCGGATGGGTGGGGTCCTGCAGCAGGCGGCGCTCGCCCCGCGCCAGCCGCCACAGCGCGGTGTAGAGCAGGGCGAATCGCTCCGGGTCGCGATGGCAGATCACCGGCTCCGCCAGCTCGTGGAACCGCTTGGGCGCGGCCAGCGGCGGGGCCGCCGCATCCTCCGGCGCCGGGTCGCCGAAGGGCAGGGCGTCGTCCTCGCCCTCCAGCCAGCATACTGTCTCCGGCACAGCACCAGCAGCGATCAGGCCGCGGGCCGCCCGGCGGAAGGCGTCGAGGTCGTCGGGGCGGGCGATCCGGACCGTGCGCATCAGGCGAACAGCGACAGCTGCGTCGGTCTCGGCGCCAGCCGGGCGCGCAAATCGGCCCGGTCCAGCAGCCGGGTGGGGCGGTGGTCGGGCGTTACGATGAAGGGCAAAGCGCGCTTCAGTCCGCCGGTCAGCCGGGCCAGATCGGCCAGCCGCAGCGGGTGGATGCGGCGCGCCGCGACGATCCGGTCCACCGTCCGCGCGCCAAGGCCCGGCACGCGCAGCAGCAGGCCGCGCTCGGCCCGATTGACGTCGAGCGGGAAGCGGTCGCGGTGGCGCAGCGCCCAGGCCAGCTTGGGGTCGACCGCCAGGTCCAGCATGCCGTCCGGCGCGCCGGCCAGGATCTCCTCCGCCGCGAAGCCGTAGAAGCGCATCAGCCAGTCCGCCTGGTACAGCCGGTGCTCGCGCTGCAGCGGCGGCGCCTGGGCCGGCAGGGCCCGGCTGGCCTCCGGGATCGGGCTGAAGGCGGAGTAGTAGACCCGCTTCAGCCGGTAGCCGGCATAGAGGCCGGCGACGGTGCCCAGGATGGCGTTGTCGTCGGCCCCGTCGGCGCCGACGATCAGCTGCGTGCTCTGCCCGGCGGGGGAGAAGCGGGGCGCCTTCGGCTCGGCCTCCGCCTCCTCGATGCCCAGCCGCAGCCGGCCCATGGCGCCGCGGATGGTGCGGCTGCGCTTCTCCGGCGCCAGCCGGGTCAGCCCGTCCTCGGTCGGCAGCTCGATGTTGATCGACAGCCGGTCGGCGTGGCGGCCGGCCGCGGCCAGCAGTTCCGGGCTCGCCTCCGGGATCGTCTTCAGATGGATGTAGCCGCGGAAGCCGTGCTCCTCGCGCAGCCGCCGCGCCACCTCCACCAGCTGCTCCATGGTGTGGTCGGCGGAGCGGATGATGCCGGAGGACAGGAACAGCCCCTCGATATAGTTGCGCCGGTAGAAGCCGAGGGTCAGCTGCACCACCTCCTCGACCGTGAAGCGGGCGCGGCGGACGTTGCTGCTGCGGCGGTTGATGCAGTAGGCGCAGTCGTACTGGCAGAAATTGGTCAGCAGGATCTTCAGCAGCGACACGCAGCGCCCGTCCGGCGTGTAGGAATGGCAGATGCCGCGGCCATTGGTGGAGCCCAGCCCCTTGCCGTCCCGCGAATCGCGGGTGGCGGCGCCGGAAGACGCGCAGGACACGTCGTATTTCGCGGCATCCGCCAGGATCTCCAGCTTGGCGTCGGTGGTCATCGCTCGGCTCATGTTGCTAATTTGTTCCAATCGGTGAGGGAGTCAACGGCCGTGTTGCCGCGCTAGACTGCCCGCAGCGAATCCAAGGGAGAGACCGATGGCCGAGGTCACCGACAACCCGGCGCTGAGCCGCTTCGAGATGGCGGTCGACGGCGTCACCGCCTTCGTCACGTACCGCCGCGAGGGTGAGGTGCTGGCGCTGATCCACACCGAGGTGCCGCAGGCCCTGTCCGGCCGGGGCGTCGGCAGCGCCCTGGCGCGCGGCACGCTGGACTTGATCCGCGCCGCCGGCATCAAGATCCGGCCGCTGTGCCCGTTCATCGCCGCCTTCATCCAGCGGCACCCGGATTATGCGGATCTGGTTGCCGCCGATCGCGGTTGACGCTGTCCGCCGCGGCCCCGCAGATTTGCCGGACAAGACTCGGAGCAAGAGGCGGTCATGGCGGAGCTGTGCGATCTCGAGGCGGTGGAGCTGCGGCGCCTGATCGGGGCGGGGGAGGTCTCGCCGGTCGATCTGGTCGAGAGCTGCATCGCCCGGATCGAGGCGGCGGACCCGGCGGTCAACGCCATCACCGCCAAGGCCTATGACCGGGCGCGGGCCGAGGCGCGGGCGGCGGAGGCGGCGGTGCGGCGCGGCGATGCCCTCGGGCCCCTGCACGGGCTGCCGATCGGCGTGAAGGACCTCAGCGACACCGAAGGGCTGCTGACCGCCTATGGCTCGCCGCTCTTCGCCGACAACGTGCCGGCGGCCGACGAGCGGGTGGTGGCGGTGCTGCGCCAGGCCGGCGCCATCGTGCTGGCCAAGACCAACACGCCGGAATTCGGCGCCGGCGCCAACACCCGCAACGCGGTGTTCGGCCCGACGCTCAATCCCTTCGACCATGAGCTGACCTGCGCCGGCTCCTCCGGCGGGTCGGCGGTGGCGCTGGCCTGCGGCATGGTCCCGCTGGCCACCGGCTCCGACCTCGCCGGCAGCCTGCGCACCCCGGCCGCCTATTGCGGTATCGTCGGTTTCCGCCCGACTCCGGGCCTGATCCCGACCGAGACGCGCGGCCACGGCTGGTCGCCGCTGTCGGTCGACGGGCCGATGGCGCGCACGGTGACCGACGCGGCTCTGATGCTCTCCGCCATGACCGGCCACGACCCGCGCGACCCGCTGTCGCTCGGCGTCGACGGCGCGGCCTTCCGCGCGCTCGACCCGGTCGATCTCGGCGGGCTGACCGTGGCCTTCACCGAGGATCTCGGCTTCGCCCCGGTCGACAGCCGCGTCCGCCGCAGCTTCCGCGCCGCCCGCCAGGCGCTGGAGCCGGCGGTGGGCCGCAGCGTCGATTTCACGGTCGACATGGCCGGGGTGGACGACGCCTTCGCCACGCTGCGCGCGGTCGGCTTCGTCGCCGCGCACCGCGAAAAGGTCGAGGCGACGCCGGACAAGGTCGGGCCGAACGTCACCGCCAATGTCGCTGCCGGGCTGACGCTGGGCCTCGCCGACGTGGCCAGCGCGCTGACCGTGCAGACCCGGGTGGTGCGCGACGCCGACGCCTTCCTGGAAGGGGTCGATCTGGTGATCTGCCCGGTGGCCGGCCATCCGCCCTTCCCGTGGAAGGACTGGTATCCGGCGACGATCGACGGCGCCGCCTTGTCCAGCTACTTCCACTGGCTGGCGCTGGCCTATGGCCCGAGCCTGGCCGGCCTGCCCTCGGTGGCGCTGCCCTTCGGCCGCGACGAAGCCGGCCTGCCCTTCGGCCTGCAGATCATCGGCCGTCGCCGCGGCGACCACGCGGTGCTGTCCGCCGCCCGCGCAATCGAGGCCTGGGCCGGGCAGAACGGCTTCGGCCGGGCGATTCCGGACGCAGCCTGACGATTTTCCGGCCGGCCTGTCACATCCGCGAAGGCCATCTCGTCTTGATGTCGAACGCCGCCCCGACTGGCGGTTCCGATCTCAAGACTGGAAGGTTCGACCCATGTCCGCTCGTCTCGACTACGCCGCCATCGCCCCCGGTGCCATCAAGGCCCAGTACGGCGTGCATCTCTACCTGGAGGG
>NZ_JBCNNF010000559.1:0-3597 GCF_039594555.1 Inquilinus sp.
GGCGCCCGCATCGACGGCATCGGCACCGACACGCTGCACATCACCGGCGTCGACCGGCTGCACGGTGCCAGCTATGACGTGCTGCCGGACCGGATCGAGCTGGGCACGCTGATCTGCGCCGCCGCGGCCACGGGTGGGGAGCTGCGCCTGGCCGGGGCTTCCACCGAACTCTTGAGCGCCGCCCTCCCGGTGTTCGAGGAGGCGGGAATCGAAATCGCGGCCGAGGGGGGCGCCATCACCGCCCGGCGCGGCGCCGGCGGGCTGGTCGGCGTCGACATCATGACCCAGCCCTATCCCGGCTTCGCCACCGACCTGCAGCCCCAGGCCATGGCGCTGCTGTCCTGCGCCGAGGGCGCGGCGATGGTCACCGAGACGCTGTTCGAGAACCGCTTCCGCCATGTGCCGGAGCTGCAGCGCATGGGCGCCAACATCCGGGTGGTGCGCAACCATGCGGTGATCCGCGGCGTCCCGGCGCTGCACGGGGCCGAGGTGACGGCGACCGACATCCGCGCCGGCGCCGCCTTGCTGATCGCGGCGCTGGGCGCCGAAGGCACCAGCACGCTGCACGGGGTCGAGCATGTCGATCGCGGCTATGACAGCCTGGTCGACCGGCTGCGCCGCTGCGGCGCCCGGATCCGGCGGGTCGATCTATAAGCGAAGGGGAACGACCCCTTTCGCCGCCCCGTTGCCTTGAGGAGTGCCACGGGAGCGACGGATGAACGTCAAGCAGCTGCATGCGGCCGACGGTCAGCGGGTCTTCGCCGTCATCCTCGAGACCGGGGAGGCGGTGATGGAGAGCCTGCAGCGCTTCGCCGAGGCGGAGCGGCTGACAGCCGCCCAGATCACCGGCATCGGCGCCTTCAGCGAGGCCGGGCTGCGCTATTTCGACTGGGAGCGGAAGGAATACCTGCCGATCCCGGTGAAGGAGCAGGTCGAGGTGGCGTCGCTGATCGGCGACATCGCGGTGTCGCCTGAGGGCAAGCCGGCGCTGCATGTGCATCTGGTGCTCGGCCGCCGCGACGGCACCGCCCTGGCCGGCCACCTGGCCGAGGCCAAGGTGCGGCCGACGCTGGAGCTGATCGTCACCGAATCCCCGGCGCATCTGCGCAAGGCGCTCGATCCGGAAAGCGGGCTCGCCCTGATCCGGACCTGACCCCTTACGACAGGAGATCGCGATGAACTGGGACCAGATTTCAGGCCAGTGGAAGCAGTTGAAGGGCAAGGCCAAGGTGCAGTGGGGCAAGCTGACCGATGACGACCTCGACGTGCTCGACGGCCAGCGTGACCAGTTGGTCGGCCGGGTGCAGGAGCGCTACGGCATCGCCAAGGAAGAGGCCGAGCGCCAGGTCGACAGCTGGTCGCGCGGCCTGAACTGACCCTCAGGACAGATTGATCCAGGACGGGCCGGCCTTCGCCGGCCCGTTTCCTGTGCGGGTCAGGCGATCGGCTTGGCCCGGTCCGGCCGCGCGGCGTTGATCCGGCGCAGCACCAGGTCGCGCTCCTCGCGCACCTGGATCTCGCGGCCGCGGGCCAGCAGCACAGTGCGGGCCTTCGGATGGTGCCAGCTCTGCGGCGCCCGCACCGCCTCGACCTGGGCGGCGACGATGTGCACCGGCGTGCCCGACGGCGTGGTCAGCCGGGCGACCGCGACGCCGTTGCCCAGCTTCTTCAGCACCGTGGTCAGCGAGTCGACCAGATAGGCCTCCTGCTCCGTCGCGGCGGTGCCGAAATCGATCTTCGTGCGGCCGGGGATCTCGCCCGACCGGTAGGATTCGCGGATGAAGACGATGTCGCCCTTGGGGATCGACACGGCGCCGCCCTGGTCGTCGGTTCCGGTCAACACGGCCTTGACCATGACTCCCTCCCGGCTGCGGTCCCTTGCGGACCCTGTTGCCGGCAAGGATGGGATCAACACGCGCCGGGATGCAAGCCCTTGTGGGCTCAGGCAAATCCCCGCACCGGCATGTCCGGCCCGCGGCGCAGCCAGTTGCGCGGCGAATAGGCGGTGCGGCCGTCGGTGACGTGCAGCGTGTAGGCGTGGCGCGACACCGGCGACCGGTTCGGCGCGCTGTAATGCGGCAGCCGGCCGTGGAAGCACACCAGCGCGCCGGCCTTGACCTCGACCGGCACGGCGGTGGCATCGGTCGGCCACGGCGTCGCGTCCAGCGTCTCCATTCGGGTCGCGCCGTCCTCCAGCAGGAAGCGCTCGCGCAGCGGCCCGCGGTGGCCGCCGGGCTCGACCCACAGGCAGCCGTTGGAGCGGTCGGCATCCTCCAGCGCGAACCAGAAGGTGGTGACGCTGATCGGCGTGGTCTCGAAGAAGCTGGCGTCCTGATGCCAGCGCACCTCGCCGCCGATCCCCGGCTGCTTGAAGATGTACATCGACTGCCAGATCTGCGGCTCGACCAGGCCGAGATCGGCGGCCAGTGCCGCCAGCTTCGGGTCGCGTGAGAAGCGGTCGAACACCGGGTCCAGGTCGTGCAGCGCATGGCCGATCTTGTTGATCGACAGCGCCTTGGCCTGGCGCAGCTGGCCCTCGCCGTCGAACGCCTCCTCCTCGAAGAAGCAGCGGATCTTGTCGCCCGAGGTCAGGAAGTACTCGTCTGACTTCCGCTCCTGCTCCCTGGTGGTGAAGATCGAGACGGTGTCGCCGGGATCGAAGGCCTCGACGATCGCCTCGGCCTGGGCACGGACGGCGCGGATCTCCTCGATCGGCTTGAAGCCGTCCAGCACCAGATAGCCGTCCCGCGCATATTGCGCCTTCTGGGTTTCGCTCAGCATCGCCCGTCCTCGCTTCGATTCCGCCGACAGTCTAGCGCGATCCCCCTCCCTGGCACCGGTCTTGCTTGCAATCGAACTGAAACAATGCTCGGACGGTTCGGGGAACAGGCGGGGGACGGCGATGGCGACGACGGAAATCGGAATGGCGGCAGGCGGCGCGGCGGCGGACAAGCCGGATGCGACGGCGCGGCGGGCGCTGTTGGCCTCGGCGGTCGGCTACGCCATGGACGGGTTCGACCTGCTGATCCTCGGTTTCATGCTGTCGGCGGTGGCCGCCGGGCTGGCGCTGACCCCGGCCGAATCGGGGTCGCTGGTGACCGCGACGCTGATCGGCGCCGTCGCCGGGGGCATCCTGTTCGGCATGCTCAGCGACCGCCTCGGCCGCGTGCGGGTGCTGACCTGGACCATCCTGCTCTTCGCCGTCTTCACCGGCCTCTGTGCTCTGGCCCAGGGCTATTGGGACCTGCTGGCCTATCGCACCATCGCCGGCCTCGGCCTGGGCGGCGAGTTCGGCATCGGCATGGCGCTGGTGGCGGAGACCTGGCCCGCCCGCTACCGGGCCCGCGCCTCCTCCTATGTCGGGCTCGGCTGGCAGGCAGGCGTGCTGGCCGCCGCGCTGGCCACGCCGCTCTTGCTGCCACTGATCGGCTGGCGCGGCATGTTCGCGATCGGCCTGCTGCCGGCCATCGTGTCCTTCATCGTCCGCCGCACCATCGGCGAGCCAGCGCTATTCCTCGACCGCGCCGCCCGGCCACGCCAGGGCAATGCACTGCGCCTCCTGGTCAAGGATGCCCGCACCACCCGGATCAGCTTTGC
>NZ_JBCNNF010000056.1:0-23056 GCF_039594555.1 Inquilinus sp.
CGGCCGTCGGCTCGTCCAGGAACAGGATCTGCGGCTCATGCGCCAGCGCCTTGGCGATCAGCACCCGGCGCTTCATCCCGCCGGACAGCGTCATGATCTTGCTGTCCTTCTTCTCCCACAGCGACAGGTCGCGCAGCACCCGCTCGATATGGGCCGGGTTGGCCGGCTTGCCGAACAGGCCGCGGCTGAAGGCGCAGGTGGCCTGGACGGTGGTGAAGGTGTCGGTCGTCAGCTCCTGCGGCACCAGCCCGATGCGCGACCGGGCGGCGCGGTAGTCGGACCCGATGTCGTGGCCGTCCACGGTGACCGACCCGCCGCTGGCACGGACGATGCCGCAGACGATGTTGATCAGCGTGGTCTTGCCGGCGCCGTTGGGGCCGAGCAGGGCGAAGATCTCGCCGCGCCGGATCTCCAGGTCGACGCTCTTAAGCGCCTGGAAGCCCGAGGCATAGGTCTTCGAGAGGTTCGAGACGGTGATGATCGGCGGCATGGCCGCGACCATAGCCGAAGCCGGGGGTGATTCGATGCAGCGTCGTGCGGCGGGCCGGAACGGCCGGATGCCCGGCGGTCGACATCACCGGGAATTTCCATATTCTCGGTGGTCTGTTCGTCGATCAGCGAGGGGAGCGCGATGGCCGGCAGAAAGACAGCCGCGACAGAGACCGGCGCCAACCGGCAGGCCAGAGAGCCTGTCCTGCTGTCGGGCGGCAACCCGCAGATCGCGAAGGGCCACGGCGATGCCCCGGTGCAGGCCTATATCGCGGCCATGCCGGGCTGGAAGAGCGACGTCGGGCGCCGCCTCGACGCGCTGGTCGAACGCACCGTCCCCGGCGTGCGCAAGGCGGTGAAGTGGAACTCGCCGCTCTACGGGATGGAGGAGCAGACCTGGTTCCTCGGCATCCACTGCTTCGCCAAATACATCAAGCTGGCCTTCTTCAACGGTGCCTCGCTGCAGCCCCCGCCGCCGGTGGAGTCGAAGCAGCCGCGCGTGCGCTACGTCCACATCCATGAAGGCGACGCATTGGACGAGGCCCAGCTCGTCGACTGGGTGCAGCAGGCCAGCCGGCTGCCCGGCGAGCGGATGTGAGCGGGGCCGGAAGCCGGGGCCAGGACCCGGCGCTGCTGCGCCGCCTGCTGCGCGCCAAGGACCGGATGGACGCCGCCTCGCATGAGGACTGGCCGGTGCCGCGGCTGGCGCGGGTCAGCGGCGTCTCCGAGGCGCATTTCGCCCGGTCGTTCAAGGAGGCGTTCGGCGTTCCGCCGCACCGCTATCTGCTGACGCGGCGGATCGAGCGGGCCAAGGCGCTGCTGCGCGACACCGACCTGCCGGTCACCGAGATCGCGTTCGAGACCGGCTGGAACAGCCTGGGCACCTTCGGCCGTACCTTCCGCGACGTCACCGGCGAGAGCCCGGGCGAGCTGCGGGCGCGTGAGAAGGCGGTGCTGCACCGGCTCGACCGGGTGCCGCCCTGCTTCCTCAGCGCCGCCCACCGGCCCGACCTCACAATCGCAGTTTCGGAGAAGCGGCGGCAGGAGGCCGACGATAGGGTGCCCGCATCCCAGCAAACGGAGGTCCCATGAGCCAGGGTGTCGGGGTGGTCGGCCTGTATGTCCGCGATCAGGACGAGGCCCTTGAATTCTATGTCGGGAAGCTCGGCTTCCGCGTGCACACCGATGTGCGGAACGGCGATTATCGCTGGCTCACGGTGCAGCATCCGGACCAGCCATCCTTCCAACTCGGCCTGTTCACGCCGCAAGCGCCGATGGTCGACGCGGCCACCGCGCAGACCCTGCGCGAGGCGGTGGCGAAAGGCGCCATGCCGCCCTTGGTGCTGGATGTCGATGACTGCCGCGCCGCCCATGACCGGATGCGCGCCCGCGGCGTGGAGTTCACGCAGGAGCCGATCGAGCGCTATGGTGCCGTCGACGCCAGCTTCCGTGATCCGTCGGGGAATGGGTGGAAGATGATCCAGTCGCGGCGGGACGCGTGATGGAGGCCGGCGTCGGGCGATATTCGAGCGACGGACGGGCGACGATGCCGATGACCAAGGGCGCTGCGGCGGAGGGGGCGGACTCCGCCTCCCGCCTGATCGACGGGCGGATCGAGGAGTTGGGCGACTGGCGGGGCGAGACGCTGGCCCGGGTCCGGGCCCTGATCAGGCAGGCCGACCCGGAGGTGGTCGAGGAGTGGAAGTGGCGCGGCGTCCCGGTGTGGTCGCATGCCGGCATCCTCTGCACCGGCGAGACCTACAAGGCGGCGGTGAAGCTGACCTTCGCCAAGGGCGCGGCGCTGCCGGACCCGAAGGGCCTGTTCAACTCCAGCCTCGACGGCAACACCCGCCGCGCCATCGACATCCGCGAGGGCGAGGCGATCGACGAAGCGGCGCTGACGGCCCTGATCCGCGCCGCCGTGGCCCTGAACACGGCCGGCCGACCCAAGAAGGCGCCGAAGGCGGGCTGAGGCGCCCGGGCCCCTGTCACCCGCCGTTCCGCTCGTCGCTGGTCACGACCCCGTCGACCAGATGGATCCGGCGGTCCATCCGCGCCGCCAACTCGACATCATGGGTGACCGCGATCACGGTCTTGCCGCGCTCTCGCACCAGGGCCGAGAGGATGGCGAAGACCTGCTCCGAGCTGTGGGAATCCAGGCTGCCGGTCGGCTCGTCGGCCAGCAGCAGGGG
The DNA here is from genome assembly GCF_039594555.1 of Inquilinus sp. Taxonomy (GTDB): domain Bacteria; phylum Pseudomonadota; class Alphaproteobacteria; order DSM-16000; family Inquilinaceae; genus Inquilinus. Next base: position 2,682 of record NZ_JBCNNF010000056.1, read on the forward strand.
CGGGTCGTTGGCCAGGGCCCGCGCCACTGCCACGCGCTGGCGCTGGCCGCCGGACAGCTGGTCCGGCCGCTTGCCGCGATGATCCGCGAGGCCGAGGGCGTCGAGCAGCGCGTCCGCCCGCTCCCGCATCTGCCGGGCGCCGAGGCGGCCGAGCTTCCGCATCGGGATCTCGACATTCTCCCGCGCCGTGAACTCCGGCAGCAGGAAATGGAACTGGAAGACGAAGCCGATCGAGTCCAGCCGCAGCCGGGCCCGATCCCGCTCGCCGAGCGCCGATGCGTTCTTCCCGGTGATCTGCAGCTCCCCGTCTGTCTGCCGGTCGAGCAGGCCGAGCAGATAGAGCAGCGACGACTTTCCGGAGCCGGAAGGGCCGGTCACGGCCACCAGCTCACGCTCGCCGATCGCCAGCGACACGTCCTTGACCAGGGTCACCGGCACCGTCTCCGGCAGCACCCGGGTCAGGCCCTTCGCCTCGATCAGGGCGCTCATGTCGCCCCCCGGATGATCTCGACCGGGTTCAGCTTCGCCGCCTGGCGCGCCGGCAGGTAACCGGCGATGCCGGCTGCCACCAAGGCGAAGCCGGCGGCGATCAGGTAGTGCCAGGGGCTCCAGGTCAGCGGCAGCTTGGTGATCTCGCGCCCCACTGTGCCGCCGGATATGTGCAGCTCGATGCTGGACAGCGCCAGGCACAAGGCGAAGCCCAGCAGCCAGCCGGCCAGCGATCCGGCGAGGCCCAGCGTCAGCCCCTCCAGCAGGAACAGCCGGCGCATGTCCCGTGCCTCGAAGCCGAGCGACTTCAGGATGGCGATGTCGCGCGCCTTCTCATGGGTGATGGTCGAGACGATGTTGAAGATGCCGAATCCGGCCACCAGCAGGATGGCGCCGACCACCGTGTACATGATGATGTTGCGGATGACGAAGGCCTGCAGCAGCGACTCGTTCGCTTCCTGCCAGGCCACGGCCTTGTAGCCGATCAGCGCCTCGGCCCGTTTCGCCACCGCCGGCGCGGCGTTCGCGTCGTCCAGCTTCAGCCGGATCTCGTTGATGGCGTTCGGCCGCTCGCTCAGGATCTGCGCGATCTTCAGGAGGACATAGCCTTCGCCCTCGTCGCGGGCGGTGACGCCGGTGTGGAACAGGCCGACGATCTTGACCGCGCGGGTCTGGCCGGTGGCGGAGATCAGGGTGACGGTGGTGCCGAGATCGGCGCCCAGCCGCTTGGCCAGGCTGTCCCCGACCACGATGTTGTTGCCGCCGGCGATCAGCGAATCGAAGCTGCCCTGGCGGAAATCCTGGGCGATGGAGGAGACGCGCGCCTCCTGCCGCGGCTCGACGCCGAAGATGCTGATGCCGATGTCCTGCCCGGCATAGCGGACCACACCCTGGGTCTTCAGGCTCTTGGACATCTTGCCGGGAATCCAGCCGCTCAGCGCCGCCACCGCCGCGGTCGGGTTCAGGATGCCGCGCCGGTCATCGCGGGGCCGCAGGCCGGCGATCGCGACCGCGTCGAATGCGTCCTCGGCCGGCTGGCGCGCCGCGGTGCGGCGCTCGTCGGTGATCTGGACATGCGGCATGGTGTCGATCAACTGGGCGACGAAATCGTCCTCGCCGCCCTGCATCAGCGCCGCCATGGCGATCGAGAAGCCGACTCCGAGGGCGGTGCCCAGGATCGCGACCAAGGTCTGCCGGCCGCGGCCGATGATGTGGGTGACGGCGAGGTCGAGCAGCAGCCGCATGGCTCAGCCTCCCTCCGGCGCCACCCGGGCACCGTCGGCCAGCGCCTCGGGGAACGGGGTGATCACCCGGTCGCCCTCGGCCAGGCCGGATTGCACCTCGACATCGCGGACGCCGCGGATGCCGGCCGCGATGGTCCGGCGCCGGGCCCGGCCGTCGCCGTCGACCGTGAAGACGGCATCGCCGTTCACCGCCTCGGCCGGCACCAGCAGGGCGTCGGGCACGGTGCGGTTGACGATGTTGACGTCGACCGTCATGCCGATGCGGACGGGCGTGTCGTCCGGCAGGGCCAGGCGCACGCGGTAGGTCTTGGCCACCGGGTCGCCCTTCGGGGTGATGATGTCGACCGTGGCCGGCAGCGCCTGGCCGGGAAAGGCGTCGGCGCGCAGCAGCGCCTTCTGCCCGACCGCGACCTGGGGGATGTCCTCCTCATTGACGTCGGCGACGACCCAGAGCGGCTTCGGCTCGCCGACCCAGAAGATGACGGTGCCGGGGTCGATGATCTCGCCGACCTCGCCATCCTTGCGCAGCACCAGGCCGCGCATCGGCGCGCGCAGGACGTAGTTCTCCAAGGTCGCGGTCTGGCCGGCGATCATCGCGTCCAGCCGCGACAGCTCGCTGCGCGCCTGGTCCAGCGCCTGGGCGCTGGCGACGTTGCGGCCGACCAGGACCATCTGCCGGTCATGCTCGGCCGCCGCCAGCTTCTGCCGCGCCTTCAGCTCGGCCAAGGTCGCCTCGGCCTCGCGGCTGTCTAGCCGGGCCAGCTCGGCGCCGGGCTCGACCGCCTCGCCCTCGCAGTCGCAGATCGACACGACCCGCTCCCGCACCAGCGGCGTCACCTTGGCCCAGACGCGCGGCTCGATCACGCCGGTGGCGTAGACGATCTGCGCCGCCTCGCCGCGCCGGGGTGCCACGGTCGCCACCGCGGCCGGGCGGCCGAACAGCCAGAAGGCGGCGCCGGCGATCAGCGCGAGCACCAGCACGACGGAGAGGATGCGGACGATCTTCAACTGCGGCTCCGAAAGCGGCGAGTCGATGAGAATATATATACGAAACAGTATCGTTTCGATATATAATTCGGCAGCAGGAGCGGAGGGCTGGATGTGACGACGGCGGAAACCGGGGGAAAGCGGGCGCCGGGGCGGCCGCGCAGCCAGGCGGCGGAGGAGGCGATCCTGAAGGCGGCGCTGGCGCTGTTCCTGGACCATGGCGTCGAGGGCGCGAGCATCGAACGCATCGCCAAACGGGCCGGGGTCGGCAAGACCACCATCTACCGCCGCTGGTCGTCGAAGGAGGAACTGCTGGCCCAGGCGATGGGCCGGGTGCGCGAGAATGCCGAGCGCGACATGGGTGTCACCGATTTCCGCGACTTCGCCGCACTGCCATTGGGGCTGACGCTGCGCCGGATGATGGAGCAGGGCGCGGAGCTGATGGCAAGCGACGACAACCGCAAGCTGCTGGCCAGGCTGATCGGCTCGGTGCAGAGCCATCCGCGGCTGATGGCGATCTATTGGGAGACCTATCTGCGGCCGCGGCGCGAGGCCTTCAGCGTGATGCTGGAGCAGGCGAAGGCACGCGGCGAGCTGCCGGCCGGGGCCGACACCGCCATGCTGCAGGACATGATGGGCGGCGCCATGCTGCACCGCCTGTTGATCGACCCGGCGCCGCCGACGGCGGAGGATCTCCGCGGCTACCTTGGCCGGTTGCTGCAGCAGCTCGGGCTGGTGGAGCCGGGGGAGGGGTAGCGGCATTTGCTCCTTACCGTCATTGCGAGGAGGCGAAGCCGACGAAGCAATTCAGGGGCCGGTGCGCACCGGCCCCTGGATTGCTTCGCTGCGCTCGCAATGACGGTGTTGGATTCTGAAAGGGCTCCCGACGGTCCTTGCTGACGAGATGTTTCAAGCTTAAAGTATCTCCTGGGAGGTCGGTATGACGGCAGCTTCATCCCTGAAAGGGCGCCACGCCCTGGTCACCGGCGGCGGCAGCGGTATCGGGGCGGCGGTCGCGGCGGCTCTGACGGCGCGCGGCGCGGCGGTGACCGTGCTGGGCCGCACCGAATCCCGCCTGGCCGAAACCGTGGCCGCCGGCAAGGCCGCGGCATACGCCGTGGCCGACGTCACCAAGCCGGAGCAGCTGGAGGCCGCGATCGGCCGGCTGGCCGCCGATCACGGCCCCGTCGACATCCTGGTCAACAATGCCGGGGCGGCGGAAAGCGCGCCCTTCGCCCGCACCGACCGGGCACTGTGGGACCGGATGATCGGCCTCAATCTCGGCGCGGTCTACGAGGCCACGAGGCTGGTGCTGCCCGGCATGGCCGAGCGCGGCTGGGGCAGGGTGGTCAGCATCGCCAGCATCGCCGGGCTGACCGGCTTCCCCTATGTCGCCGCCTATTGCGCCGCCAAGCACGGCGTGATCGGGCTGACCCGGGCGCTGGCCCGCGAATTCGCCACCAAAGGCGTCACCGTCAACGCTGTCTGCCCCGGCTACACCGACACCGAGCTGGTGCAGGGCGCCGTCGCCCGGATCGAGGGCAAGACCGGCCGCAGCCCGGACGAGATCCAGGCCGAGCTGATCCGCGGCAACCCGCAGGGCCGCCTGATCCGGCCGGAGGAGGTGGCGGCCGCCGTCGCCTGGCTGGCTGGGTCGGAGGCGGCGAGCGTCAACGGCATCGCGCTGCCGGTCGCCGGCGGCGAAGTGATGTGAGGCCGGACATGTGGGCTCTGAGCCATTCTCTTCTTCGTCATTCCCGCGAAAGCGGGAATCTCGATGTCGTCGTCACCGGCCGGACCGGCGGGAGATCCCCGCTTTCGCGGGAATGACGATGGTTTTTGGGTTCTCTGGCGCCTGAGGCCGCGATGACAGCCATCACCGTCACTCCTCCGCTCTCCGCCTATCAGGCGCAGCACGCCTTGTGGTCGGTCGACGGCAAGGTGGCCACGATCACCCTGAACCGGCCGGAGCGGAAGAACCCGCTGACCTTCGACAGCTATGCCGAGCTGGTGGCGATCTTCCGGGCGCTGGCGGCGGATGCCGGGATCAAGACGGTGGTGGTGACCGGAGCCGGCGGCAATTTCTGTTCCGGCGGCGACGTGTTCGAGATCATCGGCCCGCTGCTGGACCGCGACATGGCCGGGCTGCTGGAGTTCACCCGCATGACCGGCGACCTGGTCAAGGCGATGCGCGCCTGCCCGCAGCCGATCGTGGCGGCGGTGGATGGCGTCTGCGCCGGGGCCGGGGCGATCCTGGCCATGGCGTCCGACCTGCGCCTGGGCACCGCGCGCAGCCGCACCGCCTTCCTGTTCACCCGGGTCGGCCTAGCCGGCTGCGACATGGGCGCCTGCGCGATCCTGCCCCGCATCATCGGCCAGGGAAGGGCGTCGGAGCTGCTGTTCACCGGCCGCAGCATGGACGGGGCGGAGGCCGAGCGCTGGGGCTTCCTGAACCGGCTGGTCGAGCCCGAGGCGCTGCTGGAGCAGGCGACGGCGCTGGCCCGCTCGCTGGCCGACGGCCCGACCTTCGCCCACGCCATGACCAAGCGGATGCTGCACCAGGAATGGGACATGGGCGTCGACCAGGCGATCGAGGCCGAGGCCCAGGCCCAGGCGGTGTGCATGCAGACCCGCGACTTCCGCCGCGCCTATGAGGCCTTCGCCGCCAAGTCTCGGCCGGTCTTCGAGGGGAACTGATGCCCGACCGCAGCTTCCTCGACTGGCCGTTCTTCGAGAACCGCCACCGCGCTTTGGCGGCGGAGCTCGACGCCTGGGCCGGCGCCACGCTGCCCGGGCTGGTCGACCATCACGATGTCGACGGCTCCTGCCGCCGGCTGGTGGCGGCGCTGGGCCAGGCCGGCTGGCTGCGCCATGCGGTGCCGGCCAGCTATGGCGGCGCGTCCGATCGGCTGGATGTGCGCAGCCTGTGCCTGATCCGCGAGACCCTGGCCCGACACGAGGGGCTGGCCGATTTCGCCTTCGCCATGCAGGGGCTGGGGACCGGCCCGGTCACCCTGTTCGGGTCGGATTCGCTGAAAGACCGGGTGCTGCCGCCAGTTCGCGACGGCCGCGCCATCGCCGCCTTCGCCTTGTCTGAACCCGAGGCCGGGTCCGACGTCGCCGCCACCGGCACCATGGCGGTGTCGGACGGGCCTGACGCGGTGCGGATCGACGGCGAGAAGACCTTCATCTCCAATGGCGGCATCGCCGACCATTATGTCGTCTTCGCCCGCACCGGCGAGGCGCCGGGTGCCCGCGGCCTGTCCGCCTTCCTGGTGCCGGCCGATACGCCAGGGCTGACGGTGGCGGAGCGGATCGAGGTGATCGCGCCGCATCCGCTGGCGACGCTGCGCTTCGAGGGCTGCCGGGTGCCGCTCGCCGACCGCATCGGCGGGGCGGGGGAGGGGTTCAAGGTGGCGATGGCGACGCTGGACGTGTTCCGCTCCACCGTCGGCGCCGCGGCGCTGGGCTTCGCCCGCCGGGCGCTGGACGAGGCGCTGGGCCGCGCCCGCGGACGGAAAATGTTCGGCGGGTCGCTGGGCGACCTGCAGCTCAGCCAGGCGGCCCTGGCCGAGATGGCGACCGAGATCGACGCCAGCGCGCTGCTGATCTACCGCGCCGCCTGGGCCAAGGACCGGGGCGCCGTGCGGGTCACGCGCGAGGCGGCGATGGCCAAGATGCACGCCACCGAGGCGGCGCAGCGCGTGATTGACCGGGCGGTGCAGCTGTTCGGCGGCCTCGGCGTCACCCGCGGCGTCAAGGTCGAGGAACTGTATCGCGAGATCCGGGCGCTGCGCATCTATGAGGGCGCCACCGAGGTCCAGAAGATCGTCATCGCCCGCCAGCTGCTGGCGGAGGCGGAGTGACCGTCATGGCTCGAACCGTTGGTCATCCCAACCTGTCATTGCCGGGCTTGACCCGGCAATCCAGAGGGTCTCGACAGCTTCTGGATGCCCGGGTCAAGCCCGGGCATGACAACAAAAGCCAATAAGAAAACGGACGGGAGAGGCGAGATGGAGACGAAGAGCGCGCATGTCGACAGCTTCGCCGGCAATAACCTGCCGCCGCGGGAGCTGTGGCCGGAGTTCCGCTTCACCCTGCCGGCGCTGCAGTATCCGGCGCGGCTGAACTGCGTCCTCGAGCTGTTGGACCGGCATGTCGTCGAGGGCCACGGCGACCGGCCCTGCCTGATCGCGCCGGGCGTCGAATGGAGCTATGCCGAGCTGCTCGACCGGGTCGACCGGATCGCCCAGGTCCTCGTCAGGGACGCCGGGCTGGTGCCGGGCGATCGCATCCTCCTGCGCTCGGCCAACAACCCGATGATGGTCGCCAGCTACCTGGCGGCGTTGAAGGCCGGGGCGGTGGTGGTCGCCACCATGCCGCTGCTGCGCGCCAAGGAGCTGGCCTTCATGATCGAGAAGGCCCGGGTGCGCCTTGCCATCTGCGACGCCCGCCTGCTGCCGGATCTGGAGACGGCGCGGGCCCAGGCGCCAGTGCTGCAGCACATCCTGAGCTTCGGCGGCGGCACCCCGGCCGACCTCGAGACCCGCATGGCCGCCGTGCCGGCCGGCTTCGAACCTGTCGACACGGCGGCGGAGGATATCTGCCTGATCGGCTTCACCTCCGGCACCACCGGGGTGCCGAAGGGCACGATGCACAACCACCGCGACCTGCTGGCGATCTGCGACGCCTATTCCCGCCAGGTGCTGCGGCCGAACGAGTCCGATCGTTTCATCGGCAGCCCGCCTTTGGCCTTCACCTTCGGGCTCGGCGGGCTGGTGCTGTTCCCGATGCGGGCCGGCGCCTCCACCGTGCTGCTGGAGCGGGCGTCGCCGGCGGAGCTGCTGGACGGGATCGAGCGCTTCCGCCCGACCATCTGCTTCACCGCCCCCACCGCCTATCGCGCCATGCTGGCGCAGAAGCCGGGGCGTGACCTGTCCAGCCTGCGCCGCTGCGTCTCGGCCGGCGAGGCGCTGCCGGCTGCCACCTACGAGGCCTGGCGCGACGCCACCGGCATCGAGATCACCGAGGGCATCGGCGCCACCGAGATGCTGCACATCTTCATCGCCTCCAGCCCCGGCGCGGTGCGCCCGGGGGCGACCGGCACGGTGGTGCCGGGCTATGAGGCGAAGATCGTCGACGACGACTTCAACGAGCTGCCGGCGGGCGAGGCCGGGCGCCTCGCGGTGCGCGGCCCGACCGGCTGCCGCTACCTGGCCGACGACCGCCAGCGCGCCTATGTTCGGAATGGCTGGAACCTGACCGGCGACACCTATCGCCGCGATGCCGACGGCTATTTCTGGTACCAGGCGCGGTCGGACGACATGATCGTGTCCGCCGGCTACAACATCGCCGGGCCGGAGGTGGAGAACGCGCTGCTGACCCATCCGGCGGTGCAGGAATGCGGCGTCGTCGGCGTGCCGGACCCCGACCGCGGCCAGATCGTGAAGGCCTATGTCGTGCTGAAGCCCGGCCATGCGCCCGACGCGGCGACGCGCAAGGCGCTGCAGGACCATGTGAAGGCCGAGATCGCGCCCTACAAATACCCGCGCGCGGTCGAGTTCCTGGAGCGGCTGCCGCGCACCGAGACCGGCAAGCTGCAGCGCTTCCAACTGCGCCGCATGGCGACCGAAGCTCCGGCGCCCGGAACCACGGCTAAGGCCTCATGAACGACAACCGCCCCGCGCCGCTGCCCATCGCCGAGCTGCCGGCCGCCGCCTTCACCGCGCTGCAGCCGATCCGGTTCGAGCATTGCGACACCGCCGGCATCGTCTTCTTCGCCCGCTACTTCACCATGATGCAGGGGGCGGTGGAGGAATGGTTCGCGACCGAGCTCGGCCTCGACTATGCCGACATCATCCAGCGCCGCCGGGTCGGCCTCGGCTATGTCCGGGCCGAATGCGACTATCTGCAGCCGGCGCGGCTGAGCGATGTGCTGGGCCTGACCGTGCTGGTCGAGCGGGTCGGCCGCAGCTCGATCGCCCTGGCCTTCCACGGCCATCGCGACGGCGAGCCGGTCCTGATCGGCCGGCTGGTGCTGGTGACCACGGATATCAGCGAGACGGCATCGGTCCCGATCCCGGCGGACATCCGGGATGCGGTAGAGTCCTATCAGCGGAGATGCGCGACGTGACGATGATCGATCAGCCGGCCGAAGGCGGCCTGGTGACGCTGCAGCCGGAAGGCTGGCCGGCGCCGAAGGGCTATGCCAACGGCATGATGGGGCGCGGCCGGGTGGTCTTCGTCGGCGGCCAGATCGGCTGGGATGTGGAGGGCCGATTCGCCGAGGGCATGGTCGGCCAGATCGCCCAGGCGCTGCGCAACATCCTGGCGGTGCTGGCCGCGGCCGGGGGCGGGCCGCAGCACATCGCCCGGCTGACCTGGTACGTCACCGACATGGGGGCCTATCGCGAGAACCTGAAGCCGCTGGGCCGCGCCTACCGCGAGGTGATGGGCGCGCATTACCCGGCCATGGCGGTGATGCGGGTGGTCGAGCTGGTGGAGCGCGAGGCCCTGGTCGAGATCGAGGCCACCGCCGTGCTGCCGGAGTGACGGGGATGACCACCCTCCGCTACGACGACCCGGACTGGTGCGAGCGGGAATACAGCACGGGGGCCGTGCCCCCGGACATGGCCGCCGTGATGGGCCGATGGGTCGATACCGCCGCGGCCACGCGGGCGCGGCTGCCGCATCAGGCGGACATCGCCTATGGACGGAGCCCGCGCGAGGTCCTGGACCTGTTCCGGGCCGATCGGCCGCGTGGCGCCGTCGTCTTCATCCATGGCGGCTACTGGCGCGCGCGCTCCAAGGACGACGTGTCCTGGGCTGCGGCGGCCCTGGTCCCGGCCGGCTTCACCACCCTGGTGCTGAACTATCCCCTTTGTCCCGAGACCACGATCGCCGGCATCACCGACAGCTGCCGCCAGGCCATCGCCTTCGCCTGGACGACCCTGCTGGGCGAGGCGGAGCGGCGCTGCCTGATCGTCGGCGGCCATTCCGCCGGCGGCTATCTGACGGCCGCGATGCTGGCGACGGGCTGGCCGGCCTTCGGCCTGCCGGCGGCGCCCCTGGCCGGCGGCCTGTCGATCTCGGGTGTGTTCGACTTGCGCCCGCTCATCAACACCAGCATGAACCAGCAGATCCGGCTGACGCCCGGCCACGCCAGGGACTGGAGCCTGCATGAGGCGCCGCAGCCGGCGCCGGGCGCACCCTTGGAGCTTCTGTTCGGCGGTGCCGAGACATCCGAATTCCACCGCCAGTCCGCGCTGATGGCGACCGCCTGGCCGGGCCTGGCCCGCCCCGCGATATCGGTGCCGGGCAAGCACCATTTCGACGTGGTCGAGCAGATCGGCCACCACGGCACCCCGGTCTTCGATGCCGTGCTGCGGCTGGCGCAGAGCCGATGACTATCGGCCGCGCCCAGTGCGAAGCCCTCGACCGGGACGACCCGCTGCGCGATTGCCGCGACCGCTTCACCCTGCCGGAGGGCGTGCTGTATCTGGACGGCAACTCGCTCGGCGCCCTGCCGCGCGGCGTGGCCGGGCGGGTCGGGGCGACGGTGGCGGAGGAGTGGGGGCAGGGTCTGATCCGCTCCTGGAACAGCGCCGGCTGGTACGCCTCGCCACAGCGCGCCGGGGCGAGGACGGCGCGGCTGATCGGCGCCGCGGCGCATGAGGTCACGGTCACCGACGCGATCTCGATCAACCTGTTCAAGCTGCTGGTCGCCGCCTGCCGGATGCGGCCCGACCGCACCGTGATCGTGGCCGAGGCCGGGAACTTCCCCTCCGACCTCTATATCGTCGACAGCGTCGCCCGGCTGATGGGCTGCAGCGTCCGCCGCGTCCCGGCCGGCGATGTGGCGGCGGCGATCGACGGCGACACCGCCGTCGCCACCCTGTCCGAGGTGAATTTCAAGAGCGCCGAGCGCCAGAACATGGCGGCGGTGACCGCGGCAGCCCATGCCAAGAGCGCGCTGATCCTGTGGGACCTGGCACATTCCAGCGGCGCGGTCGACGTCCAACTGAACCGGGCCGGGGCCGATTTCGCCGTCGGCTGCGGCTACAAGTTCCTCAATGGCGGACCAGGAGCGCCGGGCCATCTCTTCGTCGCCGAGCGCCACCTGGCGGCGGTCGATCAGCCGCTGACCGGCTGGTTCGGCCATGCCGAGCCCTTCGCCTTCACCGAGGAATTCGCCCGGGCCGAGGGCATCCGCCAGATGCTGTGCTCGACCCCGCCGATGCTGTCGATGGCGGGCTATGAGGCGGCGCTGGACGCCTATGACGGCGTCACGATGGCGGCGGTCGAGGCCAAGGCGCGGGCGATGGGCGACCTGCTGATCGCGCTGTTCGACGAGCGGCTGGAGCGGCTCGGCTGCCGGCTGGAGAGCCCGCGCGACGGCGCCCGGCGCGGCAGCCATGTCTCGATCGGCCACGACCAGGGCTATGCGGTGATGCAGGCGCTGATCGCCCGTGGCGTGATCGGTGACTTCCGCGCGCCGGACGTGATGCGCTTCGGCCTGACCCCGCTCTATCTCGGCTATGCCGATGTGTTCGATGCGGTGGCGGCGGTCGAGGACGTCCTCACTAGTAAGGCGTTCGAGGCCCCGGAATTCCAGCGGCGCCACGCGGTGACGTGAGGCGGAAGGTGTTTCCCGCCGGCACCTCCTGATCTGTCATCCCCGGGCTTGACCCGCGGATCCAGGAAATGTCGATGCCGCTCCGGGTGGCCCCTGGATTGCCGGGTCAAGCCCGGCAATGACAATCAAGGGGGACCACGCCGATCCGCACCAGCCGGGCCAGAATGTTGAGGCCGCGATGCAGCACCGCCGGAAACGGGCCGGCGCCGATCCAGATTTCACACAGCCCCGGCCACAGCGCCGGTAGCAGCCGCAGGTCCGGCACGTCGACCAGCGAGAAGCGGGTGCGGCGCAGCGGCAGCCGGCCCGGCGGCGCGATGGTCCAGCGCCGGGTCTCGACCAGCGCCCGACCGGTGGAGGGGCCGCCGCCGCGCGTCAGCCGCACCTCCCGCCCGGCATAGGAGGCGATGGCGCGGATCACGTTCAGCCCGACCCCGGCATAGGGCGAGGGGGCGATGCCGCCCTCGATGCTGTCGATTTGGGTGAGGCCCCGGGCGAGGTGCCGCACCACCGCCGCGGTCAGCACCGGGAAGCTGCTGACTCCGGCCAGCACCGCGACGCTGCGGGTCCGGGCGACCTCGTCGAAGCGGCCGATGCCGGCGACGAAATCGGCGCCGTCGGCCAGGTCGAGATAATCGGCGCCGGCGGCGATGCAGGCCTCGACCACGCGATAGGGCGCGTCGCCATAGGCCTGGAACGGGCCGGTGGCATCGACCACGATGTCGGCTTCAGTGGCGGCGATCCGTGCGGCGTCGGCGGCGTCGCGGTCGAAGGCCAGCGGCACCGCCTCGGCCTGCCCATCGAGCGTCCGGCAGAACGCCTCCGCCTTCGCCTGCGACCGGCCGGCGATCAGCATGGTCAGCCGCGGCTCCTGGGCCAGCAGCAGAGCCAGCCGACCGCCGAAGGTGCCGTAGCCGCCCAGGATCAGGATTCGCAGCCGGCCGTCGGTCATGTCAGGAAGCGGTCCTCCTGCCCCGGCACCGGCAGCATGCAGCTGTCGCGGCGGCCGAACAGGCGGAAGCGGTTGCGGGCCAGCAGACCGTACAGCCGCTCGCGCCAGCCGAAGGGCAGCACCAGCAGCACCGCGGCCAGCGACCAGGGGAAGCCCAGCCGCAGCGCGGTGCGGATCACGCTTTCCGATTTAAGCCAGGCGACGCCGTCGGCCAACAGGATGTTGGTCTCGTAATCCTCGGGGTCGAGGCCGAAATGGACATACAGCGCGCGGCCGGTCGGGGATTGCGCCGGCAGCAGCCGGAACCGTTTCGCCGTGTCGTGCCTAGCGATGAACCGGGCCCAGCCGGAGCACAGGACGCAATGACCGTCGAACACGATCACCGGCCGGTCGTCGGGGAAGGGCGGCACCGCCGGGTCCTGCCGCCAGCTATAGGGATCGCGCCTGATCATGCCGCTCCGGCCCGCTTGGTTGCTGCCGGGAGAACAGCCTATGGCATCGCTCGGGACGCTGCGCTGCGGCGGATTGTCGGCGGATCGGGGCGGAGCGGGCTGGACGATGCGACCAATCGTACCAGTTATCCCTTGATCCGGGGAGGCAGGACAGGTCGACTGTCCCCAGAAGCGATCGGGAGGAGCGCATGGCGACGTCGCTGGCGGAGCAGTTCCGCCTGATGGCCCGCAACAACGCCTGGGCCAATGCCCGGCTGCACGCCGCCTGCCTGCGGCTGTCGCCGGAGGAGTTTGCGGCGCCGCGCACCGGCTTCTTCCCGTCGCTGCGGCGGACCCTGAACCATATCCTGGTGGTCGACCGCGCCTATCTGGCCGACCTCAAGGGCCCCGGCCGGGCGCATGGCGCCGACCCGATCCCTTATCCCGACGCGGTCGACCTAGCCGCGGCCCAGGCCGAGACCGACCGCGAGCTGGTGCGCTTCTGCGACGGACTCGACGAGGCCGGGCTGGACCGGGTGGTGGCGATCGACCGGCGCGACGGCATCGCCTATCGCGAGACGGTCGCCGCCATCCTGTCGCATCTGTTCCAGCACCAGATCCACCATCGCGGCCAGGCGCACGCCATGCTGTCCGCCACCCGGGTGGCGCCGCCGCAGCTGGACGAATTCTTCCTCGCCTCCGACGCACCGCGGCGGGACGCGGAGCTGAAGCGGCTGGGGTTGGAGCGGCGGTAGGGGCCCTCGACGATCGAGGCGGCTGGACCCTATGCTTCGGGCCGGATGTCCTGGGGGGAGGCCGCCGTCGTGAGGCGTCGTCTATTCGTATTCATGGCCGCTGCCCTTCTGGCCGGTGGCTGCCAGCCCAAACCGGCCGCTGTCCCGGCCGGGCCCCAGGCCGACAGCAGGGTGAGCCGAGGGGAAGAGGGCGCGGTCAGGGACAAGGTCAAGCAGTGCTGGAATGTCAGCCCTCAAGGCCAGGCCATGTCGAAGGTGACGCTTCGCGTGTCCCGGGTGAACCCGGACGGCACCGTGTCCCCTGACGCGGTCACCGTCGTCGATGACGGCGGCAATCCGCAATCGGCGGTCGCCGCCCGCCGTGCGGTCCTGAACCCTCTGTGCCAGCCCTGGCCGACCCCGCGCGGCGGCTGGCCGAACGACAGCTTCATCCTGGTGTTCGATCCACGGGAGATGTTCTGAGAGGCCGGAACTTCCAGGCCCCGGCCTCCCCAAGCCTGCCTAGGAGATGCGCTGCAACTCCTCATCCGGATGCACCTCTTCGCGCGGGGCCAGGCCCGGCTTGATCTCCTCGCCCACGGCCTTGGACGGCTCGGGCTCGCCGCCCGTCAGCCGCTTGAGGATCTCTCCCCACAGATCGATCTTCTGCTGCGGGAGCGGCGGCGGATCCGGGACCCGGGTCACCACCGGCCCGGCCCCCACGCTGTCGATCGCGTCACGGAAGCTCATCCTTCTCTCCCCACGCTGATTGCGACCGGGCCGGACGGATGTTCGCCGGCCCGCCCTGTCCTTCGCGGAGAGATCAGGATTGTTACCGGGAGAGGGGGAAAGACTCTTATGAACGGCCCGGCGTGGCCCCGCCCCGCCCCAGCTGCGCCTCGACCAGCGCCTCGGCGGCCCAGACGATGGCGTGGCCGGGGCCGTCGCGGCCGCGCAGGGTCTGGCAGATCGCATAGGCCCCCTCGACCAGCAGCACCAGCCCGTCGGCCAGCGTCTTCGGGTCGGGCGCGCCCAGCGCCTCGGCCAGCAGCAGCATGCGGCGGCGCAGCTCGCGCTTGTTCGCCTCGGCCACCCGGCGGCCGGGATGGTTCGGCTCCGGGAACTCGACCGCGTCGTTGGTGAAGGGGCAGCCGCGATAGTCCGGCGCGGTGGTGCGGTCGGCCAGGTATTCCATCATCGCCCGCAGCTGCGCCCGCGGATCCCCCTCGTGCTTGGCGAAGGCACGATCCCAGCGCTGCCAGTAATCGGCGTTGCGGTCGTCGAGATAGGCGACGATCAGGTCGTCCTTCGACGGGAAGGCGCGGTACAGGCTGATCTTCGCCACACCCGCCTCCTTGGCGATGGCGTCGACCCCGACCGCGCGGATGCCCTGGCGGTAGAACAGCTCGTCGGCGGCCTCGAAGATCCGGTCGCGCGCCCGCTTCGGCGCCGGGGTCTCCCCCGCCGTCGCGGCCTCACGGGCCGTCCTCGTCTCCGCCATCATCCCATCTCCAGGCTTGACATGTAACCGATCGGTTCGTACGTCTTGGCAGCCGACGAACCGATCGGTTACATTTGGGCCGGATCGCAGCCGTTGTCCAGTCGCGACGGCCATCAGCCGGAAGTTGTAGGGGACCCGTCGATGACCGCCCTTGTCGCGCGCCTGGTGTCGGGCCGCTTCCATTTCGGTTGGATCGCGGCCGCGGTCGCGTTCTTCGTGCTGCTCGCCGCTGCCGGCGTCCGGGCCACGCCCAGCGTGCTGATCGTGCCGCTGGAGCAGTCCTTCGGCTGGAGCCGCGACACCATCTCCTTCGCCATCGGCGTCAACATCTTCCTGTACGGGCTGATGGGTCCCTTCGCCGCGGCGGCGATGCAGCGCTTCGGCATCCGGCCGGTGATCATCTTCGCCCTGGCGCTGCTGGCCGCGGCTGTCTCAAGCTCCACCCTGATCACCCAGGAGTGGCAGCTGGTGCTGACCTGGGGCCTGCTGGTCGGTTTCGGCAGCGGCATCGCCGCGATGGTGTTCGGCGCCACCATCGTCAACCGCTGGTTCCAGGAGCGGCGCGGCCTGGTCATGGGCCTTCTGACCGCCAGCACGGCCACCGGGTCGCTCGTGTTCCTGCCGATCCTGGCCGAGGTCGCCGAGAATTTCGGCTGGAAGCCGGTGGCCTGGGTGGTGGCCATCGTCGTTGCCGCGATGATCCCGGTGGTGTTCCTGCTGCTGCCCGAACGGCCGCAGGATGTCGGCCTGTCGCGGCTGGGCGAGGCGCCGGGCGCCGCCCCGGCCGCGGCCACCGGCAACCCGATCCTCACCGCCTTCCGCATCCTCGGCCGTGCCAGCAAGAAGCGTGATTTCTGGCTGCTGGCCGGCAGCTTCTTCGTCTGCGGCCTGACCACCAACGGGCTGATCGGCACCCACCTGATCTCCGCCTGCATCGACCAGGGCATCCCGGCCACCACCGGCGCCGCCCTCCTGGCCGCCATGGGCATCTTCGACCTGATCGGCACCACCGCCTCGGGCTGGCTGTCCGACCGCTATTCCAGCCGCTGGCTGCTGTTCTGGTATTACGGGCTGCGCGGCCTGTCGCTGATCTACCTGCCCTTCTCCGGCTTCTCCTTCTATGGCCTGTCGGTCTTCGCCGTGTTCTACGGCCTGGACTGGATCGCCACCGTGCCGCCGACGCTGAAGCTGACCAACGACGCCTTCGGCAAGGATGACGCGCCGGTGGTGTTCGGCTGGATCGCCGCGTCGCACCAGGTCGGCGCCGCCACCGCCGCCTTCGGCGCCGGCGTGATCCGCACCGCCATGGATGGCTATCTGCTGGCCTTCCTGATCGCCGGGGTGATCTGCGTCGGCGCCGCCTTTATGGTGCTGGCGATCGGCCGCGGCCAGCGCCCGGTCACCGGCCGGCTGGTCGAGGCCACCGCCTGATCCAGAGCCGGGGCGAGGAAGCCCTGCCCCGGCGGTTCCAGGGGTGGTCATCGGCCCGGCGGCGCGGCAGTCTCTCCGGCAACGAATCGGAACCGGAGAGGCTTCATGGCGGATAACTGCGCCCAGGCGATCATCGACGCCTTCACCCGTAGCGGCGTGGACACCGCCTTCGGCATTCCCGGCGTGCACACGCTCGAGCTGTACCGCGCCCTCGGCCGCAACGGGCTGCGCCATGTCGCCGTGCGGCACGAGCAGGGGGCCGCCTTCATGGCCGACGGCCATGCCCGGGCCAGCGGCCGGCCGGCGATCTGCGTGCTGATCACCGGCCCCGGCCTGCTCAACGCCGCCACCGGCATCGGCCAAGCCTATTCCGACAGCGTGCCGATGGTGGTGCTGTCCACCGTCAACGCCCGCCGCGACCTCGGCCTTGGCCGAGGCGAGCTGCACGAGATGCGCAACCAGCGCCTGGCAATGGAGGGGCTGGTCGCCTCCGCCCTCACCGTGGTCGACCCGTCCCAGACCCGCGCCGCCGCCGATCTCAGCCTGGCGCGGATGACTCTGGGCCGGCCGCGCCCGGTCTATATCGAGCTGCCGCTGGACATCGCCACCGCCGAGGCGCCGGAGGATCCCGGCGCGCTGCCGCCGCTGCCGCTGCCGGCGCCGAACCCGGCGGCGCTGGCGCAGGCGGCCGACCTGCTGCGCGGGGCGAAGCGGCCGATGATCCTGCTCGGCGGCGGCGCGGTCGGCGCTTCGGCCGCCGCCCGGCGCCTGGCCGAGAGCCTGGGCGCGGTCGTCGCCTGCTCGATCGCCGGCAAGGGCATCGTGCCCGATGACGGCCCGCATTCAATCGGCTCCCGCATCGGCACGGAAGAGGGCCAACGCCTGATCGGCGAGGCCGATGTCGTACTCGCCGTCGGCACCGAACTGGCGCTGAACGACCGCTGGTCGCCGTTGCGCCTGCCGCCCGCGCTGATCCGCGTCGACCTCGACGCCGACGTGCTGGTGCGCGACTACCGGCCGGCGGTGCCGCTGCTCTGTGATGCGGCGCAGGCGCTGCAGGGGCTGGCGGACGCCCTGTCCGACCTGCGCGGCCGCCCCGTCTGGGCCGGCGACCTGGCGCCGGTGCGGCAGGCGGCCGACATGGCGGAGTTCGGCGACAAGCCCGGCCATCTGGCCTTCCTGGCCAAGCTGCGCGACGCGCTGCCGGACGATGCGGTGGTGGTCACCGACATGACTCAGATCGCCTATACCGGCAATGTCGTGTTCCCGGCGCGGCAGCCGCGCGGATGGCTGCACCCGGTCGGCTTCGGCACGCTGGGCTACGGCCTGCCGGCGGCGGTCGGGGCCAAGCTGGCGCGGCCGGAGGCGCAGGTGGTGGCGCTGGCCGGCGACTACGGCCTCGGCTTCACCTGCCAGGAGCTGGGCACCGCCGCAGATCTCGGTCTCGGCCTGCCGGTGGTGGTCTGGAACAACCGCGGCCTGGGCCAGATCGCCTATGGCATGGACAAGGCGGGGATCGAACGGCTGGGCGTCGACATCGACCCGCCGGCCTTCGACGCCATGGCCGCGACCTACGGCTGCGGCTATGCCGCTGTCGACGATCCGCGCCACCTGCCGCAGCGCCTGGCCGCCGCCTTCGAGGACAGCAAGCCGACCCTGATCGAGGTGGCGGCCTCATAGGAACCGCCCGCCGTCGCCGGCCATTGCCCGGGAAGACGGCCGACACATCCGCGGCCGTCCCCTCAGGATGGAGAATGGCATGACCGAACGTCTCGACGGACGCAGGATCGCCGTGCTCGTGGCCGACGGCTTCGAGCAGGTGGAGATGACCGAGCCGGTCAAGGCCCTGAAGCAGGCCGGCGCGACGGTCGAGATCGTCAGCCCGGCCTCCGGCCAGGTGACCGGGCACAAGCACCTCGACAAGGGCGACAGCTTCCCGGTCGATGTCCCGCTCGATCGCGCCGAGCCGGACGGCTATGACGGCCTGCTGATCCCGGGCGGTGTCCACAGCCCGGACGAGCTGCGCCAGAGCGCGCGGGCGCTCGGCTTCGTCCGCAGCTTCTTCGAGGCCGGCAAGCCGGTGGCCGCGATCTGCCACGGGCCGCAGCTGCTGATCAGCGCCGGCGTGGTCGAGGGCTGCGAGATGACCGGCTTCAAGGCGATCCAAGTCGATCTCGAGAATGCCGGCGCCAGGGTGTACGACCGCGAGGTGGTGGTGGATGAGGGGCTGGTGACCAGCCGCTCGCCGGACGACATCCCGGCCTTCAACGCCAAGATGATCGAGGAGTTCGCCGAAGGCCGGCACAGCGACCGGATGGCCTGACCGTCAGCGCTGCCGCTCCCGGCGGATCGCGGCGAGGCGGGCGGCGACGGCCGGCTCGGCCAGCGCCTCGCCCGCCGGCCGCTCCAGCCGGCGGCGCCAGTTCGGATACTCGTCGATGGTGCCGGGCAGGTTCGGCTGCTGCTCCAGCCCCAGCGCATCCTCCAGCGGCACCAGTGCCAGCCGGGATGGGGCGCGGGCGACGAAGCGCAGGGCGGCGTCGACCACCGGCGCCGGTTCCTCCGGCACTGGCCCGCCACCGATGGCTTGCCACATACGGCTCCGATCGGCATCGCGCTGCGCCCGCTCAGCAGCGCCATCATCGGCGTATTGCCCGAGCTTCGCCCGCGCCGCGATGTCGGTGCCGCGCCACCAGCCGGCCACCGGCGGCAGGTCGTGAGTCGAGCTCATCGCCACCGCGCCGGCATCCCAATGCTCGGCCGGCTTGAAGCCGTCGCCTTCGCGCTCAAACAGCAGCACCCGCATGCCGGCGAGGCCGTGCCCGGCCAGCATGTCGGCGAAGCCCCAGGGCAGGGTGCCCAGATCCTCGCCGATCACCACGGCGCGGTGGCGGTGCGATTCCAACGCCACCAGCCGCAGCAGGTCCTCCACCGGATAGGTCAGGTAGGCGCCCTCGGTCGGGGCCATGCCGTCCGGCACCAGCCACAGCCGGGCCAGCCCCATGACATGGTCGATGCGGATGCCGCCGGCATGGCGCAGCGTCGCCCGCAGCGTGTCCAGGAACGGCGTGAATCCGGTCTCCACCATCGCCCGCGGCGAAATGGCGGCCAGGGTCCAGTTCTGGCCGTCGGCGTTGAAGGCGTCGGGCGGCGACCCGATGCTGGCGCCGCCCAGCACGTCCCTCGGGCGGCTCCAGGCATGGCTGCCGGTGGCGTCCATGCCGACGGCCAGGTCGGCAATCAACCCGATGCGCAGCCCGGCCGATCGAACCTCGTGCTGTGCCGCGGCGAATGCGCGGTCGGCCAGCCATTGCAGGAACAGGTGGAAGCGGATCTCGCGGTCATGTTCGGCGGCGAACGCCGCCACCGCCGGCCCTCCGGGGTCGCGCAGCTCCGCCGGCCAGCGCCGCCAATCGCGGTCGGACGGATCGGCGGCCAAGCGGGCGGCCTGCAGCGCCTCGAACCGGGCATGGTCCTGCAGCAGGTCGCCGCCGGCCCGGACGAAGCCGGCGAAATCCTCCGCCAGGCCGCCGCCGGAAGCGGCGTCGAAGCCGTCGAACAGGGTGCGGAACAGCGCCAGCTTGGTCTTCGCCGCCTCGGGCCAGTCGATCAGTTCCGCGTCCTCGCAGCGCCGCATGGCCTCGGCCACACCCGCGCTGCGGATCGCGGCGGCGACGCGGCTCTGGCCGAACAGCGCGGCGGGATCGGCCAGCAGCGGGTTCAGGAACAGGCGGCTGGAGGGGGAGTAGGGGCCGAAGCGCCCGGGCTCCGCCGTGAACAAAGCGTGGGTCGGGCTCAGCGCCAGCGCATCCGCGCCCGCCCGCCCGGCCGCCCGGGCGAGCTCTGCGATGCCGCGGCTGTCGCCGATGCCACCGTCGCCCGGCCGGCGCAGCGCGTAGATCTGCGCCGCCAGCCCCCACATCCGGCCGCCGCGCGCCACATCGTCCAGGCCGAAGCAGCGCGGCAGCGCC
>NZ_JBCNNF010000560.1:0-3547 GCF_039594555.1 Inquilinus sp.
GCCCGGCGCAGGCATCCCAGGCAGCGGCGTCGACCGCCGTGATGTCGGCCACGAGCTTGAGGCTTGCCTCCGGAGTGCCGTCGGGCATGGGACCGCTCTCTCGCATGTGCGAAAGCTCTAATCTGGGCTTCGAACCGGGCCGGGGCAAGCGTCGCGGCTGGCCCCCGCGCTCAATCCGGCACGATCCCCGGCGGCAGGGCCGCGGCGTGGGCGGCGATGGCGCCGGCGGTGGTGATCCAGACCTCGCCGCGCCGGGCGGCGATATGGGCCAAGGCGCGGCGCAGCTGGCGCAGCCGGTAGGGCTGGCCGACGATGTAGGGATGCAGCGCCATGCCCATCACCAGCGCCTGGCCATGCGCCTGCTGCTCCAGCATCTCGTCGAACTGGCCGATGATCATGTCGGCGAAGGCGTCGGCGTTCATCTTGCGCGCCACGATCGCCGGGATGTCGTTCAGCTCCTGCGGATAGGGCACCGACAGGATGCGCCCCGTCCGGGTGCGCATCCACACCGGCTGGTCGTCATGGCACCAGTCCAGCAGGTAGTCGTAGCCCGCCTCGTGCAGCAGGTCGGGGGTGCGGTGGCTCTGCGAGATCCAGGGGCCGAGCCAGCCCTTCGGCGGCGCGCCGGCATGGCGGGCGATGGCGTCGGTGGCGCGGCGGATCAGCGCCGCCTCCTCCGCCTCGGCCAGCACGCCCTGGCGCTCGGAATTGCTGTGGCCGTGGCCGACGATCTCGTCGCCGCGGGCCTGGAAGGCGGCCGGCAGCTCCGGGCAATGGTCGTAGATCGAGGCGTTGACGATGGCGGAGCAGGGCAGGGCCAGGCTGTCGAACAGCTCCAGCAGGCGCCAGGCGCCGACCCGGTTGCCGTAGTCGCGCCAGGCATAGTTCAGCACGTCCGGCTGCGGCCCGCCCGGCGCCAGCTCGGCGCCCAGCCCCTCGCCGAAGGCGAAATGCTCGAGGTTGAGGCCGAGATAGACGGCAAGGCGGGTCCCGTCCGGCCAGGCCGTGCCCGGCCGGCGGGTGATCGCGCTGTAGCCGTAGCGGTCATGGCCCGCCAGCGGCGCCCCCGTCATCGGGGCGGGGTCAGGCGAGGCCGGGCCGGGTGGCGAAGGGCGCTTCGGTCTTGGCCCGGATCTCGTCGACGGTGACGCCGTCGGCGACCTCGATCAGGGTCAGGCCCTGCGGCCCGATCTCGAACACGCCGAGCTCAGTGATCACCAGGTCGACCACGGCCTTGCCGGTCAGCGGCAGGTCGCAGGCGTTCAGCAGCTTCGGTGTGCCGTCCTTGGCGTTGTGCTCCATGATCACGACGACGCGCTTGACGCCGGCGACCAGGTCCATCGCCCCGCCCATCCCCTTCACCATCTTGCCGGGGATCATCCAGTTGGCGAGGTCGCCCTCCTTCGACACCTGCATGGCGCCGAGGATCGACAGGTCGATATGGCCGCCGCGGATCATGGCGAAGCTGTCGGCCGAGCTGAAATAGCTCGACTGTGGCAGCTCGGTGATCGTCTGCTTGCCGGCGTTGATCAGGTCCGGGTCCTCCTCGCCCTCATAGGGGAAGGGGCCCATGCCCAGCATGCCGTTCTCGCTCTGCAGCGCCACGGTCACGCCGTCGGGGATGTAGTTCGCCACCAGCGTCGGGATGCCGATGCCGAGATTGACGTAGAAGCCGTCCTGCAGCTCCTTCGCGGCGCGGGCGGCCATCTGCTCACGGGTCCAGGGCATGATGATGCTCTCCCTCGCTCAGGCCGCACGCGGGCGGGTGGTGCGCTGCTCGATGCGCTTCTCGTAGTCCTTGCCCTGAAGGATGCGCTTCACATAGATGCCGGGGGTGTGGATCTGGTTCGGGTCCAGCCCGCCGACATCCACCAGCTCCTCGACCTCGGCCACCGTCACCTTGGCCGCGGTCGCCATCATCGGATTGAAGTTCCGCGCGGTCTTCCGGTAGATCAGGTTGCCCTCGGTGTCGCCCTTCCAGGCCTTGACGATGGCCAGGTCGGCGAACAGCCCGCGCTCCATCACATACTGGGCGCCGTCGAACTCACGCACCTCCTTGCCCTCGGCGACGATGGTGCCGACGCCGGTCTTGGTGAAGAAGGCGGGGATGCCGGCGCCGCCGGCGCGGATGCGCTCGGCCAGCGTGCCCTGCGGGTTGAACTCCAGCTCCAGCGCGCCGGACAGGTACTGCTGGGCGAACAGCTTGTTCTCGCCGACATAGGACGAGATCATCTTCTTGATCTGGCCGCGCTCGAGCAGCTTGCCGAGGCCGACGCCGTCGATGCCGCAATTGTTCGACACCACCGTCAGGCCGGTGACGCCGCTGAGCGCGATGGCGTCGATCAGCTTCTCCGGGATGCCGCACAGGCCGAATCCGCCGGCCATCACCATCATCCCGTCGCGGAGCACGCCGGCCAGCGCCGCCGTGGCATCCGGATAGACCTTCTTCATCCCGTCACTCCCGTCAGCATCAACTGGGCGCGGAGGGACTAAAGCGGGGCGGCGGGCAGGTGTCAATCGAGCCCGCGCCGCGCCCCGTCCGGTTTGCGCCAGGGGCTCGCGAAGGGGCCCTCAGATCTCCAGATGCGAGCCCAGCTCCACCGCCCGGTTGGCCGGGATGCGGAAGAACTCCGTCGCGCTCAGCGCGTTGTTCGACATCAGGATGAACAGCCATTCCTGCCAGGGCGGCAGCTCCGGCCGCGGCGACGGCACGAAGTATTCCCGGCTCATGAAGAACGACGTGTCGGCCATGTTGAAGCCAAGCCCCTTGGACGAGCAGGCGGCCAAGGCGCGCGGGATGTCCGGCTGCTGCTGGAAGCCGTAGCGCACGATCACGGTGTAGAAGCCGTCGCCCAGGTCCTTGATCTCGATGCGCTGCTCGTCATCGACCCGCGGCTCGTCCGTGGTCTCGACCTTCAGCAGCACCACCCGCTCATGGATGATCTTGTTGTGCTTCAGGTTGTGCAGCAGGGCGAAGGGCACGACGCCGACATTGCCGGTCATGAAGATGCCGGTGCCGGGCACGCGATGCGCGCGCTTGTACATCTTGCCGTCGACGAAGGTGGCCAGCGGGATGGCGTCGCGGTAGCGGCGCCGGTACAGGATCTCGCGCCCCTTGCGCCACACCCACATCAGCGTCGTCAGCGCCACCGCCAGCACCAGCGGGAACCAGCCGCCATGCAGGATCTTGATGGTGTTGGCGCCGAAGAAGGCCAGGTCGATGAACAGGAAGGTGGCGAACAGCGGCGCTGCGGTCCAGCGGCTCCAGCCCCAGCGGTGGCGGGCGACCAGATAGGCCAGCACGCTGGTCACGGCCATGGTGCCGGTGACGGCGATGCCGTAAGCCCCGGCCAGGGCGCTGGAGGAGCCGAAGCCGACCACCAGGATCACCACCGCCGCATAGAGCGACCAGTTGATCCGCGAGATGTAGATCTGGCCCTTCTCCTCGGCCGAGGTGTGGCGCACCTCCAGCCGCGGCATGTAGCCCAGCTGGGCCGCCTGCTGGCTCACCGAGAAGGCGCCGGAGATCACGGCCTGGGAGGCGATT
>NZ_JBCNNF010000561.1:0-3542 GCF_039594555.1 Inquilinus sp.
GCCGGTCACTCGTCGCGTGTGCCGATGTAGTGCCCGTCGGCGTCGTACTGCTTCACCCGGTCGCCGTCCGGCTGCTCATAGCCCAGATAGCGGCCGCCCGAATCGTAGCGGTTCAGCCGGTCGCCGCTGCGCTCGATATAGCCGAGATACCGGCCCCCGGCATCGTATTGCAGCCGGCGGCCGCCCGGCTGGTCCTCGCGATAGCCCTGGTAGCGGCCGCTTGCGTCGTAGCGCTCGATCCGGGCGCCGTTGCGCCGGTCGTAGCCGAGATAGCGGCCCCCGGCATCGTACCGGTTCATGCGGTCGCCGCTGCGCTCGACATAGCCGAGATAGCGGCCCGCGCCGTCGAACTGGTCCTGCCGCTGGGCCATGGCGGTGCCGCAGCCCAGGGCCAGCAGCACGGCCGCGAGCATGCCGAGGCCGTGCCGGATCCGCCGACTCCCCATCCATCCCTCCGGATCAACCCTGACGGCCGGCCGCGCGGCAGCGGCAGGCCCGTGACACCGCAGCCCACTATACCGGCATCGCGGCTTTTTTGGGTTCGGCCGCGGCCCCGGGCGCGCCGCGCCCGGGGCCGCTCGACCCGCTCGCTGCGCCTCGCTAGGATGGCGCCGGCGAGGGGGATGATCGCGGAGGGCGCCTTGGCGTTCGTCATCATCGGCCTGTGGGTGGCGTGGTTCGTCTACTGGCACCTGGCCGCCTTCGGCACCAAGCCGGCGCAGCGACGCGAATCCGTGGCCTCGCGCCTGTCGCACATCATTCCGCTGGTTCTGGCCGCGTGGCTGTTCATCCGGCCGGGGATGGCCGGGCCGGCCCTGGGCGCGCCGATCCTGCCGCGCGCCGGCGGCTTCGACATCGCCGGCGCGCTGCTGGTCGCGGCCGGGCTGGGCTTCGCCGTCTGGGCCCGGCTGCACCTGGCCGGCAACTGGAGCGGCACGGTGACGCTGAAGCAGGACCACGAGTTGGTGCGCAGCGGCCCCTACGCCCTGGTGCGCCACCCGATCTACACCGGCCTGCTGCTGGCGGCGGTCGGCACGGTGGTCGCCATCGACCGCTGGAGCGCGCTGGTCGCCCTGGCGCTGATGGCTGCGGCCTTCCTGCGCAAGATCGTGATCGAGGAACGCTTCATGGCCGAGGCCTTCGGCCCGGCCTATGCCGATTACAGCCGCGGCACCGCCCGGCTGGTGCCGTATCTGTGGTGAGGGTCCGCCCGCGGCCGCCGAGCCACGGGCGGACATCCCTCAGAAGGAGGCCTGCACCCGGTACAGCCCGGCATAGGCGCCGCCGGCGGCCAGCAGCTCCTCATGCGTCCCCTGCTCGGCGATGCCCTGGTCGGTCAGGACCAGGATGCGGTCGGCGTGGCGCACGGTCGACAGCCGGTGGGCGATCACCAGCGTCGTGCGGTCCCGTGCCAGGTCCAGCAGTGCCGCCTGCACCGCCCGCTCGCTCTCGTTGTCGAGCGCGCTGGTGGCCTCGTCGAAGATCAGCACCGCCGGGTCCTTCAGGAAGGCCCGGGCGATGGTCAGGCGCTGCTTCTGGCCGCCCGACAGCTTGACGCCGCGCTGGCCGATATCGGTGTCGTAGCCGTCCGGCAGCGCGGTGATGAAGTCATGCGCATTGGCCGCCTTGGCCGCCGCGACGATCTCCGCCTCCGTCGCCTCCGGCCGGCCGTAGCGCAGATTCTCCGCCACGGTGCCGGCGAACAGGTAGACGTCCTGCTGCACCACGCCCACCGCCCGGCGCAGCGACGCCAGGGTGACGTCGCGGATGTCGGTGCCGTCGATCAGGATCCGGCCCTCCGTCGCCTCGTAGAAGCGCGGGATCAGGGCGCAGAGCGTGCTCTTGCCGCCGCCCGAGGCACCGACCAGGGCGACGAACTCGCCCGGCCGGATGTCGAGCGACAGGTCCCGGAACACATGCGGCCGGTCGTCCTCGTAGCGGAAGCCGACCTCCCGGAAGGAGATGGCGCCGCGTGGCCGGGCCAGCGCGACCGAGCCGGGCCGGTCCTGGATGTCCGGCTCGATCTCCAGGACCTCCATCATCCGGGTGAAGCCGGTATAGCCCTCCTGCCAGAGCCGGGCGAAGTTCGCCAGCCGCTTCACCGGATCGACCAGCGCCGCGACGCAGAGCAGGAAGGTCAGCATGTCGGCGACGGCGAGCTGCCCCTCCGCCACCCGGACCGCGCCGGCGACGATGATCACCACCGTTATCAGCTGCGGGAAGCTCTCGATCCCCATCGAGAAGAACGCCTCGCTGCGATAGCCGGCGCGGCGGCTGTCGAGGAAAGCGGCGTTCTGCACCGCGAAGCGGCGGTTCTCGACATCCTCATTGGCGAAGGACTGCACCACCCGGATGCCCGCCAGCGCATCCTCCACCCGCTCATTGACCGCGGCGATGCGCTGCTTGCTGAGCTCCAGCGCCCGGTTCATGCGGCGGTTGAAGTGCAGCGCGTAGACGACGGCGAAGGGCAGCACCGCCAGGATCATCAGGGCCAGCGGCAGGTCGATCCAGGCCAGGATGGCGATGGCGCCGGCGAATTTCAGCACCGCGATCGCCAGATCCTCCGGCCCGTGATGGTACAGCTCGCCGAGCGAGAACAGGTCGTTGGTGATCCGGCTCATCAGCTGGCCGGTGCGCTCGCGGTCGTAGAAGCTGAAGGACAGTTTCTGCAGGTGGCCGAACAGCTCGCGGCGCAGGGCGCTTTCCATCTTCGCCCCCATCATATGGCCCTGGTAGTCGACGAACAGGTTGGCCACGGCCTGCAGCAGGACCACGGCGAGCATCGCCGCGCCCAGCATATAAACCTCATCCAGCATTCCGGTTGCATCGTCCAGGCCGGTCAGCCGCCGGGTGACGATGTTGGCGCCGAGCGGCAGGATCAGCGCCGTGGCCGAGACCACGACGGCGCAGAACAGGTCGGCCGCCAGCAGCGGGATGTGCGGCCGGTAATAGGACAGGAACTTGCGGATCCGCGCGCGAGCGACGGCACGCGGCACATCGCCGCCGGAACGGCGGGTCAGCGGGGAGAGGGCATCGTCGACCGCGACGGCAGCGCCGTCCTGGCTGATGGATCGGAAAGTGGGGCCGCTAGGCGGCGCGTCTCGGCGCGCCGGCGACCTCCGGAGTCGGGACAACATGACGTGTCATGTCCTTGCGATGGGCGGGAACTCCTTTCTGCTCGGACATGATGGTCGTCATTTTGCCCTCCTGGGTCGGTCGGCGGCGGACTATGAAGCAGAGCACCGCGCGCCGCAACGCCTTTGCGACCAGCGCAGCCTGGACCTCGCTTTCCAGCGCTTCCATCAGCATGCGCATTCGCCGCCGCAAAAACCCGGATCAGATGAAATTGGCTCAAGTTCAATATTCTTTAGATCAGACAAATAAACAACAAATACTGCCTGGATATTGGAAATCGATCTTGATCCGGAATGGGAAATCTGGACTATCACCCTGTTTCAGTTCTGTGACCGACGAGAGACGGCTTCCGGATGGAGCCGATCGCCGGCTTCGGATTCATGTGATCGGGAACAGAGGGGATCGAG
>NZ_JBCNNF010000562.1:0-3538 GCF_039594555.1 Inquilinus sp.
CCGCTGGACGCCGGACCAGGCGGAGGAGGTGGCCAAGACCGTCAAGGACATGACGGCCAAGGACGGCAAGCTGCGGGACAGCCAGGACGACCTCAAATATCTCGAGCTGCCGCCGGACCCGACCAAGGCCGACCTCTCGAAATATCCCGGCGTCACCTACAACGCCGAGACCAAGCAATATGAGGATTCTGCGACCAAGATGCACTGGCAGGGCGACCGCTGGTGGGCGCCGCCGAAGAAGGTCACCGATCCGGTCGGCCTCGGCTCGGTGCCCAGCCAGGATCCGCTCTGGTACGACCCGAAGCAGAAGACGCTGATGCACGAGAACGGCTTCGCCCAGCAGGTGAAGCCGGACAGCAAGCAGGGCCTCAAGGCCTGGCTCAAGGGCAAGGGGTATCTCGACTAGGACCGGGGGGTGAGGCCGGATCCGATCGTCATCACCGATCCTTCGGCGTCATTGCGAAGAGGCGAAGCCGACGAAGCAATCCAGGGGCCGGTGCGCACCGGCCCCTGGATTGCTTCGGCTCAAGGCCGGGGTCGCAATGACGGTGTCTGGAATTCTGAGAGGCTGAACGACTTTTGCCGGGGCCTCACTCCGCCGCGGCCGCCTGTCCCATCGTCCCCACCGCGGCGGCGAAGCTGGCCAGGCTGGCGGTGCGCAGCGGCACGAAGGGTTTGTGTGCCTCACGGCACAGCCGCTTCACCTGGCCGACGGTGGTGGCGATGGCAGATCGAAGTGCGCCCGGCAATCGGCCGAGAGTTTGAACCCCAGCTCTGGACCTCTTGCGGGAGGGGCAGGGAAGGGGGGACTCGGTTTATCCCGCCGACCACTCGAACGGATCGGTGCTCAGCCGCTTGCCCACCAGCATCGCGTCGGCGACCAGGCGCAGGGGCGCGCCGTCGACATCGCTGCGGCGGGCGGCGAGCAGTTCGGCGAAATGCGCGTAGATCCGCTCATACTCCTCGCTCGGCGCCTCGACCGTGACCGTGCCGCCGACCGACAGCGCGCAGCCGCCCTTGAACAGCCGGGCCGACCGGCCATCCGCCGTCTCGATCGTCATGTGCCATTTCTCGTCGCCCTGCTCGCGCCAGTCGAAATCGGCGGTCAAGGCGGGCGCCGCCGGGTCGGTGCTGCCGAAGACGAGCTGCGCCGCGATCGGCGTCTGCCGGTTGGCCGGGTAGGTCAGCTCGGCGCTGCGGACGAAAGGCGTGAACGGCAGGATGCGGGTGAAGATCGACAGGGCGTTGATGCCGGGATCGAACACGCCGAAGCCGCCCGGCGCCCAAACCCAATCCTGCCCCGGATGCCATTTCCGCACATCCTCGCGCCACTCGATCTTGACCGAGCGGACGCCCGCGGCCAGCAGCTGCCGCGCCGCCTCGACCGCCGGGTTGAAGCGCGAATGCCAGGTGGCGAACAGCACCCGGCCCTGCGCCGCGGCCGTCGCCTCGAGATCGGCCAGCTCGGTCAGCGTCGCCGCCGGCGGCTTCTCCAGCAGCACGTCCTTGCCGGCCAGCAGCGCCTCGCGGGCGAGGGCGTGGCGCACTTCCGGCGGGGTGTTGACCGCGACGATGCCGATATCCGGCCGGGCGGCATAGAGCTCGGCCGGGGTGCGATAGCTCGGCACGCCGCCATGGCTGAGGCCGCGGGTGCTGACCACGGCCGCCAGCTCGAACGAGCCGCTCTTGTCGATCACCGGCAGGTGCTGGTCCTGCGTGATCTTGCCGAGGCCGATGACGGCGATCTTGTGGGTGGCCAAAGGGGATCTCCTCGTCTCAGCGCGTCTTCTCGCCGCCCGCCGCGACGATCACGGCGATGATGATCAGGCCGGTCAGCACCAGCCGCAACCCGGTTCCGGTGCCGAGCGCGTTCAGCATCGTCACCAGCAGGAACAGGAACAGCGACGCGCCCCACAGCCCCGGCAGGTTGGCCCGGCCGCCGGCGACGCTGGTGCCGCCGATCACCACCACGGCGATCGAGTTCAGGAGATAGTCCTTGCCCATGTCGAGCGAGGCGCCGCCGAAATACCCGGCCATCAGCGCCCCGGCCAGGCCGGCGAAGCCGCCGGACAGGGCATAGGTCAGGAACCGGGTGCGCTCGACCTTCACCCCGGCGAGATGGGCGGCGCGTGGATTCTGCCCGACCGCCAGCACCGACCGGCCGTAGATCGTGCGTTGCAGCACCACCGCCATGATGGCGGCCAGGGCGAAGCCGGCCACCGCCATCACCGGCACGCCCCAGATTTGCATCGTGGTGAAGGCGGCGAAGCCGTCGGGCGGGGAGATGCGCAGCCCGCGGCCATAGGCGATGGCGACCGACTGGAACACCAGGCTGGAGGACAGGGTGGCGATGATCGGCGGCATGGCGAAGCCGCGGATCAGTGCCCAGTTGGCGATGCCGACGACGAGGCCGGCGGCCAGCGCCGCGGCCAGGCCGGGCAGGATCATGCCATCCTGCCCGGCCATGACGATCATGGCGACGGAGCCGGACAGGGCGATGTTGGAGGGGATCGACAGGTCGATATTGCCCGGCCCCATCGCGATCACGAACATCTGGCCGATGGCGACGACGACGAAGAACACGCCGAAGCTGAGCGCGGCGGTCAGCACCTGCCCCGCCCCCTCGCCCGCCGCGATGGCCACCACCGCCAGCCACAGCAGTACCGCCCCGGCCCAGGACCACAGCCAGGGCCGGTCGGACGTCCAGGTCGAGATCCGGGTCATCGCGGCCGCCTCCGGCTGGTCAGGGCCCGCAAGGCCAGGACGATGATCAGGATCGCGCCCTGGGCGCCGATCTGCCAGTCGGGCGAGATCCGCATGAAGGTGAGGAGCGACCCGGCCAGGGTCAGCACCAGCGCCCCGGTCACCGCCCCGACCGGCGACACCCGGCCGCCGACGAAGTCGCAGCCGCCGAGGATCGCCCCGGCGATCGACAGCAGGGTGTAGCGCTGGGCGATGTTGGCGTCGCCCGAGGTGGAGAGGCCCAGCAGCGACAGGCCGGACAGCAGCCCGAACACCCCGGCCAGGGCATAGAGCCCGACCCGGATCTTCAGCAGCGACCAGCCGGCCCGGGCGATCGCCTTCGGGTTGCCGCCGGCGCCGCGCAGCACCGAGCCGAGGGCCGAGCGCATCAGGAACAGGTGCACCAGCGCGGCCAGCGCGATGGCGACCAGGATCGGCAGCGGCACATAGGGCGGCTTCCAGCCCATCGCCGCGCGCAGCCAGGCCGGGCTGGCGCCACCGGGGGACGGCAGCACCAGGATGGCGAGGCCGAGCCAGACGAAGCTCATCCCCAGCGTCACCACCAGCGACGGCACGTTGCGCCAATGGATCAGCGCGCCGGCCGCGGCATAGGCCAGAACGCCGCCGGCCAGCACGGCGATGCCGAGCAGCGGCGTGTCGACCAGCCAGGTGGCTGCGACGCAGGTGACGAAGCCGACATAAGCACCGATGCCGAGGTCGAGGTCGTTGACCGTCAGCATGCACATCTGCGCCAGGGTGGCGAACATGATCGGGATCGCCAGGCCGAGCATCAGGT
>NZ_JBCNNF010000563.1:0-3537 GCF_039594555.1 Inquilinus sp.
AGCACTATCTCCCTGCTGAAGAACAAGGCGCTGCCGGTCGGTACATTGCTGCTGGAACGAGACGGTCCGGGTCGAGGACCGGCCGGCGGGCTCGGTGATGGCCGGGCTGGCCTGCGGCCTG
Source organism: Inquilinus sp. (assembly GCF_039594555.1). Classification (GTDB taxonomy): domain Bacteria; phylum Pseudomonadota; class Alphaproteobacteria; order DSM-16000; family Inquilinaceae; genus Inquilinus. The sequence goes on from NZ_JBCNNF010000563.1 coordinate 122, forward strand.
GGCCTGGCCGAGGAATGGAGCCGCTGGGCGGCCGCCTGGCCGGCCACGCCGCAACCGGCCCGGCCCGCCGGCGACGAGGCCAGGGTCAAGGCCGAACGGGCCCGGCGCCGGGACGCGGCCGCCGCGGCGGTCGAGCGCAGCTTCGCCGATCTGCGCGACCCGGCGCGGATCCCGGGAATCCTGGCCGGGCTGGCGGTCCGGCTGCGGGAGGCCGACGTCACCGAATGGCTCGACACCGAGACCACCCAGACTGTCGCCCGACGGCTCTGCCGGTCCCTCGGCATCGATCCCTATAACTGCTTCGCGACGCCCGACCTTCCCGACACCGGGTGAGGAAGGGGGCGGGCGGATAGGCTGGAGCCACCCCATCCCGCAAACGAAACCTTTTCGCGACGTCCGTCCCTCATCGTCATTGCGAGGAGGCGAAGCCGACGAAGCAATCCATCGTCCCGCAACAGCGGCGGCATGGATTGCTTCGCTGCGCTCGCAATGACGGTGTGGGGAGTTCTGAAAAGGTCTCGCAAGCGGGAGAGGCAATCTGTTCGTAGATCCGGCATTCGCTACCGCTATTCGATGTGTACGCCGTCGGAGAGAGGGCTGCCCGCCGCCCTATCGCCGCTGCGCCGCGAGGAAGCGGCGGCCTTCCTCCAGGATGCCGTTGACCGCCGCCGACCGGCGCTCCCGGCGCTCGAGCTCCTCGACCAGCACCTCGATGTCGCCGGCATAGGGGCAGTGCCCGTAGAGCTGGCGATGCAGTTCGAGGGCCAGGATCTCGGTCTCGGTCAGGGAATAATTCTGATCGTTGGGCATGGGATCCGCGGATGTCATAAATATGAAATATTCCGCTATATACCACGCAGGATCCTGTCGACATCAGGACGAAAGATCCGGTCCGGGCAGATCCGGACCGGCCGCGTTGCGGCGGTAGCCCTTGATCCGAGTCCCGTTCCTGGACAGCGGTCGCCCCGGCGCGCTACAAGCGTCGGCTCGGCCGTCGGGTTCTCCGGGGCCGCACCATCAGACGCCCAGGCCGACCTCCCCGATGCAGACCGTCAACGACATCCGCTCGACCTTCCTCGATTTTTTCGGCGAGAACGGCCATGAGGTTGTGGCCTCCAGCCCGCTGGTGCCGCGGAACGACCCGACGCTGCTGTTCACCAATGCCGGCATGGTGCAGTTCAAGAACGTCTTCACCGGCATGGAGACGCGGCCCTACCAGCGCGCCACCACCTCGCAGAAATGCGTCCGCGCCGGCGGCAAGCACAACGATCTCGAGAATGTTGGCTACACCGCCCGGCACCACACCTTCTTCGAGATGCTGGGGAATTTTTCCTTCGGCGACTATTTCAAGGAGCGGGCGATCGATCTGGCCTGGGGCCTGATCACCAAGGAGTACGGCCTGCCCAAGGACAAGCTGCTGGTCACGGTGTACCACACCGATGACGAGGCGGCCGGGCTGTGGCGCCGCATCGCCGGCCTGCCGGAGGAGCGGATCATCCGCATCCCGACCTCGGACAATTTCTGGGCGATGGGCGACACCGGCCCCTGCGGCCCGTGCTCGGAGATCTTCTTCGACCACGGTCCCGGCATCGCCGGCGGCCCCCCGGGCAGCCCGGACGAGGATGGCGACCGGTTCATCGAGATCTGGAACCTCGTCTTCATGCAGTACGAGCAGGTCACCAAGGAGACGCGGGTCGACCTGCCGCGGCCGTCGATCGACACCGGCATGGGGCTGGAGCGCATCGCCGCCGTGCTGCAGGGCAAGCACGACAATTACGACATCGACCTGATGCGGGCCTTGATCGAGGCCTCGGCCGATGCCACCAACAGCGACCCGGACGGCCCGCACAAGGTCAGCCACCGGGTGATCGCCGACCATCTGCGCGCCACCTCCTTCCTGATGGCCGACGGCGTCATGCCGTCCAACGAAGGCCGCGGCTACGTGCTGCGCCGGATCATGCGCCGCGCCATGCGCCACGCCCATCTGATCGGCGCGCGCGACCCGGTGATGTACCGGCTGGTGCCGGCGCTGGTGCGCCAGATGGGCGCCGCCTATCCCGAGCTGGTGCGGGCCGAGGCGCTGATCACCGAGACGCTGAAGCTGGAGGAGACCCGCTTCAAGCAGACCCTCGACCGCGGCCTGCGCCTCCTGGAGGACGAGACCGGCCGCCTTGGCTCCGGCCAGGCCCTGCCGGGCGACGTGGCCTTCAAGCTGTACGACACCTACGGTTTCCCGCTCGACCTGACCCAGGACGTGCTGCGCGGCCAGGGCCGCGCGGTCGACACCGCCGGCTTCGAGACGGCGATGGAGCGGCAGCGCGCCGAGGCCCGGAAGAACTGGGCCGGCTCCGGCGAGGCCGCCACCGGCGCGCTGTGGTTCGAGTTGAAGGAAAAGCTCGAACCCACTGAATTCCTTGGCTATGACACCGAGGCGGCCGAGGGTGTCGTCACCGCGCTGGTGGTCGACGGCCAGGTCGTCGACCAGGCCGGGCCGGGCGCCGAGGTCTTGGTCGTGGTCAACCAGACCCCGTTCTATGGCGAGAGCGGCGGCCAGATGGGCGATGCCGGCACGATTACGCTTGCTGGGGGCACCGCGCCGGGCGGCGTCACCGTGGCGGTGCGCGACACCCAGAAGCAAGCCGGCGTGCTGTGGGCCCATATCGGCACGGTCGCGGGCGGCACGCTGAAGGTCGGCGACGCGGTCGAGCTCAAGGTCGACCATGCCCGCCGCAGCGCCCTGCGCGCCAACCACTCCGCCACCCATCTGCTGCATGAGGCGCTGCGCCGCCGGCTGGGCGAGCATGTCACCCAGAAGGGGTCGCTGGTGGCGCCGGAGCGGCTGCGCTTCGACATCAGCCAGCCGCGGCCGCTGACCCCCGAGGACATCGCCGTGGTCGAGGCCGAGGTCAACGCCCGGATCCGCGAGAATTCCGAGGTCACCACCCGGCTGATGACGCCGGAGGACGCGATCGCCGCCGGCGCCATGGCGCTGTTCGGCGAGAAATACGGCGACACGGTGCGCGTCGTCGGCATGGGCCAGGACGGCAACCGGGTCTATTCGCAGGAGCTGTGCGGCGGCACCCATGTCAGCCGCACCGGCGATATCGGCGCCTTCCGCCTGGTCTCGGAAGGGGCCGTGGCCGCCGGCATCCGCCGCATCGAGGCGGTGACCGGCGAGGGGGCTGTGGCCTATGCCGCCCATCGCGACGCTCTCCTGGCCGATGCCGCCGGCGCGCTGAAGGTGACGCCGGAGGAGCTGCCGGCCCGCCTGGCCGCGCTGGTCGAGGAGCGGCGGCGGCTGGAGCGCGAGGTTTCCGACCTGCGGCGCAAGCTGGCGACCGCCGGCACCGGCGGCGGTTCCGGGCCGGAGGTCAAGGAGATCGCCGGGGTCAAGTTCACCGGCCGCATCCTCCACG
>NZ_JBCNNF010000564.1:0-3534 GCF_039594555.1 Inquilinus sp.
GTTATCGATTATTAGAAGCATTCGCATTTGCCGGGACAGACTGTCTCACCCCTCCACCGCCAGGATCTCCTCCAGCCGGTCCAGCAGCGGCCGCTGCGCTTCCCAGATCTTCTCCCGCGCGGTCGGCAGGTCGAACCATTCGGCCCGGTCGATCTCGGGGAAGGACTGCATCCGGCCGCTCCGCGGCGGCCATTCGATCTGGAACTCGATGCTGCGGATCCGGCCGGCATCCAGGTCGCCGGCGACGGCGAAGGCCGTGACCGCCTTGCCGCCGCGCTGGCGGATCTGGCCGAGCGGCAGCAGCGGCCCCTCGGGCGCCGTGCCGATCTCCTCGGTGAATTCGCGGCGGGCGGTGGCCTCCGGCGCCTCGCCGGGCTCCGGCTCGCCTTTCGGGATCGACCACGCGCCTAGGTCCTTGCGGCGCCAGAACGGGCCGCCGGGATGCGCCAGCAGAACGAGCAGCCGCTCTCCCGCGCGCTTGTACATCAGGATGCCGAAGCTTTCCGCCGCCATGGGGCCTCTATCGCCGGGGATGGCCGCCGCTCAGGCGACGGCCTCCTCCAGAAGATAGCGCGCCAGGCGGTCAAGGCAGCCGCCCCAGCCCTCGCGGTGGCGGTCGCGGGCCGGCTCGTCGAAGAACTGCTCATGGGTCAGGATCAGCACCGTGCCGTCGCCGTCCGGCCGCAGGGTCAGCGTCACCTGCGACTCCCGCTCCGGCATGGTCCGCCAGACCCAGCTGAACACCAGCCTCTCATTCGGCACCACCTCCTTGTACACGCCGCCGATGTCGTGGCGCTCGCCGTCCGGGGTGGAGAAGGCGACATGGTAGCGGCCGCCGGTGCGCGGGTCGGCCTCGGCGCTGATGGTCTCGGCGCCCTCCGGCCCGAACCACCGCATCATTTTTTCCGGGTCGGTCCAGGCCCCGTAGACCCGGGCGGGAGGGGCGGCGAGGCGGCGCCGGATGCTGAGGCTGGGCTTGGCGAGCACGATTCCTCCTCGACGAAGGCGGCCAGGCGGTCGAGCTGTTCGGACCAGAAGCGCTGGTATCGGCTCAGCCAGTCCATCGCCTGCTCCATCGGTGCCGCGGACAGGCGGCAGGTCACGGTGCGCCCGGTCTTGGTCCGCGTGATCAGCCCGGCATCCGACAGCACGTCGAGATGCTTCATCACCGCCGGCAGCGACATGGTGAAGGGCCGGGCCAGCTCGCTGACCGAGACATCCTGCTCCGCCCCCAGCCGGGCGATCAGCGCCCGGCGCGTCGGGTCGGCCAGGGCGGCGAAGGTGCGGTCGAGGGCGGGTTCTTGATAGTTAACCATCAAGTGAACTTTGTGTCTGCGGAAGCTGGCTGTCAACCCATATGAGCCGGCATGGGAGGCCGGGTCCATATGCCAGACGTTTAGGTTGGTTCCTGCCGCCGCCTACCGCACCCAGCGGCGGAAGCCCAGCCGCTCGACCAGCACCACCAGGCCGAAGGCGATCAGCCCCATCGCCGCGGCGATGAAGACCGCGGCGAACAGCCGGTCGGCCTGGTAGTTGAAGGTGGCCTGGATGATCAGCGCGCCCAGCCCGGCATTCGATCCGATCCACTCGCCGACGATGGCGCCGATGACGCTGCCGGTGGCGGCGATGCGCAAGGCGGTGAACAGCATCGGCAGCGACCGCGGCGCACGCAGCCGCCAGAAGCTCTCCCAGCCGCTGGCCGACAGCACCCGCATCAGCTCGCGCTCGTTCGGCGTCGCCAGGGTCAGGCCGCGGACCATGGCGATCAGGGTCGGGAAGAAGCAGATCACCGCGGCGATCACGATCTTCGGCAGCAGGCCCAGCCCGAACATCAGGATGAAGATCGGCGCCAGGGCCAGGACAGGGATGGTGTTGAGGAACAGCACGATCGGGAAATACGCGGCGCGCACCGGCCGGCTGTAGGTGAACAGGATCGCCAGCAGCACGGCGACCGCGTTGCCCAGCAGGAAGCCCAGCGCCGCCTCCAGCGCCGTCGGCCCGGCGTTGGAGAGCAGCAGGATCCGATCGGTCCACAGCTTGCCGAACACCGCGGCGGGGCCCGGAACGATGAAGGCCGGCACGCCCAGCGCCGGCACCACGAACTGCCAGGCCAGCAGGATCGACAGCGCCCCCAGCGCCGGCCACAGCAGGTCGGAGGGACGGGTCATGCCTGGGGCTCCGGCTCTTGCTGCGGGAACCCCCTCCCCCTAGCCCCCTCCCGCGAGGGGAGGGGGGACAGGGTTGGGGTGGCGTCGAGAGCGGCCCCCGATGACATGAAAAAATGAGTCCCCCCTCCCCTCGCGGGAGGGGGGCAGGGGGAGGGGGTTCCCGAAGCCAGAACCGATACGGCCGTCATGCCGCTCTCTCCGACCCCACAGCCAGCAAGCGTCGCAGATGAGCACAGACGGCGGTCACCTCCGGCGCGTCGCGGTCGCAGCGGCCGTCGGCGTCCTTCAGCGGCCGCAGGTCGACGATCTCCTGCACCCGGCCGGGATGGGCGGCCAGCACCAGCACCTGCTGGCCCAGATACACCGCCTCGGCGATGCTATGGGTGACGAACAGGACGGTGGTGCCGGTACGCCGCCACAGCGCCAGCATCTCGTCGTTCAGCCGGTCGCGGGTGATCTCGTCCAGCGCGCCGAAGGGCTCGTCCATCAGCAGGATGCGCGGCCGGGACAGCAAAGCGCGGGCGATGGCCACGCGCTGGCGCTGGCCGCCGGACAGCTGGTCCGGCATCCGCTCCGCCAGCCCGCCGAGGCCGAGCAGGGCCAGCAGGTCGTCGGTCGCCGCGACATCCGGCTTGCCGGCGCGGCCGCGGCCGACCTGCAGCGGCAGCTCGATATTGGCGCGCACGCTGCGCCAGGGCAGCAGGGTCGGGTCCTGGAACACGAAGCCGATGTCGCGGCGCTGCCGGGCCGCGTCCGGCGGGCCGCCCAGCACCGCGATCTCCCCGGCCAGCGGCGCCAGCAGGTCGGCCACCACCCGCAGCAGGGTCGACTTGCCGCAGCCCGAGGGGCCGAGGATGGTCAGGAAGCCGCCCTGCGGCACGTCCAGGTCGACGCCGTCCAGCACGGGGACGGAGCCGTATCCGAGAGCGAGCCCCCGGCAGCGGATCGCGGCGCTGTCCACCCGTCCCGTCACCCCAGCTTCGGCCGGTCGGCTGCGGTCATCTCCAGGATCGCGCTCGACCAGCAGTCCTCCGGCTTCGGCGCGTTGCCCTGGAACTGGCCGATCGAGTCGTAGATCCGCACCTGCTCGGCGATCGCGGCCGGGTCGAACCAGCCCCAGCCCTTGGCCTTGGTGTCGGCGTCGAAGCTCAGCTTCAGCACCAGCCCGATCGTCGCCTGCTCGGTCTCGCGGTCCAGCTGCGGATAGGCGTCCACGGTCAGGTCCACCGCCTCCTTCGGATGCGCATGGGTCCAGGCCCAGCCCTTGGCCACGGCGCGCAGGAACTTCGCCAGCACCTCGGCATTCTGCGCCAGCGCCGCGTCGGTGGCGAAATAGACGTTGGAATAGGAGGGCAGGCCGGTGTCC
>NZ_JBCNNF010000565.1:0-3521 GCF_039594555.1 Inquilinus sp.
GTCTGCTGGTTCAGCTTCGTCACCGGCGACGAGGGCGCGGCCGTGGCCGAGTTCGCCGGCGAATGGCCAGGGGCGGAGCTGGAGCGCGACCAGGCGGCCACTGCCGCGGTGGTGGCGCGGATGTTCGCACCGGTGGGGCAGCGTCCGCCGCTGCCGGTGCTGCTGCGCGGCACCAACTTCCAGGTCAAGGTGTGGGAGGCGCTGCTGTCGATCCCGCCCGGCCTCGTGGCCAGCTATGGCGACATCGCCATGGCGATCGGCCGGCCGTCCGCCAGCCGCGCTGTGGGCGGCGCGGTCGGGTCCAACCCGGTGTCGGTGCTGATCCCCTGCCACCGGGTCATCCGGGCCAGCGGCATCATCCACACCTATCGCTGGGGCTCCAGCAAGAAGCAGGCCCTGCTGGCCTGGGAAGCCGGGCTGACAGGCGTCAAGGCGGCTTAGCTTTGGGCAACCAGGGCGTCCGCCATCTCCACGATCCGCTCGCGCCAAGCCAGCGGTTCCAGCCAGCGCGCGGGGATGCCGGACAGGCCGTACAGCGCGCCGGCCAGCTGGCCGGTGACGGCGCCGACCGAATCGGAATCGTCGGCGAGGTTCACCGCGAGGACCAGCGCCTCCTCGAAGCTGTCGGTGCGGTCCACCGCCCACAGGGCGGCCTCCAGCGTGTGCACGACATAGCCAGAGGATTCGATCAACGCGCGCGGCTGGCCGCGCCAATCGCCATGGGCGATGCTCCGGATCCTGGCGGCGCCCTCCCAGGCCCGGGGAGCCAGGATCTCGGCCTTGCCGGTCCCCAGGATCGCTGATCGCAGCATCTCGCCGAAGAAGACGCAGGCTTCCGTCGCCTCGCGCGCGCCATGGGTGGTGCGGCTCTGATCGGCGGCGATGCGGCGGCAGGCCTCGGGGTCGCGGAGACTGTGCAGCACGGCGGGCGCCAGCCGCATCAGCGATCCGTTGCCGGCCGTGGTCGGGTCGGTCGATCCGGCGAAGGGGCCGCCGCCATGCAGGTAGTGATCCAGCGCCTGCCGGGTGGCGTTGCCGATGTCGAAGCAGGCACCGGTGCAGGAGTAGCGGCCCTCCTGCCACCAGGAGACGAAGCGGTCCATCAGGTCGGTCGCGTCGAAGCCGCTGCGGGCGATCAGGCTGTCGGCCAGGGCCAGCGCCATGCTGGCGTCGTCGGTCCATTGCCCGGGCTGTAGCCCGAACGGGCCGCCGCCGGTCATCTCCCGGTGGTGGGGCCGGCTGTCGCGGGTGCTGAACTCCAGCGTGGTGCCGAGCGCGTCGCCGACCGCGAGGCCGACCAGGGCGCCGCGCGCCCGGTCGATCACGGCATCTGTCAGGATGTCGTCCATGCCGCAGCATAGCATGGGCGCGGCGAGGCGATGGCAGCCCCGCGGCCGGACCGCGTTGCCGCGGCCGGAGCCCATGCTAGCCTTCCGGAAAACCAGACGGGAGGGGATGCCATGGCCATCGTCACCGAGGCCCTGATCCGCGACTACGCGGCACGCGACGGGCTGGGGCTGGCCGAATGGGTGCGCAGCGGCGACGTTTCTCCGGCCGAGTTGGCGGAGACCGCGATCACGGCGATCGAGCGGCTGAACCCGCAGATCAACGCCGTCACCATCAAGGCCTATGACCTCGGGCGGCAGGCGGCGGCGCAGGCCCCGGCCGGCGCGCCCTTCGCCGGGGTGCCGTTCCTGCTGAAGGATCTCGGCTCGCAATGGCAGGGCGTGCCCGCCACCGCCAGCTGCGCCTATCTGCAGGGCCTGCCGGCTCCCGTGGACGGCGAATCGACCCGGCGGGTCAAGCAGGCCGGCTTCAGCATCCTCGGCCGCACCAATGTGCCGGAGAATGGCTGGTGCATCTCGACCGAGCCGCGGCTGCACGGCCCGACCCGCAATCCCTGGCGCGCCGACGTGACCTCCGGCGGCTCCAGCGGCGGGTCGGCCGCGGCGGTGGCGGCGCGGATGGTGCCGCTGGCCGAGGCGACCGACGGCGCCGGCTCGATCCGCGTGCCGGCGTCGAATTGCGGGCTGGTCGGGCTGAAGCCGTCGCGCGGCCGGGTGTCCTTTGCCCCCGGCGCGGTCGATGTCTGGTATGGCGGCGTGTTCTTCCTCTGCGTCTCGCGCACGGTGCGCGACACCGCGGCCTATCTCGATGCCGTGGCCGGCGGCACGCCGGGCGACCCCTACACCCCGGCGACGCCGTCCGAAAGCTGGTCCACGGCGGCCAAGCAGCGGGCCAAGGGCCTGCGCCTGGCGATGGTCGCGCGGGCGCCGGATGGCAAGCCGCTCCATCCGGAGGTGACGGCGGCGCTGCAGAACACGGCGCGGCTGCTGGAGGGGCTGGGCCATAGGGTGGAGGAGATCGATCTCGATTTCGACGCCGCGACGGCCTGGGCCGCCTACACCCGTATGGGGGCGGTGCAGACGGCGGCGATGTTCGCGGCGCTGGAGCCGGTGATCGGCCGGCCGGTGACGCCGGAGGAGGTCGAGCCGATCACCTGGGCGGCGCTCGAGCGCGGCCGATCGATCAGCGGCGTCGGCCATGCCGCCGACATCGAGGCGCTGCGCCAGTTCGGCCGCGGCCTGGTCGGGCAGCTGCTGCCCTTCGACGCGGTCCTGACCCCGGCCCTGACCCAGCCGCCGCGCCCGCTCGGCCATTGGGACATGACCATGACCGATTACGACGCCTACAACGCGCTGTGGTCGGATGCGGTGTTCATGTTTCCGTTCAACCTGTCGGGCCTGCCGGCGATGTCGCTGCCGATGCACTGGACGCCGGACGGGCTGCCGGTCGGGGTGCAGCTGGTCGGCCGCGGCGGCGACGAGGCGACGCTGCTGCGCCTGGCGACCCAGCTGGAGGCGGCACAGCCCTGGATCGACCGCCGGCCGCCGGTCTGCGTCGGGGCTTGAGGCGAGCCGCAAGTTTTTGCCTCTCCCGCTTGCGGGAGAGGTCGGAGGCGCGAAGCGGCTCCGGGTGAGGGGATTTCGTCGAGGCCGGAACCAGCCCTCACCCGCCAGCGCTGCGCGCTGTCGCTCTCCCGCGTCCGGCGGGAGAGGCAACGCGAAGACGCTCGGCATTCGGTCGGCCCTTGCCGGATGCGGGGGACCTGACCTATTCCGCTCTAGCTCAGCCCGAGCACGTCGGTCATCGAGTAGAGGCCGGGCGCGCGGCCGCGGCCCCACAGCGCGGCCTTGAGTGCGCCACGGGCGAAGATGCCGCGGTCGGTCGCCTTGTGCGTCAGCTCGATGCGCTCGCCGGCCCCGGCCAGGATCACGCTGTGCTCGCCGACCACGTCGCCGCCGCGCAGCGTGGCGAAGCCGATGGCCCCCTCCGGCCGCCTGCCGTCGCGGTCGACCGCCTTCACGGCGTCGAACTCGACGCCGCGGCCCTCGGCGGCGGCGCGGCCCAGCAGGATGGCGGTGCCGGAGGGGGCGTCGATCTTGTGGCGGTGGTGCATCTCCACCACCTCGATGTCCCAGCCGGCATCCAGCGCGCGGGCGGCCTGGCGCACCAGCGCC
>NZ_JBCNNF010000566.1:0-3519 GCF_039594555.1 Inquilinus sp.
CACCGGCGCGCCCTACGGGCAGGGGCTGACGCTGGACAACTATCAGCGCGCCCTGACCGACGGCTACTACCTCGGCCAGCTCGGCAGCACGCTGTGGATCGCGCTGCTGACCACCGCGGCGACGCTGCTGGTCGGCTTCCCGGTCGCCTGGCAGCTGGCCCGCAGCCGGTCGCGCTGGCGCCCGGTGCTGTACGGCATCGTGCTGTCGCCGCTGCTGGTCGGGATCGTGGTCCGCAGCTTCGGCTGGACCATCCTGCTGGGCAACAACGGCGTCCTCAACAAGGCGGCCCGCTCGCTGGGCCTGACCCTAGCGCCGCTGCCCCTGATGTACAACACGCTCGGCATCGTCATCGCCCTGACCCATGTCTTCCTGCCCTTCATGATCCTGCCGATCATGGCGGCGCTGCAGACCATCGACCCGGCGCTGGAGGCGGCGGGGCGGTCGCTCGGCGCCACCCGGCGGGTCGCGTTCCGGCGCATCGTGCTGCCGCTGGCCCTGCCCGGGATCCAGTCCGGCTGCATCCTGGTCTTCGTGCTGGCGCTCAGCGCCTATGTCACCCCGGTGCTGATCGGCGGCATGCGGGTCAAAACCATGACCCTGACCGTGGTCGACACGCTGACCGACGCGTTCCAATGGCCGCTGGGCTCGGCCCTGGCGCTGATGCTCAGCATCGCCGGCGGACTCTGCGTCGTGCTGTTCGCCCGGGCCACGCGCATGCGGTGGGCCGCATGAAGCAACGACGCCCGGTCCTGTTCCCGGTGTTCTGCGGGCTGGTCTATGCCTTCCTGCTGGCGCCGATCCTGGTCGTCGTTGGCGCCTCCTTCAGCGCCGGCGCCTTCCTGGCCTTCCCGCCGCAAGGGCTGTCGCTGCGCTGGTACGAGGCGTTCTTCGGCAACGAGGTGTTCGTCACCGCGATCTGGACCTCGCTGCAGGTCGCCGCGATCGCCACCCTCGTTTCCGCCGCGATCGGCACCGCCGCCGCCCTCTACCACGCCCGCCATGCCGGCCGGGCGAAGGAGGCGATCCGCATCGCCGTGCTGGCGCCGCTGTTGCTGCCCGAGGTGCTGACGGCGATCGCGCTGCTGTTCTTCTTCTACGCCATCGGCATCGGCACCAGGAACCTGGTGGCGCTGGTCACCGGCCATGTGCTGATCACCCTGCCCTTCGTGTTCATGAACGTCTCGGCCTCGCTGCAGGGTTTCGACCGGTCGTGGGAGCTGGCGGCGCGCAGCCTCGGCGCCCGGCCGTGGCGGGTGTTCGTCCGGATCACCCTGCCGCTGATCAAGCCGGGGCTGATCGGCGGCTGCCTGTTCGCCTTCATCATCTCCTTCGACACCTTCGCGATCTCGTTCCTGCTGAAGGACGTCGGAACCTCGACCCTGCCGATCCAGCTGTTCGACTATCTTCGCCTGAACTTCACGCCGGAGGCCGCGGCCGTCTCCACCATCAGCATCGTCATGACGCTGCTGGTCGTGGTGGTGACCGAGAAGGTCCTCGGCCTCAAGATCCAGAGGTTCTGACCCGCGACATGGAGACCGCCATTCCGGATGAAGACAGCGGCGCCCCGCGCCGGCCGGTGCTGTCGCAGACGGTGCTCGCCTTCCTCGAGCGCAAGATCATCCTGCGCGAGCTGCCCCCCGGCGCCAAGCTGGTGGAGGAGGAGCTGTGCGAGCGCTACGGCATCAGCCGGTCGCCGGTGCGCGAGGCGCTGCGGCTGCTGGAGGGCACGGGCCTGGTGATCCGCCGGCCGCGCCAGGGCGTGCGGGTGGCGCCGATGTCGCTGGCCGATCTCGACCAGATCTATTCCTGCCGGGTGAAGCTGGAGGCACTGGCGGCGGAAGGCGCCGCCCGGTCGGCCAACCCGGTTGCGGTCGCCGGCGAGCTGTCGGTCGCCCTCGCGGCGATGCGCTCGGCGCTGGAGGCCGGCGATGTGGAGCGCTGCTTCGACGCCAATGTCGCGCTGACCGAGGCGCTGCACGAGGCCTCGGGCAACGCCGTGCTGCAGCGGCTGCTCGCCATCGTGCAGAAGCCGGCGCTGCGCTACCGCCACCTGGCCTATGGCGTATCGGCGGAGATGACGGCGATCGCGATCGAGGCCAACCAGCAGATGATCGACGCCATCCGCCGCGGCGACGCCCCGGCCGCCGGCCGGGTCACGGCCGGGCTGGTCGAAGCGGCCTGGCAGATCGTCCGGGCGGCACTGTCCTCGGCCATCGGCAAGCGATGAGGGATAGCGCGTGATGACGGGCCGGCCGATCGTCCTGTTCCAGATCGACGGCGGCGACCGGGAGGACTGGCTCGGCGCTGCGGCGCGCGCCTGGCCCGAGAGTCGCGCCATCTGGGCACCCGACGCCTCGTCAGCGGATCTGGCCGCAGCGACGGTCGCGATCGTGTGGCGCCCACCGGGTGGTTTTCTCGGCAGCCTGCCGAGCCTCCGGATCGTCGTCTCGACCGCCGCCGGTCTCGACCATCTGGCCGGCGACCGGAGCCTGCCGCCAACATTGCCCGTTCTCCGCCGCCAGGATCCGGCGACGGCCGCGGCGATGTCGGAATATGTCCTGGCCGCCGTGCTGGCCCAGCACCGCGACTTCCCGCGCTATGCCGCGGACCAGGCAGCTGGCCGCTGGATCCCCTGCCCGGCGCCGATGGCGGCGGAGCGCCGCGTCATCGTGCTGGGGCTGGGCCCGCTCGGCCTCGCGGCAGGGGCCCTCCTGGCCACGGTCGGATTCGGCGTGGCGGGATGGAGCCGGTCGCGGAAACCCGATGCAGCGTTTCCGACCCTTGCCGGCTGGGAGACCCTGCACGAGGCGCTTTCACGCGCGGACACGCTGGTCAATCTGCTGCCCTCGACGCCGGACACCCGCGGGCTGCTCGATGGCACCCGCATGGATCTGCTGCCGGCCGGCGCCACCCTCGTCCACGCCGGGCGCGGCGACACGCTGGTCCTCGACGAGTTGCTGGCGCGCCTGGACACGGGGCGCATCGGCCACGCCGCGCTCGACGTTCTGCCCGAGGAGCCGCCGCCTCCGGCATCGCCGCTCTGGCACCATCCGAGGGTGACGCTCACGCCACATATCGCGGCGCTTCCCCTGCCGGAGCCATTCCTGCGGTGGGTCGCTGCGACCCTGAACACAGATCTGTGACAGTTCCGTCAGGCCTTGGCATCCCTTCCCCAATCGAAGGGAGAGCTTCACACCGGAATCGGGTTTGCCCTGGCGAAATGGCAGGCCGCGAAATGCCCATCGCCGGCCGGGGTCATCGCCGGCCGTTCGCGGGCGCAGACCTCCTGCGCCAGCGGGCAGCGGGTGCGGAAGCTGCAGCCGGACGGGACGTTGGACGGGCTCGGCACGTCGCCCTGCAGGATGATACGCTTCTGCGCCCGGTCCGGGTCGGGCTCCGGCGCCGCCGACAGCAGCGCCTGCGTGTAGGGGTGGTGCGGCGCGCCGTACACCGCCGCCTTCGGCCCGGTCTCGACGATCCGGCCGAGATACATCACCGCCACCCGGTCGGCGATGTGG
>NZ_JBCNNF010000567.1:0-3519 GCF_039594555.1 Inquilinus sp.
CGAGATCGAGGCCGGCGTCGAGGCCCATCGCGAGGCGATGGTGGCGCTGCGCCGCGACCTGCACCGCCACCCGGAGCTGGCCTATCGCGAGCGGCGCACCGGCGACCTGGTGGCTGAGGCGCTGTCATCCTGGGGCTACGAGGTCCATCGCGGCCTCGGCGGCACCGGCGTGGTCGGCACGCTGGCGCTGGGCGATGGCCCGCGCCGGGTCGGCATCCGCGCCGACATGGACGCACTGCCGATCGTCGAGGCCACGAACCTGCCCTATGCCAGCGGCACCGCCGGGGTGATGCATGCCTGCGGCCATGACGGCCACACCGCCAGCCTGCTGACGGCGGCCCGCGTGCTGGCCGAGCGGCGCGGCTTCTCCGGCACGCTGCACCTGATCTTCCAGCCGGCTGAGGAGGGCGGCGCCGGCGCCCGCCGGATGATCGAGGACGGGCTGTTCGAGCGTTTCCCCTGCGACGCCGTCTACGGGCTGCACAACTGGCCCGGCGTGCCGGCGGGGCGCTTCGGATTCATCTCCGGGCCGGCGATGGCGGCGGCCGACCGGGTGACGATCCGCGTGGTCGGGAAGGGGGGACACGGCGCCGTGCCGCAGCAGGCCGTCGATCCGGTGGTGGCCTCGGCCTCGCTGGTGATGGCGCTGCAGAGCGTGGTGGCGCGCAATGTCAGCCCGCTCGACGCCGCGGTGGTGACGGTCGGCGCCATCCATGGCGGCAAGGCGGCCAATGTGATCCCCGACGCGGTCGAGCTGCAGCTGACGGTCCGCACCTTCCGTCCGGAGGTGCGGGACCGGATCGAGGCGCGCATCACCGCTTTGGCCAAGGCGCAGGCCGAGAGCTACGGCGCCGCGGCCGAGATCGAGTATCTGCGCGGCTATCCGGTGCTGGTGAACCACGCGGCCGAGACCGAGTTCGCGCGCCAGGTGGCGGCGGAGCAGTTCGGCCCGGACCGGATCGAGACGGAGTTCCCGCCGATCACCGCCAGCGAGGACTTCGCCTACATGCTGGAGGAGCGGCCGGGCAGCTATCTCTATCTCGGCAATGGCGACAGCGCCGCCCTGCACAGCCCGCACTACAACTTCAACGACGAGATCCTGCCCGTCGCCGCCCGCTACTGGGTGGCGCTGGCGGAGCGGTATCTGGTGGCCTGAAGGGGCGCCGAGTCCCCCTCCCGCGAGGGGAGGGGGACTCATGAGGTCACGCCGTCTTCAGGACCGCCGGCAGCAGGTGGCTGATGTCCTTCTCGAAAGGCAGCTTGCCGTGGATTTCCGGGTCGATCTCGGTGTCGAACAGGGCGGTGTAGCCGGAGCGGAGATAGAGGCCGGCGGCCTCCGGCTGGCGGAAGCCGGTGGTCAGGTAGATCCGGCTGTAGCCCTGCCGCGCCGCCTGGGCCTCCAGCTCCAGCAGCACCCGGCGGGCCAGGCCCTGGCGGCGCAGGTCGACATGGGTCCAGACCCGCTTCATCTCCGCCGTCTGCTCGTCATAGCGCTTGAAGGCGCCGCCGGCGATGGCGGCGCCGTCGCGCAGCAGCAGCAGGAAGGCGCCGTCCGGCGGGGCGAACAGCTCGGCCGGGTAGCGCTCCATCTCCTTGACCCCGTCGCCCGCGCCCCAATAGTCGCCGTAGCGCGTCTCGTATTCCCAGGTCAGAGCCTGGATCAGCGGCTGCGCCTGCGGGGCCAGCGGCGTGGTGTAGAGGAATTGGTCGGTCATCGCATTGCCTGTTCGGGACGGGGAAGGGCGGCCGCGACGGTCGCGGCCGCAGGGTCGGGCTCAGACTTTGGGCAGGCCGGGCGGGTTGGTGCGCGACTGCTCGACGGCCTCGTCGGTCAGGTTCCAGCGGGCCAGCGCCTCGCGGTACTTGCCGTTCCGGATCAGCGTGTTGATCGCGAGCGTCAGGGCGTCGGCCAGGCCGCTGCCCTTGCGCGTGGTGATCGCGATCTCCGCCGTCAGCGGCCAGCCGCCATTGATGACGCCGACGGCACGGGTCTTGCCGCTGACCGCCGCGGCATAGGCCAGGCGGGAGTTCGGGTTGATCTCCACATCCGCGCGGCCGGAGGTCAGCGCCAATTGGGACGCGCCGTTGTCGTCGAAATAGAGGAACTCCGCCGGCGTCAGCCCGGCCGCCACGTTCTGCCGATCCCACTCGACCACGATCTTCTCCTGGTTGGTGCCGGCGCCGACGATGACCTTGAGGCCGGCGATGTCCTTGGGCTCCTTGATCGATTTGATCGGGCTGTTCACGGCGACATAGGCGCCGAGCACGTCCTGGCGGTAGGAGGAGAAGTCGAAGCGCTCCTTGCGCTCCTCGGTCACCGTGACGTTGCTGATCACGGCGTCGAAGCGGCCGGAGACCAAGCCGAGCGGCCAGTCGGCCCAGGCCACCGGCACGAACTCCACCTTCCGGCCGAGCGATTCCGCCACCAGCGACGCGATGTCGGCATCGGTGCCGACCACGGTCTTGGCGTCGGAGCCATAGGTGTTCAGCGGCGGGTCGCCGACGCTGACGCCGACGGTGAACACCCCGTCCTTGACGAATTTGAAGCCGGGCGAAACGGCGGCGACCGCCGCGGCGACCTTCTCGGTGTGGGGCCGTCCGGCCTGCTCCGGGCTCAGATCGAAGGCCTTGCCGCTCTGCGCCTGGGCCGTCGTGGTGAAAAGGGGGGCGGCGAGAAGGGCGGCGATGCCGATGGCCGCGGCTGCCGTGGTCCGGCGGATGGACATGATGGGGCTCCTGATCTCTGGTCTGGTGGGATCGGCCATGGGAGGGCCGGTGTGCAGCGGCGGCGTGGGGTGCCCGGCGGTCGGCCGGGAAGGGGGCTAGAGGACCTTGGCCAGGAACTCGGCGGTCCTGGGATGGCGCGGCGCGGTGAAGACCTGGTCGGGCGGGCCCTGCTCCAGGATCCGGCCGCCATCCATGAACACGACGCTGTCGGCGACCTCGCGGGCGAAACCGATCTCATGGGTCACGATCACCAGCGTGGTGCCGGACCGGGCCAGGGTGCGGATCACGTCCAGCACCTCGCCCACCAGCTCGGGGTCGAGGGCGGAGGTCGGCTCGTCGAACAGCAGCACCTTGGGTTTCAGCGCCAGGGCGCGGGCAATGGCGACGCGCTGCTGCTGGCCGCCGGACAGCTGGCGCGGATAGGCCTGCGCCTTGTCGCTGAGGCCGACCCGGGCCAGCAGCGCCAGCGCCTCCTCCGTCGCCTCGGCCTTCGACCGCCGGCGCAGCGCCACGGGCGCCTCGATCACGTTCTCCAGCACCGTCAGATGCGGGAACAGGTTGAAGGTCTGGAACACCATGCCGACATCGGCCCGGCGCTTCAGGATCTCGGCTTCCTTGAGCTCGTAGAGGGTGTCGCCGCGCTCGCGATAGCCCAGCAGGGCGCCATCGACGGTGATGAAGCCGGCATCGACCTTCTCCAGATGGTTGATGCTGCGCAGCAGCGTCGACTTGCCGGAGCCGGAGGGGCCGAGGATCACGGTGACGTCGCCGGACGGGATGGTCAGGCTGACC
>NZ_JBCNNF010000568.1:0-3515 GCF_039594555.1 Inquilinus sp.
TATCAACCGGTCCTGTAACAGCTCCGGCGAATCGTACATCTCACCGGCCACCACGGAGAGCTGCCATCCATCTGCGGAAATAACCTGCTATCTGGCGATCGCCGGCGGCATCGCCGTGGCGCCGGTGCTGGGCAGCCGGTCGACCTATCTGCGCGCCGGGCTGGGCGGGCTTCAGGGCCGGGCGTTGAAAGCGGGCGACCGGCTGCCGGCCGGCGCGCCGACGGCGCTGGGCGCGCGGCTGGCCGGGCTGCTGGCGGCGGAGCGGGGCGACCGGCCCTTCGCCACCCCCGGCTGGTCCGTCGCCGCCGATCTCGACCCGTCGCTGCGCCAGTCGCCGCATGTCCGGGTGCTGCCCGGGCTGCAGGCGACATCCTTCGACCGCGACAGCCTCGCCGCCTTCCATGCCGAGCGCTACACCATCAGCCCGCGCTCCGACCGCATGGGCTACCGGCTCGAGGGGCCGGCGTTGAGCCTGTCGCAGCCGCGCGACCTGCTGTCCGAGGCGGTGACCACCGGCACCGTGCAGGTGCCGCCCGAGGGCAAGCCGATCGTGCTGATGGCCGACGCGCAGAGCACCGGCGGCTATCCCCGCATCGCCCAGGTGATCGAGGCCGACCTGCCGGTGCTGGGCCAGCTGCGCCCCGGCGACGTGCTGCGCTTCGTGCCGGTCGGGCTGGGGGAGGCGGAGGAGCGGCGCCGCCGGGCGCGGCTGGACCTGCGGCGGCTGGCCGCCGGGGTCATGGTCCACGCCGGGATGTGATCGGGAGCAGGGGCATGCGTGCGAAGATCCGCGACACCGAGATCTGGTTCGACATCGACGGCGCCGGGCTGGTTCCCGACGGCGGCGCGATGCGCGAGCGGCCGACCGGCTTTCTGATCCATGGCGGCCCGGGCTCCGACCACAGCGGCTTCAAGCCGAGCATGAGCCCGCTGACGCAGCAGATGCAGCTGGTCTATTTCGACCATCGCGGCCAGGGCCGCTCCGCCCGCGGCGACCCGGCGCGCTACACGCTGGACGAGAATGTCGAGGATATGGAGGCGCTGCGCCGCCACCTCGGCCTCGGGCCGATCGCCAGCATCGGCACCAGCTATGGCGGCATGGTCGCGATGGCGCATGCGGCGCGATATCCGGAGGCGGTGTCGCATCTGGTGCTGATCGTCACCGCCGCCCATGCCGGGTTCCACGACCGGGCGCAGCAGATCCTGCGCGAGCGCGGCAATGCCGACCAGATTGCGGCCGGCGAGATGCTGTGGGCCGGCGGCTTCCGCGGCGAGGCGGATCTGGAGCGCTATTACGAGGCGATGGGGCCGCTCTATTCCCGGCGCTGGGACGCGGCGGCCGCCGCGGCGACACGCGGCCGGGCGATCCATTCGCCGGACGCGATCAATCGTGCCTTCGGCCCGGACGGCTTCCTGCGCCGCCTCGACCTGCGGCCGGAGCTGGCGCGGATCACGGCTCCGACCCTGATCCTGGCCGGGCGTCACGACTGGATCTGCCCGCCGGAATTCTCCGAGGAGATCCACCGCCTGATCCCAGGCTCGACCCTGCGGATCTTCGAGGACAGCAGCCATTCGATCCGCGTCGACGAGCCAGAGGCGCTGCGGGCGGCGATCGCCGGGTTCGTGGCGGGATAGGCGGCTCCCTCTCGGTGTCATGCCCGGGCTTAACCCGGGCATCCAGAGTCTGTCGAGACCCACTGGATTGCCGGGTCAAGCCCGGCAATGACAGATAGCGGGAATTCAGCAGAAAATCTGCGTGGTTGATCCTCAAACCACATGATGGCACGCCTTCCGGCATCGGAAGGAAGGACGATTCGATGCACCATCACATCCTCATCAGCCTCGCCGCCGCCGCGCTGTGGAGCGGGGCGGCGGGGGCGGAGACCCTGCTGTCCCGCGGCAATGGCGGCCAGCCCGAGACGCTGGACGTGCACAAATCGGTCGGCATCCCCGAATCCTGGATCGAGCTGGACCTGTTCGAGGGGCTGCTGGCGCCGGGTCCGAAGGGCGAGCTGGTGCCCGGCGCGGCCGAGAGCTGGGCCGTCTCCGATGACGGCAAGACCTATACCTTCAGGCTGCGGGCCGACGGGAGATGGTCGGATGGCAGCCCGGTGACGGCGCAGGACTTCGTCTATTCCTGGCGCCGGCTGGTCGACCCGAAGACGGCGGCGCCCTATGCCTACTTCCTCGACCGCATCGTCGGGGCGAAGGAGGTGCGGCTGGGCCGGAAGCCGGCCGAGGCCCTCGGCGTACGCGCCGTCGACGACCGCACGCTGGAGGTCAGCCTGGTCGGCCCGACCAGCTACTTCCTGTCGATGCTCGTCAACAACTCGACCTTCCCGATGAACCGGGCGAATGTCGAAAAATTCGGCGCCGCCTTCGCCCGGCCGGGAAACCTGGTGTCGAACGGCGCCTATGTGCTGGCCGAGGACGTGCCGCAATCGCACATGACGCTGCGCAAGAACCCGCAGTTCCACGATGCGGCCAATGTGCGGATCGACACTGTCCGCTACGTTGTGACCGAGGACGTCGACAGCGAGCTGGCGCGCTTCAAGGCCGGCGAGCTGGACGTCACCAGCGAGGTGCCGAGCCAGCAGGCGCCGGCGCTGCGGCAGAGCAACGCCGCCGAGCTGCACATCGCGCCCTATCTCGGCATCTACTTCTACGCCATCAACCTGAACCACGAGCCGTGGAAGAGCAGCCCGGAGCTGCGTCGCGCCCTGTCGCTGGCGGTCGACCGCGACGTCATCATCGACAAGGTGGCGCGGGGCAATCAGACGCCGGCCTACAGCTTCGTGCCGCCCGGGACGAGCGGCTTCCCGGCCTGGCAGACGGAGGAGGCGGGCTGGACCCAGGCCCGGCGCGACGAGGAGGCAAAGGCGCTGCTGGCCAAGGCCGGCTACGGGCCGGACAAGCCACTGCAGGTCAAGATCACCTACAACACCTCCGAGAACCACAAGAAGATCGCCGTGGCCATCGCCGCGATGTGGAAGCAGAAGCTCGGCGTCGACGCCGTGCTGGAGAACCTGGAGTGGGCGACCTATCTGAGCCAACACCACCGGAAGGAGTTCCAGGATTTCGCCCGCACCGGCTGGATCGGCCAGTATGACGACGCCAACTTCTTCCTGGAGCTGCAGCGCAGCGGCATCGGCGAGCTCAGCACCTCGGACTATTCCAACCCGGCCTATGATTCGCTGCTGGACCAGGCCTCGGCCGAGACCGACGCCGCCAGGCGCGCCGCGATCCTGCAGCAGGCGGAGCGGCTGATGATCGCCGACACGCCGGTGATCCCGATCTTCTTCTACACCAGCCGGCACCTGGTCTCCCCGGCGGTCAAGGGCTGGGCGGACAATCTGCGCGACCAGCACCCGACCCGCTGGCTGTCGGTCGAGCGGTAGGCGTCCTCGCGCAGCAGGCCCGGCGTCCGGGGCGGTTGACACCGACCCGTCTCGCCGGGTCATCTGCGGGCCATGACCACGGCCCGACGCACCCTGCCGCGCCTGCTGCATCACACC
>NZ_JBCNNF010000569.1:0-3504 GCF_039594555.1 Inquilinus sp.
ACCCCGGTGGTCGGCCGCACGCCCTATGGCAACCTGTTCCTCAACACCGGCCACGGCACGCTGGGCTGGACCATGGCCTGCGGCTCCGGCCGGGTGATGTCAGACATCGTCTCCGGCCGCCGTGCCAAGATCGACCTGGAAGGCCTGGCGATGGACCGCTACCGCTGGGCCGACCTGACCGGCATCCGCGGCAGCAAGGGCCGCCCAACCGGCGCGCCGCTGCCGCAGGCGGGCTGATCTGCCGGTCGGCCGGCGGTTCGCGGGATCGCCGGCCGGGCCGCGGTCACAGCACGAAATCGCCGGCCACCAGTGCGATCGTTCCGGTCAGCCGGATGTGGAAGTCCGATACGCCGTCGCCATTGATGTCGCCGGCGACGGTGGTGACGCCGCCGCTCGCGGCGTAGCGCAGCTCGCCGGCGTGATGGCCGTAGAGGCCGGTGCCGATGAAGCTGAAGGCCTGGTCGCCGGCCACGCCGGAATTGGCGTCGATCGCCGCCAGGTCGATGCGGTCGCCCTGGGCGTGGCTGAAATCGGTGATCACATCGGCTCCGGCCCCGACCGGGCTCTGCGTCGCATAGCCGTAGACGAAGCGGTCGGCGCCGGCTCCCCCGGTCAGCGTGTCCTTGCCGCCCGCCCCGGTGAGCACGTCGTTGCCGCCCCAGCCCTGCAGCACATTGGCGCCGGTGTCCCCGACCAGGCTGTCGTTGCCCTGGCTGCCGGAGAGGTTCTCGATCCCGTTCAGATAGTCGCCCGTGGCATCGCCGCCGCTGGCGGTGTTGGCCGCGAGGCTGACCACGACCCCGACCGCGCTGGTGAAATAGCTGGCGGTGTCATTGCCGTTGCCGCCGTAGAGGTTGTCCCCGCCGGCGCCGCCGCGCAGCACATCGTCGCCGTCGCCGCCGGACAGGTAGTCGCCGCCGGCGTCTCCGGACAGCGTGTCGTTGCCGTTGTCGCCATAGAGACTGTCGTAGTCCCCGCCGCCGGAGAGCACGTCGTTGCCGTCGCTGCCGCTGAGATTGTTGCTGCCGGCATTTCCGGTCAGCGTATCGTCATGCTGGCCGGCATAGACGTTCTCGACATTCGTGAAGGTGTCACCCTGCGCATCGCCGCCGCTCGCGGTCCCCGATGCGAGATTTACCGTCACCCCGGTGGTCGAGGAATAGTAGGTCAGGCTGTCGGTGCCGGCGCCGCCATCGAGCACATCGGCACCGGCTCCGCCGTCGATATAGTCGTTGCCGTCGCCGCCGAAGATGGAGTCGACACCGGCATTGCCATAGAGGGAATCACTGCCGCTGTCGCCGTAGAGCGAGTCGTTGCCATCCTCACCAGAGAGGTAGTCGCCGCCGTTGCCGCCGTGGAACACGTCACTGCCCAGGCCGCCATATGCGTTGTCGCGGCCGCTGCCGCCGTTGAACGTGTCGTTCCCGGCATTGCCGGAGAAGAAATCGTCGCCGTCCCCCGCGGTGACGACGTCGTCGCCGGAGCCGGCATAGAAGTACAGCTTCTCGAAATTGGTGAATTGCACGCCATTGGAGGCGGTCGTGGTCGCTCCCGGCGTCGTGTTGGTCGTGACGGTGAACGCCGTCGAGCTGTTCACGTAGTAGAATTCGAGGGCGTCCTGTCCGGCGCCGCCGTCGAGGAGGTCGGCGCCGCCATAGATATTGATGAAGTCGTCGCCAGTGCCGCCATCGATGGTATCCGCCGAGCTGGCGCCGTAATCGCCGTCATAGATGGTGTCGTCCCCGGCGGCGCCGGTGATCTGGTCGCTGGATGTCGTGCCGGAGAGATTATCGTCGCCGGCGGTTCCAGGAATAATAGTCATCGTCCCGCGTCTCCTTTGGGAAATAAATCATGCAATTTCTTGGGCTTTGGAGGAAATAATAGCGCTGAATTGCGACTTAATTCGAGCCGCATACTATCCGCGGGCTGACATTCGGGCGACTCGTATCGACCGGCACTCGCGGAGAGAACCGCGGACTATGGGCGAGGTTTCCCCCGCAGCGCGCGGGCTTGGTCCTGCAGGCAGCGGACCAGGTCGCGCAGCGTGGGGTCGGCGATCGGCTCGGCGAGCTCGACTGTGCGGCTGCGTCCGTCCTGCTCGATCGTCAGCGTGAAGCTGCGGGCATCGGGCGTGGGCCGCGACAGGCTTTCCGGCGCCGCAGCGGGCCGGTCGAGAAGATGGGCGTCGCGCACCAGCGCCGCGATCCGCGCGGCCTCGGCCTGCGGCAGCGCCGCGAGGTCGAATTCCACCGGCGCCGCCAGCCCCGGCGAATAGAACAGCCCCGTGCTCGACATCGCGAAGGTGATCCGCATCGCCCGCTCCTGCCCCCGGGCCGTGGCGCCCGCGCCTCAGCCGGTCGGGATGCCGACCTGCTTCCAGGCATCGGCCACGGCCTTGACCTCGGCCTTCTTCGACCCGGGCAGCCGCCCCGCCACATCCACCGTCACCGCGGCGAAATCGGCGAATTTCGTGGTCTCGGTCACCCGGGCGTCGCGCAGCGTATCGTACCAGATGCGGCCCGCCCGCTCCCAGGCATTGCCGCCGATCGCGGTGGCCGCCAGGTAGAAGGCTCGGTTCGGGATGCCGGAATTGATGTGGACGCCGCCATTGTCCTGCATCGTGTCGACATAGTCCTTCATGTGGCCGGGCTGTCGATCCTTCCCCAGCACCGGGTCGTCATAGGCGGTGCCGGGCGCCTTCATCGAGCGCAGGCCGACGCCGTGCACCTTCTTGGTGAACAGCCCCGCGCCGATGATCCAGTCGGCCTCCTCCGCGGTCTGCTTCAGCACCCATTGCTTGACCAGCGAGCCCCAGACATCCGACAGGGATTCATTCAGCGCGCCGGGCTGCTGCATGTAGACCAGGCCGGCCTCGTCCTCGGTGACGCCGTGGCCGAGCTCGTGGCCGATGACGTCGAGCGAGGCGGTGAAGCGGTTGAACAGCTGGCCGTCGCCGTCCCCGAACACCATGCGCTGGCCGTTCCAGAAGGCATTGTTGTAGTCCTCGCCGTAATGGACCGTGGCGTCGAGCGGCAGGCCGTCATCGTCGATCGAGTTGCGGCGATAGGCCTCGAGGAAGAAGTCGAAGGTGTGGCCCAGCGCGTCATAGGCCTCGTCCACCGCGGCGTCGCCGGACGGGTCCTGCCCCTCGGCGCGCACCAGCTTGCCCGGCAGGGTCTCGCTGTTGCCGGCGGTGTAGATGCTGCGCTGCCGGACCGGCGGCAGGGCCAGCTTGCGGTGCCGCCGTTCCGTCACCGACTGCGCCACCGCCAGGCGGACGCGCATGGTGCGGAAGGTGGTGTCGATGCCCAGCGCCCGGCTGGCGGCCGCCTTCTGGGCCTTGCTGCCATTGGCGAGGATCTCGCGCAGCATGTAGGGCGGCAGGATGCAGAAGATCGAGTGGCGATGATGTCGGGTGCACATGCGGATCTCCTTTCCCGGCCCGTCACCGGATAGAAGCCGTGACGGCGGGGTTCGTTCCTGGAAAAGCTTCCTAGATCATAC
>NZ_JBCNNF010000057.1:0-22785 GCF_039594555.1 Inquilinus sp.
TGCGCTTCACAGTCTATGTGACGCCGCAGGCCGCCGAACGGCCGGTGCCGGTGCTGACCTATCTCGCCGGTCTGACCTGCACCGAGGAGACCTTCATCATCAAGGCGGGCGCGCTGCAGCACGCGGCGGAGTTCGGGCTGATGCTGGTGGCGCCGGACACCTCGCCGCGCGACCGCAGATATCCGGGCGACGATGCGAGCTGGGATTTCGGGCTCGGCGCCGGGTTCTACCTGGACGCGACCCAGGCACCCTGGCGCGACGGCTACCGGATGCACGCCTATGTGACGAAGGAGCTGCCGGAGGTGATCGGCCGGCACTTCCCGGCGCGGCGGAGTGCGATGGGGATCTTCGGGCATTCGATGGGCGGGCACGGGGCGCTGGTGGCGGCGCTGCGCAACCCCGGGCTGTACCGCTCGGTGTCGGCCTTCGCGCCGATCGCGGCGCCGTCGCAATGTCCGTGGGGGCAGAAGGCGTTCGGCAACTATCTCGGGCCGGACCAGTCGACATGGGCCCAGTGGGATGCGACGGCGCTGGTGGAGTCTGGGGCGCGCTGCCCGGACCTCCTGATCGACCAGGGCGAGGCGGACCCGTTCCTGGAGCGCGAGCTGCATCCGCATCTGCTGGAGGCGGCCTGCCGCAAGGCCGGGCAGCCGCTGACCCTGCGCCGCCATGCCGGCTACGACCACGGCTACTACTTCATCTCCACCTTCATCGCCGACCACATCCGCCACCATGCCGGCGTGCTGAACCAGTAATGCGCTTGAGGGCAGCTTCCCCTTCCTGTCATTGCCGGGCTTGACCCGGCAATCCAGAGGGTGTCGACAGTCTCTGGATGCCCGGGTCAAGCCTCGGATCAAGTCCGAGGACGGGCATGACAGCTTTGGGAATGGGCCTCATGGTGTCTCGCATGCCCCTCATCGGCCGCCGCGATCTCCTGATCGGGGGCGCGGTGCTGGCCGCGCCGGCCGTGCTGCGGGCGCAGGAGCCGCCGCGGGTGCGGGTCGGCACGCTGCAGTTCGGCACGGTGAACTGGGAGCTGGCGGTGATCGGCGACGGCTTCGACCGCCGCCACGGCTTCGTGCTCGAGCCGCTGGTGCTGGCCGACAAGGACGCGACTGCCGTCGCCTTCCAGTCCGGCGCGGTCGACCTGATCGTCACTGACTGGATCTGGGTGGCGCGGCAGCGCGAGGCCGGGCGCGACGTCACCTTCGTGCCGTTCTCGCTGACCGTCGGCGCGCTGATGGCTGACCCGAAGACCGGCATCCGCACCATCCAGCATCTGCCCGGCAAGCGCCTCGGCGTCGCCGGCGGCGAGGACGACAAGAGCTGGGTGCTGATCCAGGCCTATGCCCGCAAATCCGGCATCGACCTGCCGCGTGCCGCCACCGTCAACTTCGCCGCCCCGCCGCTCTTGAACCAGCTGGCGCTGCGCGGCGACCTCGACGCCGTGCTCAACTTCTGGCAATTCGCCGCCCGGCTCTCGGCCAAGGGGTTCCAACCGGTGGTCGAGATCGGCAAGATTCTGCCGGCGCTCGGGCTCGACCGGCCGCCGCCGCTGCTCGGCTGGGTGTTCCGCGATGGCTGGGCGACGCAGAACCCCGGCCTGGCGCGCGGTTTCCTCGACGCCTCCTTCGCCGCCAAGGCGGCGATGCGGTCCGACGACGCGCTGTGGCAGAAACTGCGGCCGCAGATGCAGGCCGAGGACGATGCCGTCTTCGCCGCCCTGCGCGACGGCTACCGCGCCGGCATCCCCGCGGCGCCGGGCCCGGCCGATGCGACCGCCGCCGCCGCGGCGCTGCGGCTGATGGCCGGCATCACCCCGGCCGCGGTCGGCGGCCTCAAGGCGCTGCCGCCCGGCACCTTCTGGCCCGGCTATGGCGGTTGACGCCGCGCCGGCCACGGCGCCAAGCCCGCGGCGCTGGCGCTGGCTGCTGTCCCTCGCGATCCTGGTGCTGATCTGGCAGGTCGCCGCCCTTTTGGCCGACAGCGCCGTGCTGCCGCCGCCGGCCGAGGTCGCGGCTGCCGCCTGGCAGCATATCGTCGCGGGCGACCTGCCGTACAACGTCGCCATCACCCTGGCGCGGGTGCTGGCCGCCTTCGCCGCGGCCATGATGATCGGCACCGTCATCGGCATCGCCCTCGGCCGCAGCCGGCTGCTGGACGAGCTGTTCGATGGCTGGCTGGTGATCGCGCTGAACATGCCGGCGCTGGTCACGATCGTGCTCTGCTACGTCTGGTTCGGGCTGAACGAATGGGCCGCGGTGATCGCGGTCGCGGTCAACAAGGCGCCGCTGGTGGTGGCGATCACCCGCGAGGGCGCCCGGGCGCTCGACCGGCCGCTGATGGAGATGGCGCAGCTGTTCGAGGTGCCGCGCGGCCGGGTGCTGCGCCGGATCGTGCTGCCGCAGCTGGCGCCCAGCCTGATGGCGGCCGCCCGCTCCGGCCTGGCCCTGACCTGGAAGATCGTGCTGGTGGTCGAGCTCTTGGGCCGGCCGAACGGCGTCGGCTTCCAGATCCGCAGCTTCTTCAACTTCTTCGACATTGCCGGGATCCTGGCCTACACGCTGGTGTTCATCGCCGTGATCCTGGCGATCGAGGCGTTCCTGCTGCAGCCGCTGGACCGCGCCGCCGGCCGCTGGCGGTCGCCGTGATCGGCCAAGCCCGGATATCTCACACCCCCTGCGTCCTGCGCCGGTTCAAAATGCCGACGGGGCAGGAGAGCGGCGCAGCGCGGTGCTTATGCATCGGGCAAGCCGTTCGACGCACCCTGTCGGCATTTTCAACCGGCCCGAAGGGTCGCCTTGCGGTGGCCGCCTGCGGGGGCGGGCCGCTCAACCGTATGTCCCTATACGCTTTTCGCGTCCCGCCCCCGCATCCGACTCACCGCAAGACGACGCAGGTCGTAGGGGGTGTGAGATATCTGGGCTAGTGCTGCAGGGCATCCGCCGGCGCTTCGCCGCGCCCGTGCCGCGCGACGTGCTGGACGGCGTCGACCTGTCGATCGGGGCGGGGGAGTTCGTGGCCCTGGTCGGCCCGTCCGGCCGTGGCAAGACCACGCTGCTGCGCATCATCGGCGGTCTCGATTCCGGCTATCAGGGCCGTATCGACTGGCCGGACGGGCCGCCGCGCCGCCGCGCCGCGGTGTTCCAGGACCCGCGGCTGGTGCCCTGGCTCCGCCTGCTCGACAACCTGCTTCTGGTCGCCGGCCCCGGCGCCGCGCCCGAGGCCCGCGAATGGCTCGCGGCCGTCGGGCTGGAGGGGCGGGAGGACTCCTATCCCGGCCAGCTCTCCGGCGGCATGCAGCGCCGCGCCGCTTTGGCCCGGGCCCTCTTGGTCCAGCCAGATTTGCTGCTGCTGGACGAACCGCTGGTCTCGCTCGACCACGGCTTGGCCGGGCGGATGCGGACTCTGCTGGCGGAGTATTGGCGCCGGCACCGGCCGACCGTGCTGCTGGTCACCCATGATCTGCGCGAGGCGGTGACCCTGGCCGACCGGGTGGTGGTGCTGGCCGAGGGCGCCGGCCGGGTGTCGCTGCAGCGGGGCATCGAGCTGCCGCATCCGCGCGACCCCGCCGACCCGCGGATCGACGCCATCGTCGACGCCCTGCTGCGTTTCGACCCGGCGCTGAAGGGGCCGGCGGTGGAGGAGGGCGATCCGGCCGATCCTAGCTGACCGCATCCTGATCGGATCTATGATAGTGTTCCATCCTATTCAGCAGGATCGGAGGCGCAGTTGCGCACCACCCAGCAGTTCAGCGTCACGCTGCCGAACGAGATGGCGGAGATGGTCCGGGCCAAAGTCGCCTCGGGCGAATACGCCAGCGAGAGCGAGGTGATCCGGGACGGCCTGCGCGCCCTACAGGCTCGCGATCACGCGCTCGAGAAGTGGCTGCGCACCGAGGTCGTGGCGGCCTATGACGAGGCCAAGGCCGATCCATCGAGCCTTCTCGACATTGAGCAGGTTCGCGAGCGGTTGGCCAAGCTGCGCAACCGAATGGCGAGAGGTCAATGAAGCGGTTTCGCGTCTCCTTTTCGACGCGATCCGTCGAACAATTGGAGGCGTTGAACCTGTACATTGCTGAGGAAGCCGGACGAGATCGAGCAGACCACTACGTCGATGCGATCACCGACTACTGCGAAAATCTGGAAACCTTCCCTCACCGGGGACGACGTCGTGATGACATCCAGTCAGGGCTCCGGCTGCTCGGATTCCGGCGCCGTGTGACCATCGCCTTCACGATCGAGGACGAGATTGTGACCATCCTCGGCGTCTTCTACGGCGGCCAGGACATCGAGGCAGCCCTGCAGGCCGACGAGCCCTGAGGTCACTTCACCGGCAGCGGCGCGTTGGGCCAGGTCGGGCGGCCGCCGGCGGTCCAGTCTTTGACGCCGCCGGGGAACCAGTGCACCGCGGTGTAGCCCTCGGCCACCGCGCGCCGGGCGGCGTTCCAGGACATCCAGCATTCGGCATCGCAGTAGAACACCAGCGGCCGGGCGTGGTCGCCCAGCGTCAGGGCGGCCAGGGCGTCGCGGAAATAGGTCTCCATCTCCGCCGACAGGGCGCCGTAACCGGTGTTGGCCAGCCAGACGCTGCCGGGGATGTCGCGCCGCTCCGGCGGCCGCCACAGCGTCTCCGGCGGCAGCTGGTCCGGGCGCGGCGGCTGCGGCAGCACGTCGATCAGCAGCACCGGGCCGCCGCGGATCAGCCGCTCCACCGCCGCGGCATCGACCACCGTGGCGCCTTGCAGCGTCGCCGGCACCGGCGCCCGGTAGTTCTCCATCCGGTAGCCGTCGGGCTCCGCCACCTGCGCCAGGACCGGCCCGGCGGCCAGGCACACGGCCAGCAGGGCGAGGCGGAGCAGCGGGCGGATCACGCCGGCGCAGAGCCCGTTCGAGAATGCGCTGGCATGAGTCTGCTGGCGGTGGTTTCGAGAACCGGCGCGCAGCGGACGTTTGGGTCCGTGAGCACCGGAAGCGCAGAAACCGCCGTCAGAAGGCCATGCCAGTAGCATTGTCGGACGGGCTCTCACAGCATCGGCTGGCCGCGGGCATCGAGCATCGGCACGCCGTACTCCTTCAGGATGGCGGTGATGGCGTCCTGGTTCTCGCGGATCAGCCCGTTGATCTGGTTCTTCCAGTCGCTCTCGCCCGGCCGCACGCCCATGGTGATGTAGAAGTCGAGGCGGGTGTCCTTCGCCTCGCTCGTCAGCGGCGTCACCACCAGCGCGTCGCCATGCTGCTTGGCGAAATACCCGGCGATCGGCCCCCACAGCACCGCGGCGTCGATCTGCTTCGACGCCAGGTCATCGATCATCTGCTTGCCGGGGGCGTCGTAGCGGCTGTCGACCACCAGCGGGTAGGGCCGGGCCTGCGCCATCAGCCCGTCGCGCGCCGCCAGGTTGGCGGGGGGCGTGCCGGCGGTGATGCCCAGATGCAGCGGCTGCAGCCGCGGGTCGGCCAGGCTGGTCACGTCGGCGAGATGGTCGTCGCGCCGCGTCACCAGCACGTAGCCGGAGCGGTAATAGGGGTTGGTGTTCTGCACCAGATCGGCCCCGGCGACGATGCCCATCACCAGGTCGCAGCGCCGGGCGCGCAGGGTCATGCGCAGGAAGCCGGTCGAGTTCGGGTACCAGGTGTAGCGCACCGGCACGCCCAGCTTCTGGGCCAGCAGCTCGGCGATCCTGTTCTCGAAGCCCTCGCCCTTGTCGTTGGAGAAGGGCAGGTTCGCGGGGTCGGCGCAGACCCGGAGGGTCGAGCGGTCGATCGCCTCGGGCCGCGGCGGTTCCGCCCGCAGCGGCAGGGCCGGCAGAACGGCGAAAGCGGCGCCGGCCAGGAGGCCGAGCGCCGCGCCACGCCACCGCATCGTGAGTGTCGACATGCTATCCAGGCGTCCCCATGCAGGCATTTTCCGCGTCGGCATAGTCCTTGGACTTCTTCTCGAACTTGGGCGGCCGGCCGCGGCCCACGGCGCCGTCGGACCGGGCCTTGAGATAGGCGTAGATGTCGTTGATGTAGCACATCACATTGGGGTCGGACCCCAGCGCCGGCATCTTCTTGTCGTTCGCGGTGCCGACCTCCTGCTTGCCATTGACCACGGTCTCGAGGAACTGGTCGAAGGTCAGCGTCTTCAGGGAGTCGACCAGGGCGGGGGCGAAGGTGCTGCCTTCCCCATCCGGGCCATGGCAGACGTAGCAGATGCCGTTGTAGCGGCGGAACCCGTTATAGACCGACCAGTCGACCGTGCCGTCGGCGGCGATATGATAGGGCTTCTCCTCGTCTCCCGCCGCCGGGGCGGCCGGCGCCGCCGGCGCGTTCGCGGCGGGCTGCTGCCCCGCCGGTGCGCTGCTCTTGTCCTGGGCGAAGCCCGCGGCGGCGAACCCGCCGATCGCGATCAGGCCGCCGGTCAGGAGGGCGGTGCGGTACAGGAAGGCGCGGAACGGCATCCTCGATCCTCTCGGATGATGTGGCATGTCGGCGTCGGCAGGGAGCAAAGAAAAGAGAGGCGGGCCGAAGCCCGCCTCCGAGGCGCAGGGAGGCTTCAGTCAGGAAGGGCGAAGACGGTCAGCGTTCCGCCCAGCTGGGTGTACTGCGACAGGGACTGATAGGCACCGACCGCGCCGAGGCCTTCGTTCGGATTGGTCAGCCCTGCCGCCATGCCGATGCCGGCCCAGCCGCCGACGCCGGAGAGCACGGCAACGTACTGCTTGCCCTTGCTGGTGAAGGTGTTGATGTTGCCGATGATGCCCGAGGGGGTCTTGAACCGGTACAGCTCCTTACCGGTCTTGGCGTCGACCGCCTTCAGATAGCCTTCCAGCGTGCCGTAGAAGACGACGCCGCCGGCGGTGGCGAGCGCACCGCTCCACACCGAGAACGGCTCCGGGATCGACCAGACGATCTTGCCCTTCTCCGCATCCCAGGCGATGAAGTTGCCGAGGTTGGTGCCGCCCGGCGCCGGGTACATGCTCAGCGTCGCGCCGACATAGGGCTGGCCGGCGGTGTAGGCCACCTTGTACGGCTCATAATCCATGCAGACATGGTTGGTCGGCACGTAGAACAGGCCGGTCTCCGGCGAGAAGGCCGCCGGCTGCTGGTCCTTCGAGCCGAGCGCCGCCGGGCAGATGCCCTGCGAGTTGGTGTCCTCGCCATTGGCCTCGGTCGAGAACTTCTTGTCGCGCACCGGCAGGCCGGTCTTCAGGTCGATCTTGCTGGCCCAGTTGACCGCCGGATCGTACTTC
The DNA here is from genome assembly GCF_039594555.1 of Inquilinus sp. Lineage (GTDB taxonomy): Bacteria > Pseudomonadota > Alphaproteobacteria > DSM-16000 > Inquilinaceae > Inquilinus. The sequence goes on from NZ_JBCNNF010000057.1 coordinate 7,235, forward strand.
TCGGCCACCAGCAGCTCGCCGGTAACGCGGTCCAGGGTGTAGCCGAAGCCGTTGCGGTCGAAATGGACCAGCAGCTTGCGGTCCTTCCCACCGAACTTCTGGTCGGTCAGGATCATCTCGTTGACGCCGTCATAGTCCCACTCGTCATGGGGCGTCATCTGATAGACCCACTTCGCCATGCCGGTGTCGGCGTCACGGGCGAAGATCGTCATCGACCACTTGTTGTCGCCGGGCCGCTGCACCGGGTTCCAGGTGCTGGGATTGCCGGTGCCGTAATAGATCAGGTTGGTCTCCGGGTCGTAGGAGATCCAGCCCCAGGTGGTGCCGCCGCCGATCTTCCACTGGTCGCCCTGCCAGGTGGAGATGCCGGAATCCTTGCCCACCGGCTTGCCCAGCGCGGTGGTCTTCTCCGGGTCCATCAGCGTGTCGGCGTCGGGGCCCATCGAATGGGCCTGCCAGACCAGCTTGCCGGTCTTGGTGTCATAGGCCGAGACATGGCCGCGGACGCCGAACTCGCCGCCCGAATTGCCGATCAGGACCATGTTCTTGACCACCAGCGGCGCCGAGGTGCCGGTCTCGCCCTTGGTCGGGTCGCCGTCCTTGACGCTCCACGCCACCTTGCCGGTCTTGGCGTCCAGCGCCACCAGCGTGGTGTCTGCCTGGTGCAGGAAGATCAGACCGTCGCCATAGGCCACGCCGCGGTTGACCGTGTCGCAACACATCACCGGGATGACGTTCGGATCCTGCTTCGGCTCGTATTTCCAGACGATCTTGCCGTGGTTCGCCAGGTCCAGGGCGAACACCGTGTTCGGGAACGGCGCATGGACGTACATCATGTCGCCGATCACCAGCGGCCCGCCTTCATGGCCTCGCAGCACGCCGGTGGAGAAGCTCCACGACGGTTGCAGGTTCTTGACGTTCTCGGCGGTGATCTGCTTCAGCGCGCTGTAGCGCTGGCTGGAATAGTTGCCGAGCGGCGTGACCCACTGGTTGGGGTCCTTCTCCAGCTTCAGCAGATCGTCATTGGCCGACGCCATCGTCGGCAGGGCCGTCAGCGCGAACATAAGCGCCAAGGCGGTCCCGGAAACGCGCAGCAATCTGGGCATTCGCTCTCCTCCCATTGATCGCGAGCGGGACCCGCGGCCGTGCCGTCGGCATGCCGGAGGTCCGCCTCGACGGTCGTTCACGCCATCGGGCCCGGTCGTCATGGCCTCGTCTCCGGGCCTGTTGGTCATTGTTTCGCAAGACGACCGCCGTCACTTTGCGGAGACATGCAAATCCCAGTCAATTCCAAACGCACAAAAAGGTATTGTTCTTTGGTAGGAAATCCGTATTTCGCAGCCGCGAATAAAATACTTGGATTATACCAAGGTACAATCTTCAAATATTGATTTCGATTGTTGCTCCGGGCAGCGGGTGGATCGGTGGGCGAGGGGGCTGCGGCCGGACAATGGAGCCGCGGTCTCGACCGGCCTTTTGCGACGCAAAAGAAGGGTGCCGGCGGCACCTGTTCAGCGAATGGTCCAGTATTTCCGCAACAGGCGTCCAATCACACCTCGGCTGCTCAGGGCAGGGGCTGCCCGGGCCGGCAGGGCGGGATCATCGGATGGCTGCCGAGGCGGGCCCGGCGAATCGAGAAGTCGCGCATGGTCGGCGCCGTGTCGCGCAGCCAGCGATACTGCACGTCATAGGCTTCGCGCTCGCGCTCGATCCAGGCGTCGCAATCGGCGGCCGGCGCCCCGCCGGCGGCGGCGCGCTGCAGGAAGTGGGTCAGCTCATGCACCAGGATGCTGGTGTCGGCCGGGTCGGTGCCGATGCGCAGCGAGTCGTCCAGGGCGATGGTGCCGTCCGGCCGGGCAAAACCCATCACGGCGCAGGGATGGTCGCAGGCCATGGCCTCCAGCTCCGCATGCGGCAGCGTCACCACCGCCGGCGGGTCGCCCGGCACGGAATAGCCGGTATAGCCCGAGACCGCGGTCAGCAGGCTGGCCACCAGCGCCGCCGGAACCGCGCCGGTCACGGCGAGTCAGCCTTGTCACTGGCACGGGACGTGCAGGCCGCTGATTTCGAGTCCCCCCTCCCCTTGCGGGAGGGGGGTAGGGGGAGGGGGTTTTCTCCATCGGAGCCGGCGCTCGATTGCGTCAGGCCGGTTCGTCTATTGAAGCCGATCCCGGGCAATGTGCGCGCGGACGCGCGCAGACCCCTCCCCCTGCCCCCCTCCCGCAAGGGGAGGGGGGACAAAAAGGGATGCGGAAGCACTGCAGATGGGTCTTTCTTGTCCCTTGGAACGAATTGACCGGCCCCGGCCCCTTTGCTCTGCTGGCCTCCCCACGCGACTGCGGAGCGATCGCCATGAAGGGCTGTGCGGTTCTCGCCCTCCTTGCCCCGGCGCTGCTCGCCACGCCCGGCCCGGCGCGTGCGAACGACTACCCGACCCCGGTGGTGGCCGACTATGTGATCGGCTGCATGGCCAGCAACGGCGAGACGCAGGAGATGCTGCAGCGCTGCTCCTGCAGCATCGACGCGGTCTCCTCGATCATGCCGTACAAGGACTATGAGAAGGCCGAGACGGTGCTGCGCATGCAGCTCGCCACCGGCGACCAGGCCGGCATCTTCCGCGAGATGACGATGCTGAAGGCGATGGTCGACACGCTGCGCCTGGCGCAGATCGAGGCGGATTTCCGGTGTTTCTAGGAGCCGCCGCCTGGGGATTAATGTCCCAGGGGAGGACGCCTTCTTTTCCCTGTCATTGCCGGGCTTGACCCGGCAATCCAGGGGCCACCCCGAGCGGCATCGACGGTCACTGGATGACCGGGTCAAGCCCGGGCATGACAGCAAGGGGGGCGCCGGCATGCGGGTGACTGGCCTGCCCATTCGGGTCTTCGACGCCACCATCCCGCCTCACATCGTCGCCGGCACCGGCCAGGCCTGGGTGAACACGGCACCGTCCGAATCCGTGGCGGTGGCGCTCAGCCGGCCGGTCTCGGTCGGGGTGAAGCTGAACTCCACCATCGGGTTCTCGCTCAGCGAGATGTTGCCCTCGACCTGCAGCAGCCGGGCGCCGTCATAGCTGACGTCGATGCTTTCGATGAACCGCGCCGGCACATAGGTGCGCTTGATCTGGTCCATCTGCATGCCGGAATAGTTCGGGTGCCGTATCAAGAGCTCGACCCGGCTCGGCTCGCCGATCTGGGCGGCGTCCAGGTTCTTGGTCCGCATCTCGCCGAGATGGGCCATCGCGTCGTCCGGCGTCTTCAGCGCGGGGGCGGAACAGCCGCCGGCGGCCTTGACGTAGGCGGCGGCCACGAACAGCGACCCGTCCGTGGTCTCGGCCACGGCATGGATGTTGGTGTATTCGTTCACCCGCACCCGGGTGCCGATGGTCGGGTCGGCGATGCGGTCGCCCAGCCGGAACACGGCGGCGACCGGGGCCGGGTTCTTGTCCACCACCAGGGTCACGGCGCGGACCTTGCCGGGCATGTGGCCGCCGTCGAAGCGGACCGTGACCGGCACGACCGCGGCGTCATAGGCGCGCTGCGGCGCCTCGACCCGCATGAAGCCGCTGCCGTCGGCGACCGCCTTCTCGCCGAAGATCGCGGTCTTCAGGTCGGGCCAGGGATCGTCGTCAGCCGCCCGAGCGGGCGCGGACAGGGCGATCAGGGTTGTCAGGGCGCTCAGCGCCAGGGCTGCGGCGTGCCGTTGCATCATGTCCTCCCTTCTCGCCCTTATTCCCACTCCAGCTCGGTGTAGGCCGTGGCGACGTTGCGGTCGTTATAGTCGTCGAACAGCAGCCAGCGGCCGCGCTCGGACCGGGCGACCGTGGCCACCGCCTGGTCGAGGCTGCGCCCGGCGGCCAGCGCCGCGCGGGTCTCGTCCAGGATCAGGCGAAGATAGCGCTCCTCGTCGTCCAGCGCACCCGGCCACGGGGCGGAGGGCGGGCCGTGGCCGGGAACGACGCGCGCGATCCCGGCCTCGCGCCGCAGCCCGGCGATGGCATCCAGCCAGCCGCGCAGCGACCCGTCGATCGCCGGCACGCGCTGCAGGAACACCAGGTCGCCGGCGAAGAACGTGCCGGTGGCGCTGTCGAGCACGGTCAGGTCGGCATCGGTGTGCGCCGGCGGCCAGGCCTTCAGTTCCAGCGCCCGGCCGCCGAGGTCGAGCGACAGCCGGTCCCGCACCAGCAGCATCGGCTCCACGATCGTGGTGCCGGCGGCGGCGTTGCCCAGCGCCTGGTTGAGCCCGTCGAGATAAGTGCCGGCCCGGGCGTCCAGGCCGCGCGGCAGGTTGGCGTGGCCGACAATGGTGGTGTCCGGCCCGGCGAAGGCGGCGTTGCCCAGCGCGTGGTCGGGATGGAAATGGGTGTCGATCGCCCAGCGGACGGGCAGGGCGGTCTGCCGCCGCACCGCCGCCAGCAGCCGGCGCCCCTCGGCCGCGCTGCCGCCGGTGTCGATCACCGCCACCGCCGCGCCGCCGATGATGAAACCGAGATTGGCGATGCCGCCGAGATTCGCCGCCGTCGCCTCCTCATGCGCGCCCTGGAACACGAAGATCCCCGGCGCGATCTCGGTCACCGGCAGCGGGTCATCGGCGGCCGAAGCGGCGCCACCGAGCAGCCCCAGCGCCAGGGCGGCGCCCAGGGCGCCGCGGCGGCTCAGTGCCCCCGGCCGCTCCGGCTCGCCCACGCGCGCAAATGACGGCACACGGCATCTCCCGCAACGACCCGGACAACAGGGCGCGCTTTTGCCGCGCGGCTGAATTGGACTTTGGTCTCAGTTGCGTCTTCTCGCCTTGTCGGGCTTCCGGGCGGTTCATACAGTCGGCGCAATCCCGCCTGTCGAGCGGGCAGGTTCGGCGGGCTCCCGGCCCGTGCCGGATCCCAAGCGGAACGCCGGCCCGGCCGGCCAGCAGGAGGACGTCCGAGATGCGAGGGTTATCGCTTGTCGCGGCTGTCGCCGCACTCGCCCTGCCGATGGCGGTGCATGCCCAGGACGCGGCCGGCGACGCCGCCAAGGGCAAGCAGGTCTTCGCCAAATGCCAGGCCTGCCATTCGGTCGAGGCCGGCACCAACAAGCTCGGCCCGTCGCTGCACGGCGTGGTCGGCCGCACCTCGGGCACGCTCGAGGGCTTCAACTACTCCCAGGCCATGAAGGATGCCCACCTGACCTGGGACGAGGCGACGCTCGACAAGTACCTCTCCGGCCCCAAGGCCCTGGTGCCCGGCACCAAGATGGTGTTCCCCGGCCTGCCGAAGGAAGAGGACCGGCTGAACGTCATCGCCTATCTGAAGGAGCAGGGGGCGAGCTGACCATGCGCCGGCCCGCCCGGCTCCTCGCGCGCCGCCGGATGCTGGCGGCGCTCGGCCTTGCCGCCGCCCTGCTCACGGTCCCGGCCGCGGCACAGCAGCAACCGGCGAAGCCGAAGCTGTCGGTCGCCATCGGCTGGCTCGGCGAGGCGATCCCGGAGCCGGAGCCGCTGTCGCTGGTCGAGCCGGTGGCCAAGGACAAGGGCGTGGCCGGCGCCCGCCTGGCGATCACCGACAACCAGACCACCGGCCGCTTCCTGGGCCAGGACTATTCGCTGGACGAGACGGTGATCCCGGCCGGCGGCGACCTGGCCGGCGCGGCCGCGGCGATCGCCGGCAAGGGCATCAAGCTGGTCGTCGCCGACCTGCCGGCCGACCGGCTGCTGCAACTGGCCGACCTGCCGGAGATGAAGGATGCGGTGATCCTGAACGCCCGGGCCGAGGACGACCGGCTGCGCGTCAGCGACTGCCGCGCCAATGTCTTCCACACCATCCCCAACCGGGCGATGAAGGCCGACGCGCTGGCGCAATACCTCGCGTTCAAGCGCTGGACCCGCTGGGTCCTGGTCTCCGGCACGCTGGACGGCGACAAGGCCTTCGCCGACGCCATCCGCCGCGCCGCCAAGCGCTATGGCGCCAAGATCGTCGAGGAACGGACCTACGAGTTCCAGGCCGGCTCCCGCCGCTCCGACACCGGCGAGCAGCAGGTGCAGAAGCAGATGACGCAGCTGACCCAGCGCCTGCCGGACTACGACGTCATGGTAGTGGCCGATGAGAGCGAGGTGTTCGGCGAGTACCTGCCGTACCGGATCTGGGACCCGCGGCCGGTGGCCGGCACCCAGGGGCTGGTGCCGACCGGCTGGCACCGCAGCCAGGAGCAGTGGGGCGGCACCCAGCTGCAGCGCCGCTTCCAGAAGGAAGCCGGCCGCTGGATGCTGGAGCGGGACTACGCCGCCTGGGTCGCGGTCCGCGCGCTGGGCGAGGCGGTGACCCGCACCGGCAAGGACGATCCCCAGGCGATCCGCGACTATATGGTGTCCGACGCCTTCCAGCTCGGCGCCTTCAAGGGCGTGCCGCTGACCTTCCGCCGCTGGGACCAGCAGCTGCGCCAGCCGATCCTGCTGGCGTCGCCGCTGATGCTGGTCTCGGTCTCGCCGCAGGACGGCTTCCTGCATCAGCGCACGCCGCTTGACACGCTCGGCTACGACGAGCCGGAATCGTCGTGCCGCCTCAACCCCGATTCCTAGGAGGCCGCGCATGAACCGGTTCGTGCCCCTGGCAGTGACGGCCGCGGCCCTCGGCGCGGGGCCCGCGCAGGCCTTCACCGCCTATGTCTCGAACGAGAAGGGCAACAGCGTCAGCGTGGTCGACCTCGACACCATGACGGTGACCCGGACCATCCCCGTCGGCCAGCGGCCGCGCGGCATCACCCTCAGCAGCGACGGCAAGACGCTCTATGTCTGCACCAGCGACGACGATCACATCGAGATGATCGACACGGAGACGCTGAAGCCGCTCGGCACCCTGCCCAGCGGCCCGGACCCGGAGCTGTTCGTGCTGGCGCCGGACGGCAAGCGCCTCTACGTCGCCAATGAGGACGACAACATGGTCACCGTGCTCGACCTCGAGCAGCGGGCGATGGAGACCGAGATCCCGGTGGGGGTGGAGCCGGAGGGGATGGGCGTCAGCCCCGACGGCAAATGGCTGGTCAACACCTCCGAGACCACCAACATGGCGCATTTCATCGACACCGGGACGCTGCAGCTGACCGACAACGTGCTGGTCGACACCCGGCCGCGCTTCGCCCAGTTCACGCCGGACGGCAAGCAGGTCTGGGTCTCGGCCGAGATCGGCGGCACGGTCAGCGTCATCGACGCGGCGTCGCGCCAGGTGGTGAAGAAGATCGGTTTCGAGGTCCAGGGCGTGCGCAAGGAGACGATCCAGCCGGTCGGCGTGCGCATCACCGCCGACGGCAAGACCGCCTTCGTCGCCCTCGGCCCGGCCAACCGGGTGGCGGTGGTCGACACCGCGACCTATGAGGTGACGGACTACCTCCTGGTCGGCCAGCGGGTCTGGCAGCTGGCCTTCACCCCGGACGGGAAATACCTGGTGTCGACCAACGGCGCCTCGAACGACATCTCGGTGATCGACGTGGCGGCACGCAAGGTGGTCAAGTCGATCACCGTCGGTGAGCTGCCCTGGGGCGTGGCGATCCGCTAGATGGCTGCGATGCCCGCCGTTGAGACCCCCGCCCTCGCCGTCTCCGGCCTGTCGCACAGGATCGGCGGGCGCGAGATCCTGGCGGAGATCGAGATCGCGGTGCAGCCCGGGCGCTTCACCGTCCTGCTCGGCCAGAACGGCGCCGGCAAGACCACGCTGTTCTCGCTGGTCACCCGGCTCTACGGCGCCCAGTCGGGCCGCATCAGCGTGTTCGGCCGCGACCTGGGCGCCGAGCCCGGGCGGGCGCTGGCGCTGATGGGCGTGGTGTTCCAGCAGCGCGCGCTCGACCCCGACCTGTCGGCCCGGCAGAACCTGCGCTACCACGCGGCGCTGCACGGCATGCCGGGCTCCATCGCCCGGCAGCGCATCGCGGCGGAGCTGGAGCGGGTCGGCCTGGCGAAGGAGGCCGACCGCAAGATCCGCAGCTTCTCCGGCGGCGAGGCGCGGCGGATCGAGATCGCCCGCGCGCTGCTGCACCAGCCGCGCCTGCTGCTGTGCGACGAGGCGACGGTCGGGCTCGACATCCGCAGCCGCGCCGCGATCCTGGCCGATGTCCGCGGCCTGGTGCGCGACCGCGGCCTGACCGTGCTGTGGGCCACCCATCTGATCGACGAGGTCGAGGCGGCCGACCCGACCATCATCCTGCATCGCGGCCGCGTCCTGCGGCAGGGCCCGGCCGCGGCGATCGTCTCCGACCTGGGCATCTCCGATCCCGGCGCCGGCGGGCTGCAGGACGCCTTCCGCCGGCTGACGGAGGCGGCATGAGCACGATCGACGCCGGGCGCGAGCCTCTGGGCACCGTCACCCCGGCCGGCGCCTGGCGCTGCCTCATGGGCATCCTGTGGCGCGAGGGGCTGCGCTTCATCCATCAGCGCACCCGATTCATCTCCGCCCTGGTGCGGCCGCTGGTCTGGCTGTTCATCTTCGCCGCCGGCTTCCGCTCGGTGCTCGGCGTCTCGATCATTCCGCCCTACGAGACCTACATCCTCTACGACGAATACATCGTCCCCGGGCTGATCGCGATGATCCAGCTGTTCAACGGGATGCAGAGCTCGCTGTCCATGGTCTATGACCGCGAGATGGGCAGCATGCGGGTGCTCCTCACCAGCCCGATGCCGCGCTGGTTCCTGCTGACCGCGCGGCTGCTGGCCGGCACGCTGCTGTCGCTGCCGCAGGTCTATGTCTTCCTGGCGATCGCCCGGATCTGGGGCGTCGAGCCGCCGGCGACGGGCTATCTCACCGTGCTGCCGGCCCTGGTCCTGTCCGGGCTGATGCTGGGCGCGCTGGGTCTCCTGCTGTCCTCGGCGATCCGCCAGCTCGAGAACTTCGCCGGGGTGATGAACTTCGTGATCTTCCCGATGTTCTTCGCCTCCTCGGCCCTCTACCCGCTGTGGAAGGTGGAGGAGGCCAGCCCGCTGCTGCGCGACGTCTGCGGCCTGAACCCCTTCACCTATGCCGTGGAGCTGAACCGCTTCGCCCTCTACGGCCAGGTCGACATCCAGTCCGTCATCGTCGTCCTCGCCTGTACCGCGGTGTTCCTCGGCGGGGCGATCCTGGCCTATGACCCGGCGCGCGGCCTCGTCGCCCGCGTCCGCGGCCCCGGCGCCGGCTGACAAGGAGGCCCGTCATGATCCGATCCGCATGGCTTTTCCCCGCCCTCCTGGCCCTGCTTCCGGCCGTCGGGCGGGCGCAGGATGCCGCCCAACCCCAGAAGGACGACTGGCCCTGCGTCCAGCGGCTGCAGCCGGAACTGTCGGTCGGCGCGATGTGGCAGGGCGAGGACCCGACCACCAGCGGCCCCGCCTGGCGCGACGACGCGGTGGTGGCGGCGCTGGTCGATCGGGTGGCGCCGCGCCGCGTCCCGGTGGACGAGGCGACGGCCGAGATCCGCCGCTTCGCCATCGGCTATGAGGGCGACCGCAAGGCGGCGCTGACCGAGCTGTTCGCCGGCCTGTTCGAGACCGTCAACGGCGAGCGCGGCACCATCATCCGCGGCATCCGCCGCTTCAACGCCCGGCAGGAGGCGCTGGCCCAGCGGATCGAGGAGACGACGAAGACGCTGGACGGCGTCGATGCGAATTCGACCGACCTGGCGGTGGCGCAGCAGCGGCAGCGGCTGGAGACGCAGCTTGGCTGGGACCAGCGGGTGTTCGACGAGCGCGAGCGCCTGCTGCCGGCGATCTGCGACCAGCCCTTCGTGCTGGAGCGCCGCCTGTACGCCCTGTCGCGGACGATCCAGGAGGAGATCGGGAAGTAGGGAAGGTGGTCGGTTTGTCTTTGTTGTCATTGCCGGGCTTGACCCGGCAATCCAGGGGCCCCCCAGAGCGGCATCGACATTTCCTGGATCCCCGGGTCAAGCCCGGGGATGACAGATAAGAGGGCGGGTGCTACGCCGCCAGCGCCGCCCATATCGCCCGCAGCACCCGGAACGACCGCTCCTCGCCCATCAGGGCCCGGTCCATCCGGTTCATGGCATAGGCGAAGCTGGTGCGGGCATCGAGGTCGATCACGGCCAGCGACCCGCCGCCGCCGCCCCAGAACACCGTGTTCGGGCTGGGCGGCGTGACCGGAAGGAGGGCGCAGGGAGCCAGGGCGAAGCCCAGCCCGAAGCGGACCCCGATCCCCCGCATCACCAGGTCCGGCCCCTCGATCTGCGGCTCCAGCACCCGGCGGGCGCCGGCCTCGGACAGGAGGCGCCGGCCCCCGGCCGCGCCGCCATTCGCCAGCACCGCGTGGATCCGGGCGATCGACCGGGCATTGCCATGGCCGTTGACCGAGGGGATCTCGGCACCGCGCCAGGCCCGGGTCCGGGTCTGCGCCACGTCCACGCGCCAAGCGCGGCTGCCGTCCGGCCGGGTGTCGCGGAAGGCGATCGACGGGATCTCCGCCATCTCCACCGCTCCGGCCTCGGGCGCCGGGCCGGGGGGCTGGACCAGCTCGGCGACGCGATGGTCCTCGCCCTCCGGCAGGCCGATCCAGAAGTCGGCGCCCAGCGGTTCGGCGATCTCCTGCCGGAACACGGTGCCGGGTGACCGGCCGGTGACGCGGCGGATCACCTCGCCGATCAGGAAGCCGTGGGTGTAGGCGTGGTAGCCCGAGGCCGTGCCGGGTTCCCACAAGGGCGCCTGGGCGGCCAGCAGGCGGGTGGCCTTGTCCCAGTCAACCGCATCGTCCTGGCTGAACGGCTCGCGCCAGCCCGGCAGCCCGGCGCTGTGGCTCAGCAGCTGGGCGACGGTGACGCGGTCCTTGCCGCCCGCCGCGAACTCCGGCCAGTACCGCGCCACCGGCGCGGCGAGGTCGAGATCGCCGCGATCGGCCAGCAGCAGCGCGGCCAGCGCCGTCATGGTCTTGGTGGTGGAGAAGACGTTGACGATGGTGTCGCGCCGCCAGGGCCGCGTCCGCGCGGCGTCGGCCCAGCCGCCCCACAGGTCGATCACCGTCTCGCCGCCGACCGTCGCGCAGACGGAGGCGCCGATCTCCCGGCCCTCGGCGAAGTTGGCGGCGAAGGCCTCGCGCGCCGCGGCGAAGCGGTCGTCGGCGACGCCGTGAACCAGGTCCTGTGCCAAGCGTGGCTCCTGTGCGGTTCAGGGGCCGGACACTCGGCTTGGCGCCGGGTTTTGGCAATTCTTGAAGAAGAGAATTTCGTCCTCACATCAGGGATGAGGGATGGTCTTCGCCTTCTCTCTTCCGCCTGAGCCACCCCCTCACCCGAAATCGCTGCGCGATTCCGACCTCTCCCCAAGGAGAGGTGAAGCAGGCTCGGCTTTAGTACCCTCTCCTTGGGGAGAGGGAGGGACCCGCCGCGTTGGCGGCGGGAGGGTGAGGGGGCTCTCGCCGCCTGCACACCCGCTGACCTGTAAAGTCCGCCACCCACCGCCCCAGCGCCTCGACCGTCACCCAGCCTTCGCCGGCGCCGGCGCCGCCGAGATGGCGGTACGGCGCGTCCGGCTCGCCCAGGTCGGACAGCACCGCCAAAGCGTGGCGCAGATCGTCGTCGCCGGTGTACAGGCCGGGCGTCGCCAGCACCGGCAGGCCGGCGCGGCAGGCGGACAGCACGCCGCTGCGCGAATCCTCGATGGCGACGCACTCCGCCGGCTCCAGTCTCATCGCCTCCAGCACCGCCTGGTACACATCCGGCGCCGGCTTCTTCCGCGGCACCGCGTCACCGGCCACCATCACCTCGAACAGCGCCGGCCCCTCCGGCCCCAGCGCCGCCGCCAGCAGCGCCGCGACATTGGCCGGCGTCGTCGTGGTGGCGATCGCCAGCCGCACCCCGGCCGCCCGCGCCTCGGCCAGCAGCCGGGCGATTCCGGGGCGCAGCGCCACCGCCCCGCCCGCCACCAGCGCGGTGTAGTGCTCGGTCTTCGCCCGGTGCAGCGCCGCCACGTCGCAGCACGGCGGGTCTGGCAGGCCGGCCAGGAACTGCCCGATCCGCTCCTTGCCGCCGGTGACGGCCAGCAGCTCGCGATACAGCGCCCGGCTCCAGTGCCAGGGCAGGCCGGCGGCGCGGAAGGCTGCGTTGAAGGACTGGCGGTGCACCTCCTCCGTCTCCGCCAGCGTGCCATCGACATCGAACAGGATCGCGCGCAGCGTCATCGCTGTTCGGCCACGGCCAGGCCGAGCATCCCGGCCAGCGCGGCGTAGTCGGCGAGGATGCCGTCCGGTTCCAGCGCCGCGATGTCGCCATAGCCGAAGGGCACCGCCAGCACCCGCACCCCGGCCGCCCTTGCGGTGTCGATGTCGACACGATGGTCGCCGAGATAGACCGTCTCCTCCGGCACGGCGCCGAGGGCGGCGATACAGGCCAGAAGCGGCGCCGGATCCGGCTTCATGCCGTGGCCGCTGTCGCCGCCGACCACGGCGCCGAGATGCGGCGCGAAACCCAGCGCCCGCAGCACCGCCCGCGCGGTACAGGCCGCCTTGTTGGTGCAGATGCCGACCGGAATCCCGGCCGCCGCCAGCGCCGCCATCGCGTCGACCGCGCCGGGATAGGCCGCGCTGCGCACCGCCGGCGCCGCGGCGTAGCGATCGAGGAAGCGCCGGGTCATCCATTCGGCCTCGCCGAGATCGCACTGCCGCAGCCGCAGCGCCCCGCGCAGCAGCCCGGGCGCGCCATGGCCCATCAGGCCGCGCACCTCGGCCTCGGACAGCGGGTGGATGCCGGCCTCGCGCATCACCGCGGCCAGGGCGTCGGCGACATCGGCGACGCTGTCGACCAGGGTGCCGTCCAGGTCGAACACGACGGCGCGAGGGCGAGAAGGGAGGACCGGGCTCATGGCCGGCCCTCCCCGCAGCGATGCCCAGCCCCTAGAGGGTGTAGGTGAACTGGTCGCTCGGACCGGCCGTTGTGGTGCCGTACATGTTGGTCACCCGGATGTCGACCGGGCCGATGATGAAGTTGGCGGGCGACACCGCGGTGATGCTGGTCCCGCCCGGGGCCACGGTCTGCGACTTCGCCGCGAAGTTGCCGAAATCCACCACGCAGTCGGGGGTGAAGGTCTCGCCTGCCTTCGGCAGGATCGTCACCGAGGTGCCGCCGAGCACCTTCCCGCTGGTCGGGCTGACCGAGGCGATGGGGACGACGTCCGGGACCTGCGGGGCGTCCAGCAGCTTCAGATAGTTGTTGCTGTAATGCTGGAATCCGACCTGCTGCATGAACTGATCCACCAACGGATCCACCTTGGGCGGGGGCGGGGCATATTTTTCCAGGAGCAGCGGCGGCGACCCGGTGTTCAGCGGCGGTTGCTGGGTCGGCTGGACATAGGTGTTGCCCTTGGTATTGGCTGCCATCTTGGCAATCTCCTCGCCGACCGTGTTGTCCGGTTTGGCGGTGGGGCCCGGCGATGGCGGATAGAAGGGATTGCTCTGCCAGTTTTCCGGGAGAGAGGCCAGGGTCGCCCAGGCGGTCGGCACCACGTCGTATTTGTTGTAGATGCAGACGGCCTTCGGGAACTGCTTGTCGAACCAGGTGGCAAAGGTGGCGTCGCCCGCGGTCGGGGCGGCGAAGGTGTAGGGCTGGATGCGTGCGATCGGCAGCTTGCCGGCCGATACCTGCTGCTGAAGATACAGCGCGATCGTGGTCGCCATCGCCCCGCCCAGGCTGTGGCCGACGACGTAGAGCGTGTCGGGCTTCTGCTCCGCCAGCTGCGTCTTCAGGTCGGTGTTCGAGACGATGGCTCCGAACGCCACCATCGCGCCCAGGGAGATCTGGGGCAACGGCCACATGGGCGGTGTGCCGTCGGGGTGGAAGGGCACCAGCAGCCCGACCTGCAGGTCCTCCAGCTGGTCGACCAGGCTGTCCATCACGGTGCCGCGCAGCACCAGCGCGTAGACCGTCCCGTTGCCGTCGTTCGGCCCCTGCGCGATATAGGCCAGGTTGGCACCGTCCTTGGTCAGCCCGACCCAGCTCAGCTTCCAATTGCCCTGGGTGGCCAGGCTGGTGTCGGCCAGCTGGGTGGTGATGCCCTGTTTGATCCGGGCGATGTGCTGGTCCCGCTGCTCGCCCGAGGGCCGCGGGTCGGCCCCGTCCGAGGCCAGCGCCGCCAGGGTCATCATGATCTGAATAGTGGAATAATCTGACATCACGGCAATCCTTTTGTCTAAATGCGCCAACAAAAAAGGAAAAATACTTCTGAATTATATCGTATATCTGGGCGAGTACTGGCGCGGATACCGCCAAAGCCAGTAGGAAGTATTTCACAAAAGAATGCAACCGTATTGTCGTGACGATCGGGCGCCAAGGGGCGGGCGCGGTCATCGGGCGCCGCTCCGGATGGCGGCGATGTTCGCCTCATAGGCGGCCGGCCCGCCGCGGAACACGGCGGAGCCGGCGACCAGCGTGTCGGCCCCGGCCGCGGCCACCACCGCCGCCGTCTCCGGCGTCACCCCGCCATCGACCTCGAGACGGATCGGCCGGTCGCCGATCATGGCGCGGATCCGGCGGATCTTCTCCGCCATCGCCGGGATGAAGGCCTGGCCGCCGAAGCCGGGATTGACCGTCATCACCAGGATCAGGTCGAGGCGGTCCAGCACATGCGCCACCGCATCCTCCGGCGTCGCCGGGCACAGCGCCACGCCGGTCTGCATGCCGAGCGAGCGGATGTGCTGCAGCGACCGGTCGAGATGCGGACCGGCCTCGGCATGTACGGTGATGACATCGGCGCCGGCCCTGGCGAAGGCGTCGAGATACGGGTCGGCCGGGGCGATCATCAGATGCACGTCGAACACCCGGTCGCTGTGCGGCCGCAGCGCCTTCACCACATCCGGCCCGATCGTCAGGTTGGGCACGAAATGCCCGTCCATCACGTCGATATGGATCCAGTCGGCGCCGGCCTGCACGACCGCGCGCACCTCCTCGCCCAGCCGGGCGAAATCGGCGGACAGGATCGAGGGGGCGATCACCAGCGACGCGGTCACAGCTTGGCCTCCACTTCGGGCGGCTCGGCGGAGAACACGCGGCTGGCGCGGATATCGGCCTCGGCCAGGGTGACGAACTCCTCGACCGTCAGGTCGGGCGGCATGTCCCGCACCAGCCGGTTGGCCTGGCGCAGCCGGGCGCGGTCCAGCGCGTTGCGGATCGACCGGCCATTGGCGAAATGCGGCAGCCGGATGCGGCGGGCGACATAGTCGCGGAAGGCCTGCAGCGCCTCCGGGCTGAAGCGGTAGTTCTGCCGTGCCAGCATGCCCTCGCCGATCGTGATCAGCTCTTCCTCGGAGAAATCCGGGAACTCGACGTGATGGGCGATGCGCGAGCGGAAGCCGGGATTGCTGGTGAAGAACTTTTCCATCCGGTCGCCATAGCCGGCGACGATCACCACCAGATCCTCGCGCTGGTTCTCCATCACCTGCAGGAGGATCTCGATCGCCTCCTGGCCGTAGTCGCGCTCGTTCTCCGGCCGGTACAGGTAATAGGCCTCGTCGATGAACAGCACCCCGCCCATCGCCCGCTTCAGGATCTCCTTGGTCTTCGGCGCGGTGTGGCCGATGTACTGGCCGACGAGGTCGTCGCGGGTGACCGAGACCAGGTGCC
>NZ_JBCNNF010000570.1:0-3490 GCF_039594555.1 Inquilinus sp.
GGCGCAGCCGCATCGGGTGGCGGCGCCCGTCCCAGCTGTTGAACTCGCCGACCACCGAGGCGCGGCTGGCATTCGGCGCCCAGACGGCGAAGCGCGTGCCCTCGACCCCGTCGATCGTCACCACCCCGCTGCCCAGGCAGCGCCGCACCGCCTCCGGGTCGCCCGCGGCCAGGGCATGGAGATCCGCGTCGCCCAGCAGCACGCCGAAGCCGTAGGGATCCTCGGTCT
Source organism: Inquilinus sp. (assembly GCF_039594555.1). GTDB lineage: Bacteria > Pseudomonadota > Alphaproteobacteria > DSM-16000 > Inquilinaceae > Inquilinus. Next base: position 229 of record NZ_JBCNNF010000570.1, read on the forward strand.
CCTGCACCGCGCCGCCCGGCCAGGTGATGCGCAGCAGATAGGGCTCGTCCTCCTCCAGCACGCCGGCGAAGACCCCAGCCGGGTGGACCGGTTTCAGCCGAGCCAGGCGGCGGCCATCCGCCCGCGCCACCGCCTCGACCCTCTCGGCATTCGGCAGGCAGGCGCGGATCGCGATGCCGTCCGCGGTCGGGTGGGGGCCCAGCACCGCGAAGGGGTCGCCATGGCGCCCCGCCGCGATCGCGTCCAGGGCGGCGGGATCGAGGCCGGTCGGCAAAGCGACGTCAGGCATCGGTCAGAACCTTCCTATCGGCGGTGAGCTGGTCCAGCAGCGCGGCCATCCCGCGGATCGGCAGGCCGATCCAGCTTGGCCGGTTCGCCGCCTCGTAGCGGATCTCATAGGCCGCCTTCTGCAGCGAGAAGAGGGCGATCAGCGCCTCCTCGGCCTCCGGCTTGGCCCAGGGGTGCGGCGCGGCCCGGGCGACCTCCCGGTACGCCGCCAGGAAGGCCTGCGACGCTTCCGTCCGGTATCGCTGCAGCAGCCCGGTGCGGCGCTCGCGCATCGCCTCGGGGATAGAATCCTGGATGGCGTCGTCGGCGGTGGCCGCGGCGTAGTCGATCGACCGCAGCAGGCCGGCGACGTCGCGCAGCGGGCTCGATTTGTGCCGGCGCTCGGCGATCGGCCGGGTCGGCTCGCCCTCGAAATCGATCAGATAGGCGTCGCCCTGCGCCACCAGCACCTGGCCGAGATGGAAGTCGCCATGGACCCGGGTCTGCAGCGATCCGCGGCCCGCATCGGCCAGGCGCTCAACCAGTTGGGCCAGCCGGTCCTGGCCGGCCAGCAGCCGCTTCGCCGCCGCCTCGGTCGCCGCGTCCGGCCAGTCACGCATCGCCGCGACGGTGGCGACGGCGCCGTCGATCTCGACCCTGGCCTCCGCGATCCAGCCCTGCACCGCATCCGCATCCGCCGGCTCTGGCGCGAAGGCGGGATCGTCGGAGGGCTGGGCCAGCACGGTGTGGATCTCCGCCAGCCGCCGGCCGATCGCCGCGGCGAAGCCGGCTTCGTCGGCAAAGCCTTCGTCGTCTGCGGCGCCGCCCTCGGTCAGGGTCATCTCGTCGACGGTCCGGCGCAGATTGTCCAGGCTCCAGCTCCAGCCGTCGCCCTGGTTGCGGACGAAGCCCTGGACGATCGCCAGGGTCCGCGGCTCGCCATCCGCGCCGATCCGCACCACCTCGCCGAACAGCGGGGCGATGTTGCTCGCGCCGTGCTCGGTCAGGTAGCGGCCCATCTCGGCCTCGGGATGGATGCCCGGGCGGATGCGGCGGATCACCTTGAGCACCAGCTGGTCGCCCAGGATCAGCGAGCTGTTCGACTGCTCGGCGGACAGCCAGCGGATCTCGATATCCCCCGGCAGCTCGAACCCCGCCATGCGGCTCGTCGGCCGGAACCGGATCTCGCCATCGTCGCTCGGGACGCTCCGGCCGGTCCGCAATCCTTCAATCAGGGCCAGGGGCAGCTCGCGCAGCGAGAAGGCATCGGTCAGGAAGCCGACGCGGCGGCCGCGGCGGACCCGGGCGATGGCCAGCTGCTGCTGCAGCGCCGGCAGGCTGCCCTCCTCCCAGGCGATGCCGAGCGGCACCTGATAGCAGTCGGTGGTGCCGCCGGCGGTCGCCTCGACCTGGGCCAGCATCAGCCCGGTGCCGGGCAGCGGCGTCGCCCTGGCGATGCGGATCTCGTCGATCGGCTTGTCCTTGGCCGCGAACCAGCGGCGCTTCGGCAGATAGGCCGGCAGGCTCTCGCCCTCCAGGATCTGCCGCGACGCCGGCGACAGCACGTCGGCCATCCCGTCGCGCAGCACCAGGGTGACGAATTCCGGCATCTGCTCGGGCGGGTCGCGGTGCCAGCGCGGTGCCTCGGCATCGGCGCGCAGATGGAACCAGTAGAAGCCGTAGGGCGGCAGGGTCAGCAGATAGGTCAGCTGGCCGATCGGCGGGAAAACCGTGTCGCCGGTCAACTCGACCGGCGACCGGCCCTCGAAATCGGCAAGGTCCAGCTCCACCGCCTGCGGCGCCCGCGACAGGTTGGCGACGCACAGGATGGTCTCGTCCTCGAAGCTGCGCAGATAGGCCAGGATCTTGCGGTTGCCGGGATAGAGGAACCGCAGCGTGCCGCGGCCGAAGGCGCGGTGCCGGCGGCGCAGCGCCAGCATCCGGCGGGTCCAGTTCAGGAGCGAATGCGGGTCGCGGCTCTGGGACTCGACGTTGACCGCCGGAAAACCGTAGAGGGCGTCCATGATCGCCGGCAGCACCAGCTTCTCCGGATCGGCGCGGGAGAAGCCGCCATTGCGGTCGGGCGACCATTGCATCGGCGTGCGCACCCCGTCGCGGTCGCCGAGATGGATGTTGTCACCCATGCCGATCTCGTCGCCGTAATAGAGGACCGGCGTCCCCGGCATCGACAGCAGCAGGCTGTTCATCAGCTCCATGCGCCGGCGGTCGCGCTCCAGCAGCGGCGCCAGGCGGCGGCGGATGCCGAGATTGATCCGGGCGCGCCGGTCGGCGGCATAGGTCTCCCACAGGTAGTCGCGCTCGCTGTCGGTCACCATTTCGAGCGTCAGCTCGTCATGGTTGCGCAGGAAGATCGCCCATTGGCAGTTCTCCGGGATCTCCGGCGTCTGGCGCAGGATGTCGGTGATCGGGAAGCGGTCTTCGCGCGCGATCGCCATGTACATCCGCGGCATCAGCGGGAAGTGGAACGCCATGTGGCATTCGTCGCCGCGGCCGAAATACTCCTGCGTGTCCTCCGGCCACTGATTGGCCTCGGCCAGCAGCATGCGGCCGGGGTAGTGGGCGTCGAGATAGGCCCGGATCTGCTTCAGCACCGCATGGGTCTCGGGCAGGTTCTCGTTCGAGGTGCCTTCGCGCTCGATCAGATAGGGGATGGCGTCGAGGCGGAGGCCGTCGACGCCGAGGTCGAGCCAGAACCGCATCACCCGCAGCACCGACGCCAGCACCCGCGGATTGTCGAAGTTCAGGTCCGGCTGGTGCGAGTAGAAGCGGTGCCAGAAATAGGCGCCGGCCACCGGGTCCCAGGTCCAGTTCGACGTCTCGGTGTCGAGGAAGATGATCCGGGTGCCGGCATAGGCCTGGTCGGTCTCGGACCAGACGTAGAAGTTCCGGGCCGCCGATCCGGGCTTCGCCCGCCGCGCCCGCTGGAACCAGGGATGCTGGTCGGAGGTGTGGTTGATCACCAGCTCGGTGATCA
>NZ_JBCNNF010000571.1:0-3490 GCF_039594555.1 Inquilinus sp.
GCACACGCTGCCGTTCAGCTCGGTCACCTCGATCATCAACATGACCAAGGATTTCTCCTTCGCCGTGTTCAATGTCGGCATCGGCTACGACCAAGAGGTCGACCGCGTGCTCGACGTGCTGCGCGATCTCGGCCGCGAGATGCAGCTCGACCCCGAATGGGCGCCGGCGATCCTGGCGCCGATCGAGATCATCGGCCTCGACAAGTTCGGCGACAGCGCCGTGACCATCAAGGCCCGGATCAAGACTCCGCCCGCCAAGCAATGGGGCGTGATGCGCGAGTTCAACCGCCGGATGAAGCGGCGCTTCGACGAGGTCGGCATCGACATCCCGTTCCCGCACCGCATGGTGCTGACCCGCAGCCTCGACCGGCCGGAGGATGCCGCCGCGGCCGCCGCTCAGGGAGCGTCGTCGGGATCGTGACGGTTCGGGTCGTAATGGGAGTCGTGCTTCTTGCGGGCGAGATGCATCAGCCCGAGATTGAGCGCGATGATGCCGACCACGGCGATGCCCAGGGCGATCCAGCCATGGATGCTCATGTCGAGCGCGAACAGGTCGCCCATGGCCGTTCCTCCTGCTGCACTGCGGCGTCTTTTCGGGTGCCAAGCGCCGCTGCGATCTGTAATCTCTCTAAATCCGCCAATGGTTCCGCGGCTTGAAGAGGGTTTGAGCCATGACGCTCGAGGAGAGATGTGTCTCCGCCGGCCTGAAGATGACCGATCAGCGTCGTGTCATTCTCCAGGTGCTGACCGAGTCTCTCGACCATCCATCGGTCGAAACCGTCTATCACCGGGCCCGTGAGATCGATCCGTCGATCAGCATCGCGACGGTATACCGCACCCTGCATCTGCTCGACGAGCTGAACCTGGTGCAGCGGCACGACTTCAACGAGAACTACTCCCGCTTCGAGGTCAATCTCGAGCATCACCACCACCTGATCGATCTTGAAACCGGTGAGGTCATCGAGTTCAAGGACCAGGAGCTGGAGGTGCTGAAGGAGAAGATCGCCAAGCGCCTCGGCTTCGAACTCGTCGATCACAGGCTCGAACTCTATGGCCGGAAAAAGAAGTCCTGAGGGCTGCGGCTTCGGCGACCAGCCCTTCGCGGAGGGCTCGGCCGATTGCCGCTGCCAGCAGGCCGTGACCCGTGCCTATAGCGAGCTGGTGGCCCGCGGCGCGCCGCGCACCGTGGCCATGGAGGCGGCGATCCGCGTCTTCGTCTACCATCATCCCGAGGTCCCGGCGTTCCGCGCCCATGACACCGTGGAGACCTGGGTCTATTCCGGTCCGCTGAACTGAGCGGCCTTCGCGCCGCGGACACCCCGGGATCGCGGGCCGGGGCCTGGCTGCGGCGGCTGCGGCTGCCGAGCGGGCTGGTCCTGCTCGCCTTCCTCGCCACCCATCTGATCAACCATGCGGCCGGCCTGGTCTCGCTGGACGTGATGGAGCGTGGCCTCGGGCTGTTCATCCTGGTGTGGGAGAAGCAGCCGGGCCTGACCATCCTGTCGGCCGCCTTCCTGGTCCACATCGCCAACGCGCTGGTGTCGATCTGGCAGCGGCACAACTTCCGGCTGAAGCCCTGGCAGGCGGTGCAGCTCGGGCTCGGCCTCGCCGTGCCCCTGCTGCTGGCCGGCCATGTCTTCGCCACCGTCGTCGCCTTCGAGGTGTACGGCGTTGGCACGCCCTATCGCCTGATCCTGTCGCTGATGTGGGGCGGCAACGGGCTGGTCGCGCTGCAGCAGGTGGTGCTGGTGCTCGTGGCCTGGACCCATGGCTGCATCGGCGTGCACTACTGGCTGCGGCTGAGGCCCTGGTACCCCCGGGCGCTGCCGTTCCTCTACGCCGCCGCGCTGCTGATCCCGGCGCTCGGCCTTGCCGGGTTCGTCTCGGCCGGCCTGCAGGTCCGGGACCTCGCGGCCCAGCCCGGCTGGCTCGACGGCCTGTACCGTTCGATGAAGCTGACTCCGGAGGCGCAGGCCTTCGCCGTCCGGGGGGCGCTGTGGACCCGGGTCGGCATCCTGGCCCTGGTCCTCGCCGCCTTTGCCGGGCCGGTGCTGCGCGCCGTCCGGGCCCGGCGCGGCGGCCCGAAGCTGTACTACCGAGACACCCGCGTGCTCGACATCATCCCGGGGGCCACGGCGCTGGAGATCATCGCCGCCGCCGGCATCCCCCAGGCCATGGTCTGCGGCGGCCGCGGCCGCTGTTCGACCTGCCGGGTGCGGGTCGGGCTCGGCGCCGAGCACCTGCCGCCGCCGGCGGCGGACGAGGCGCGGGTGCTGCAGCGCATCGGCGCGCCCGAGGGGGTGCGGCTGGCCTGCCAGATCCGGCCGGTGAAGGACCTTGAGGTGACGCCGCTGCTGCCGCCGACCGCGACCGCCCGCGACGGCTTCCAGGGCCCCGGCCATCGGCACGGCCAGGAGCGCGAGATCGCGGTGCTGTTCGCCGACCTGCGCGGCTTCACCCGGCTGTCGGAGCATCGCCTGCCCTACGACGTGGTGTTCCTGCTGAACCGGTACTTCGCCGCCATGGGCCAGGCGATCGAGGCGGCGGGCGGCCAGGTCGACAAGTTCATCGGCGACGGGGTGATGGCGCTGTTCGGGGTCGAATCCGGGCGCGCCGCCGGTGCCCGCCAGGCGCTGGACGCCGCCCGGCGGATGGCGGCGCGGCTGGCCGAGCTGAACGAGGCCCTGGCCTCGGACCTGAAGGAGCCGCTGCGCATGGGCATCGGCCTGCATGTCGGCCCGGCGATCGTCGGCGAGATGGGCTATGGCGGGGTCAAGGGCCTGACCGCGGTCGGCGACACGGTCAACACCGCCAGCCGGCTGGAAGGGCTGTGCAAGGGCTACGCGGCGGAGCTGGTGGTGTCGCAGGACCTGCTCGACCAGGCCGGCGCCGACCTCTCGGCCTTCCGGGCCGAGCAGGTGGCGATCCGCGGCCGGCGCGACCAACTGCGCATCCGGGTGGTCGGCCGGATCGCCGAGCTGCCGGGGTGATTGGCTCGACCGGCGTTCGGACCCTTTCCATGCCTCCCCATTGTCATTGCCGGGCTTGACCCGGCAATCCAGGGACCACCGAGAGCAGCTCTTGAAAGCCCCTGGATCCTCGGGTCAAGCCCGAGGATGACAATGAAGTAAACGGGAATCTGGGGCCGTCAGATGATCACGCCCAGCAGCGTCTGCAGGAAGGCGCGTAGGGCGGCCCACAGGGCGGCAGAGACGGCGGCGAGGATCGCCAGCGCCCCGGCGCTGACCGCCCAGCCGGCCGAGACGGCGATGCCGTCGCGTTCGACCAGGCCGATGGCGAAGGCCGAGATCGCGAGCGCCGGCACCATGTTGCCGAACGGGATCGGCATGAACAGGATGATGGCCAGCAACAGGCAGGCGGCGCCGATGAAGCGGTCCTGCACCGGGCCGATCAGCAGCGACAGGCGGGGCCGCAGCAGCCGCTCGGCCTTGGCCAGCCAGGGCACCATGCGGTCGACCAGCCGGGCGAA
>NZ_JBCNNF010000572.1:0-3478 GCF_039594555.1 Inquilinus sp.
CGTGGTGCGCATCTTCGGCTGGCTCGCCATCCTCGGCGACCGCGGCCTGGTCAACGGCATCGCCCAGTGGCTTGGGCTGATCAGCACGCCGATGCGGCTGGTGTTCAACTGGACCGGCGTCACCATCGGCTTGGCCGAGAGCATCATGCCCTACATGATCCTGGCGCTGCTGGCCGGGTTCGGCCGCCTGGACCGCACCTTGGAGGAGGCGGCGCGCAGCCTGGGGGCGACGCCGCTGCGCTGCTTCCTGCGCGTCACCCTGCCGCTGAGCCTGCCCGCCATCGCGCTGGCCGCGGGCCTGGGCTTCGTGCTGTCGATGTCGTCCTACATCACGCCCCGGCTGATGGGCGGCGGCCGCATCTTCGTGCTGGCGACTGAGATCTACGAGCAGGCGACCACCAACACCAACTGGCCGGTGGCCGCGGTGCTGGCGATCTACACCCTGGTGCTGCTGCTGGCCCTGGCCGTCGTCGCCCGGCTGGCGGCGCGGAGGCTGCAGCGATGAACGGCGCCGGCCGCCTGCTCTCCACCCTCGCCGGCATCGTCTACGCCATGATCCTGGCGCCCATCGTCGTGGTGGTGGCGCTCGCCTTCTCGGCCGACGACTTCATCGTCTTCCCGCCCTCGGGCTATTCGCTGCGCTGGTTCGAGGCGCTGGCCGGCAACGGGCCTCTCCTGGACGCGCTGCTGCTGAGCGCGCAGATCGCCTGCGTGGTCACGGCGCTGTCCCTGCTGCTAGGCGTGCCGGCGGCGCTGGCGCTGAACAAGGGCGGCTTCCCGGGGCGCGAGGCGCTGCAGGGCTTCTTCCTGGCGCCCTTGCTGCTGCCGACGCTGATCATCGGTCTGGCGCTGTTGCTGTTCTTCACGCCGCTGCGCCTGACCGCCACCCTGCCCGGCCTGGTGCTGGGCCATATGATCGTGACCCTGCCCTTCGTCATCCGGATGATGACGACCGCCTTCTCGACCCTGCCCGACGACATCGAGGCCGCGGCCGCCACGCTGGGCGCCACGCCCTGGCGGGTGGTGCGCCGGGTCACCCTGCCGCTGGCCGCGCCCGGCCTCGTCGCCTGCGGGGCGCTGTCCTTCCTGCTGTCCTTCGACGAGACCGTGATCTCGCTGTTCATCGCCGGGCCGCGCGCCTCGACCCTGCCGGTCGAGATGGTGCGCTATGTCGAAGGCCGCACCGACCCGATGGTCGCGGCCCTGTCGGTCGTGCTGATCGCCGCGACCCTTCTCGTCGTCATTCTGGTCGAACGTCTCGTCGGCGTCGCGCGCGCCGTCGGCAACTAGGAAAGTCCCCATGCCCGATTACCGCATCGCCCCCATGCCGCCGCAGATCCCGCCCGCCTTGGTGGAGAAGCTGCGCCGCGTCGAGACCGCCACCATCGGCCATTCCCAGCATTGGGGCTTCATGGACCGGGGCATCCAGCCGCTGCTGCGCGGCAAGCGCATCGCCGGCGCCGCCGTCACCCTGGCCATCCCCGGCCAGGATTCGACCCTGCTGCACCACGCGCTGGGCCTGCTGCGGCCGGGGGACATCCTGGTGGTCGACCGGCTGGGCGACGACAAGCATGCCTGCTGGGGCGGCGGCGTCACCATCGCGGCCAAGGCGGCCGGCGCCGTCGGCGGCATCGTCGACGGACCCTGCACCGACTTGGCCGAGATCGAGGATTCGGACTTCCCGATGTGGTGCCGCGGCATGTCGCCGATCACCACCCGCCTCTACAATCTCGGCGGCACGCTGAACCTGCCGGTGTCCTGCGGCAATGTCCCGGTGCGGGCCGGCGACGTCATCCTGGCCGACGAATCCGGCGTGCTGGTGCTGCCGGCCGACCAGGCCGAGGCCATCGCCGATGCGGCACTGGTGCGGCAGGAGCGCGGCGAGGCCAGCCAGGCGCGGGTCAAGGCCGGCGAAAAACTGGGCGACATCTCCGGCGCCAGCCGTATGGTTCTCGAAGCCCTGAACCAGGCAAGCTGAGGCCACCATCGTGACCGACTCCCCGCGCGCCCCGCGCGTCACCGACTTCACCTGCGAGAAGCGGCCGGCCACCGGCTCGCGCGGCATGGTCGTGACCAACCATCCGCTGGCCTCCGCGGCGGGGTCGGAGATGCTGCTGGCCGGCGGGAACGCCGTGGACGCGGCGGTGGCCGCCCTGTTCACGCTGACCGTGGTCGAGCCGATGATGGTCGGCGTGCTGGGCGGCGGCGTCGCCCATATCCGGCTGGCGGATGGCCGCCACTTGGTGCTGGACGGGCTGTCGACCGCGCCGGGCCGCGGCGGCGCCACCATGTACGAGCCGCTGTCGGACGAGATCGGCAAGGCCCGGCTGGTCCGCGACCGCGAGAACGAGGTCGGCCCCAAGGCCGTGGCCGTGCCCGGCGCGCTGGCCGGCTGGTGCGAGGCGCTGGCCCGGTTCGGCACGCTGCCGCTGGCCGATGTGCTGGCGCCCGCCATCCGTCTGGCCGAGCGCGGTTTCATCGCCAGCCCCTATCTCTCCGACTGCATCACCGACTGCGCCAAGGACCTGGCCCGCGACCCCGGCCTGTCGGCCCTGTTCCTGCCCGGCGGCCAGCCGCTGCGGCCGGGCGACCGGCTGGTGCAGGGCGACTATGCCGCCAGCCTGCGGCTGATCGCCGAGCGTGGGGCCGCCGCCCTCTATGACGGGCCCCTGGGCGCCGCGCTGACAGAGTTCATGGCGGGCCATGGCGGGCTGATCGACCAGGCCGATCTGAGCGCCTTCCGGGTGATCGAGCGGGCGCCGGTGCGCGGCACCTATCGCGGCTTCGAGATCCTGGGGCCGCCCCCGCCTTCCTCCTCCGGCGTGCACATCGTGCAGATGCTGAACATCCTGGAGGGCTATGACATCGGCGGGCTGGGCTTCGGGTCGGCCGACGCCGTGCACCTGCTGGCCGAGGCGCTGAAGATCGCTTTCGCCGACCGGGCCGTCGCCACCGCCGATCCCGCCTTCGTCGACGTCCCGGTCGACCGCCTGATCGCCAAATCCTATGCCGAGGAGCGGCGGTCGCGCATCGACCTGCGGCGGACCCAGGCCTGGGCGGCCGGTCTGACGGGCGGGGAATCGGCCAACACCACCCATGTCACGGTGGCCGACGCGGCCGGCAACGTCGTCGCCACCACCCAGACCATCAACGGCCTGTTCGGCGCCTGCACCCAGATCCCCGGCACCGGCATGCTGACCAACAACTACATGTACAATTTCGACCCGCATCCCGGCCGCGCCCTGTCGATCGCGCCGGGCAAGCGGGTCTTCACCTCCATGGCGCCGATGATGGCGCTGCGTGACGGCAGGCTGGCCTTCGCCCTGGGCCTGCCCGGGGGCCTGCGCATCTTCCCGTCGGCGCTGCAGGCGATCGTCAACCTGATCGATCACGGCATGACCCTGCAGGAGGCGGTCGAGGCCCCGCGGGTGTGGACCGAGGGCGGCGTGCTGGAGCTGGAGCAGGCCTTCCCCGAGTC
>NZ_JBCNNF010000573.1:0-3443 GCF_039594555.1 Inquilinus sp.
CGCGATCTTGAAGTCGCGATACTCCGCGCCCCTGACCGTGCGCTGGACCTGCCCCGGCCGGGCGAAGCTGCGGATCTGCACCTCGGGGGCGGTGAGCGCGGCCCGCACGCTGTCATTCTGCGCGAAGTAGCCGAACATCTGGGAGAAGTCCTGCGCCCGGCAGGCATCCTTGGCCATCTGCAGGACCTCCGCCGGGGACAGAGCCTGCGCCGCCGCCGGGCCGGCCGCCAAAGCCAAGCCAAACGCCAGCGCGATCGTCGCCGCTCGTGTCATCTCGCCGTTCTCTCCCCCAAAGGAACCGCGGGCACTCTTCAGGGCAAATGTGAAGAGATTATGGGGACCCTAGTCCCAGTCGGCGACCTTGCCGGCGGCCAGCCCGTCCTCCGACAGCAGCCGGGCCGTCAGGCGCTCGGCGGCGGCGTCCGGGGCCGGCTGGGCATTGGCGGCCTCCCCCGGGAAGCCCTGCTCGCGCAGGCGGGTGGCCATCGGGCCGGGGTGGAACAGCGCGACGCGCAGCGGCGTCTTCGCCGTCTCGGCGGCGTAGAGCCCGGCCAGGGTGTCCAGCCCGGCCTTGGCCACGGCATAGGCGCTCCAATAGGCGATGCCGCTGCGGGCGATGCGGTCGGTGACGAACACCGCGCGCGGCGCCGCGGCGGCTCGCAGCAGCGCATCGACCGAGCGGATCAGCCGGTAATTGGCGTTGAGGTTGAGGTCCATCACCTGGCCCCAGACCTTCTGGTCGCTGTAGGCGACCGGTCCGAGATGGCCGAGCATCGCGGCGTTGGCGACCAGCAGGTCGAGCTTGCCGAAGCGCTGGGCCAGCGACCCGCCGAGCAGGTCGATCTGCTCGAACTTGAACAGGTCCATCGGCACCAGCGTGGCGGTGCCGCCGACGGCCTTGATGGCGTCGTCGGTCTGCTCCAGCCCGCCGACGGTGCGTGCGGCGCAGACCACATGGGCGCCGGCGGCGGCCAGCCGCACCGCGACCGCAGCGCCGAGGCCGCGCGAGGCACCGGTGACGAGCGCGATGCGCCCCTCCAGGGGCCTCTTGGCTTCGGTCATGAGATCAGACGCGCTCGGAGAGGGCGGAGCTGCGGCGCGGCGCTGCCGAGTGATCGGTCAGCGGCGTCGGATAGTCGCCGGTGAAGCAGGCATCGCAGAACTGCCGGGCATTGCCGGCCCGCTTCGGCGCGCCCATGGCGCGGTAGAGCCCGTCGATCGAGATGAAGGCCAGGCTGTCGACGCCGATCAGCTCCGCCATCTGCTGCACCGAGTAGTTGCTGGCCAGCAGCTTCGACTTCTCCGGCGTGTCGACACCGTAGAAGCAGGGGTTGGTCGTCGGCGGGCTGGAGATCCGCATATGGACTTCCTTGGCGCCCGCGGCGCGCACCATCTTCACGATCTTCTGGCTGGTGGTGCCGCGCACGATCGAATCGTCGACCAGCACCACCCGCCGGCCCTCGATCATCGCCCGGTTGGCGTTGTGCTTCAGGCGCACGCCGAGATGGCGGATCTGGTCGGTCGGCTCGATGAAGGTGCGGCCGACATAGTGGTTGCGGATGATGCCCAGCTCGAAGGGCACGCCGCTCTGCCCGGCAAAGCCGATCGCGGACGGCACGCCCGAATCCGGCACCGGGATGATGACGTCGGCCTCCACCGGCGATTCGATCGCCAGCTCCGCGCCAATCCGCCGCCGCGCCTCGTAGACCGAGGAGCCCTCGACCACGCTGTCGGGCCGGGCGAAGTAGATGTACTCGAAGATGCAGAAGCGCCGCTCGGCCGGCTGGAACGGCTTGATGCTGGTCATGCCGTCGGCGGTCAGCACCACCATCTCGCCCGGCTCGACGTCGCGCACGAACTCGGCATCGATGATGTCCAGGGCGCAGGTCTCCGACGCCAGCACATGGCTGGTGCCGGACGCGGTCTCCAGCTTGCCCAGCACCAGCGGGCGGAAGCCCATCGGGTCGCGGATGCCGATGACATGATCCGGCGACAGGGCAATCAGCGAATAGGCGCCCTCGACCTGGCGCATCGCCTCGACCAGCCGGTCGATCACGTTGCCGCCGCGGGCCGTCGCCATCAGGTGCAGGAACACCTCGGTGTCCGAAGTCGACTGGAACAGGCAGCCGCGGCTGACCAGCTGGTGCCGCAACCGGCCGGCATTGGTCAGGTTGCCGTTATGCGAGATGGCGAAGCCGCCGAACTCGAAATCCGCGAACAGCGGCTGGACGTTGCGCAGCCCGGCGCCACCGGTGGTGGCGTAGCGGTCATGGCCGATGGCGGCGTTGCCCTTGAGCTGGCCGACCACGGACTGGGACGAGAACGCATCGCCGACCAGGCCGTTGGCCCGGTGGACATGGAACTGCTCACCGTCATGGGAGACGATGCCGCAGGCCTCCTGCCCCCGGTGCTGCAGCGCGTGCAGCCCCAGCGCGGTCATCGCGGCGGCCTCGGGATGCCCCATGATGCCAAAGATACCGCACTCCTCACGGAGCGTGTCGCCGGTGAGGTCGAAGGGGTCTGTCGTCAGCATGTGGCCGCGAAGGCTCCTGATCCTGGGCGCCATCGGCGCCATTCGGAACGTCTGGGGCCTATATAATGTCAACCGCCACCGGTTGCACCCGCGTTCGACGGGGGGGCCTAATGCGTCGGCGTCGGGTGTGTCGGCTTGATGCCAGGCGAGGCAGGGGCCGGGCCCGCAGGTTGGGTGTGCTGGGGCTGGGTTTGTTGGGGCTGGACAGGCTGCGGCTGGGCTGGGGCGGGTGCGGGCGTTGCCGGCTGGCCCTGGGGCTGCGCCTGATTCTGGTTCAGCAGGCTGCCGATCGGGTCGGTGACGGTCTGCGGCGTCAGGGCCGGCGCGGCCTCCTTGGCCTTGTCGATGGCGCCGACCAGCGCCTCCTGCGGCACCAGGCTCTTCAGATATTCGGCACCGGCCTGCACCCAGGGCAGCATCCGGGCATTCTCCAGCCAGGGCGGCCGGCGAGTCTCGGGAAACACCCAGGTCAGCAACAGATAGGCCAGGCAGACCAGCACGGCGCCGCGGACGATGCCGAAGACGAAGCCGAGCGAGCGGTCGACGGCGCTGAGGGCCGAGCCCTTCACCACCCGGGCGATCAGATGGCTGATGGTGGAAAAGATCACCAGCGCCACGACGAAGATGCCGACCCCGGTCAGGATGTCGGCCAGTAGTTGCATCTGGATGTACTGGCGCAGATAGGTCTTGGCGTCGTTGAAGGTCCACAGCGTCACCAGCGCGGCGCCGCCCCAGCCGGCGATCGACAGCACCTCGGCCACGAAGCCCCGCGCCAGAGCCAGGAAGGCCGAGATGGCGAGGATGATCAGGATCGCGATGTCGCCGGCGGCGATGGGAAGGCTATCCAGGATCGGTCTCCTCGAAACTCCTGCGGCGGCCTCCCGAGGCGCCGCAGGAGGTTCGAGGAGAC
>NZ_JBCNNF010000574.1:0-3435 GCF_039594555.1 Inquilinus sp.
CGCCAGCCCGACCACGAAGGCGGCGGTGACGATGGCGACGGCGATGCGCGCGGCGCCGCGTTCGATCGAGCGGCCGAACCGATCCATCCGGCCGATTTCGACCTCCAGCTTCACCCGGCCCTTCTCGAGCCGCCGCAGCACCCGGCGCAGGATGCCAGGCGCGTCGCCGGCCAGGGCCTGCAGCTCCAGCAGCGCCGATCCGGCCCGGCCCAGCACCGCCTCCGGCGCATAGCGCGCGGCCAAGGCCCGGCGCACCACCGGCTCCACCTCCCGCACCACGTCCAGTTCGGGGTCCAGGCGCCGGACCACGCCCTCGGAGGTCATCAGCGCCTTCAGCACCAGCGCCAGGTCCGGCGGCAGCGCCAAGTCGTGGTCGCGCATCAGGGCGACGAAATCGGCCAGCGCCTGGCCCAGCTTCAGCCGGCCCAGCGCGCCGCGGGTGTGGCGGGCCAGGAAGGCCTCCGCAGCCTCCTCCAGCGGGCGGGCGTCGATGTCGGGCTGGCCGGCCCAGTCCAGCAGCACCTCGCGCACCCCGGCGGCGCTGCCGCCGGTGATCGCCGCCATCAGCGTCACCAGCTGGTCGCGCCGCCGCGCCGACAGCCGGCCGATGGTGCCGAAATCGAGATAGGCGATGCGGTCGCCCGCCAGGCACAGCATGTTGCCGGGATGCGGGTCGGCATGGAACACGCCGTCGATCAGCATCATCTGGAGGAAGGCGTTCGAGCTGCGCGCCGCCAGCACCCGCCGGTCCAGCCCGGCCTCGGCCAGCGCCGCCTCGTCGCTGGGGCGGATGCCGGCGACGAAGTCCTGCACCAGCACCTCCTCGCTGGTCCAGGCCCAATGGATGCGCGGCACCACGACATCCGGCTGGTCCTCGAACTGGGCGGCGATCAGCTCGGCGTTGCGGCCCTCATTGGCCAGGTCCAGCTCCTCGCCGATCGCGGCCGAGAGGGTGCGGGTGATCGCCTCCGGGTGATAGCGCCGCAGCTCCGGCAGCTCGGTCTCGGCCAGCCTGGCGGCATGGGCCAGCAGGCGCAGATCGGCCTCGACCAGCGGCCGCAGACCGGGCCGGCGGATCTTCACCACCACCTCGGTGCCGTCGGCTAGCACCGCGCGATGAACCTGGGCGATCGAGGCGGAGGCCAGGGGCGTGCGGTCGAACCGGGCGAAGATGGCGTCTGGCGCGCCGCCCAGGGCCGCTTCCAGCACCGGGGCCAGCTGGTCATAGGGCAGGGGCGGCACGCGGTCGTGCAGCTTCTCCAGCTCGACGATCCACTCCGGCGGCATCAGGTCGCTGCGGGTGGCCAGGATCTGGCCCAGCTTGACGAAGGTCGGGCCCAGCGCCTCGATCGCCAGGCGCAGCCGGGCCGGCGTGTCCTGGCCAGGGGCGGCGCTGCCGGCATCGCCCGGCGCCAGCCCGGCCTGCTTCAGCAGCCGGTGCAGCCCCAGCCGGCGCACAAGGTCGCCGAAGCCGAAGCGCAGCAGCACGGTGACGATCTGCTGCAGCCGCTTCAGGTCGCGAGCGACGACGAAGGCGGTGGGAAGAACCATGCTCGACCTTGGCATCGGGTGGCGCCGGACTGCAACGTCGGTGCTGCCGCCAGGTTCCGCCGACGGAGGCGAAGGGCCACGCCGCCCCGTTTGCGTCCGGCCGGTCCAGCACCTATAACCACCGCACGATTCCCGATCCGGCAGTCACCGAGCGCGCGATGCACGACATCCGATTCATCCGAGAGCATCCCGAGGCCTTCGACAAGGGGATGGCTCGGCGGGGTCTGTCGCCCGTCGCCGCCGAGTTGCTGTCGCTGGACGAGCGCCGGCGCCAGATCACCACCGAGCTGCAGGGGCTGCAGACCCGCCGCAACGCCGCGTCCAAGGAGATCGGCGCCGTCAAGTCCAAGGGCGGCGACGCCCAGGCGCTGATGGACGAGGTCGCCGCCATCAAGGCGAAGATGGGCGAGCTGGAGCAGGCCGACCGCGACGCCGAGGCGGCGCTGACCGCCCGGTTGGCCGAGCTGCCGAACATCCCCGATGACGACGTGCCCGACGGCGCCGACGAGAACGCCAATGTCGAGATCCGCCGAACCGGCGAGCCGCGGCGGCTGAACAGCGCCCGCGACCATGTCGACCTGGGCGAGGGCCTCGGGCTGATGGACTTCGCCGCGGCGTCGAAGCTGTCCGGCGCCAGGTTCGTGGTCCTGCGCGGGGCGCTGGCCCGGCTGGAGCGGGCGATCGGCCAGTTCATGATCGACCTGCACATCAACGAGCATGGCTATACCGAGATCGCGCCGCCCTTCATGGTGCGCGACGAGGCGGTGTACGGCACCGGGCAGCTGCCGAAATTCGCCGAGGATCTGTTCCGCACCAATACCGGCCACTGGCTGATCCCGACCGCCGAGGTCCCGCTGACCAACTTGGTCGCCGGCGAGATCCTGGAGCAGCAGGGGCTGCCGCTGCGCTTCACCGCGCTGACGCCGAGCTTCCGCTCGGAGGCCGGGTCGGCCGGGCGCGACACCCGCGGCATGATCCGCCAGCACCAGTTCAGCAAGGTCGAGCTGGTCAGCATCACCACGCCGGAGCAGTCGGCCGCCGAGCATGAGCGGATGACGGAGTGCGCCGAGACGGTGCTGAAGCGCCTCGGCCTTGCCTTTCGCACCATCGTGCTGTGCACCGGCGACATGGGCTTCACCGCCCGCAAGACCTACGACATCGAGGTCTGGCTGCCGGGGCAGGGGCGGTACCGCGAGATCTCCTCCTGCTCCAACACCGGGGAGTTCCAGGCCCGGCGGATGCAGGGCCGGTTCCGGCCGGAGGGCGAGAAGGGCACCCGCTTCGTGCACACGCTCAACGGGTCCGGCGTCGCGGTCGGCCGTGCCCTGATCGCGGTGATGGAGACCTATCAGCGGCAGGACGGCGCGATCGAGGTGCCGGAGGTGCTGCGCCCGTATATGGGCGGGCTCGAGATCCTGGAAGCGAAGGGCTGACGATGCGCATCCTCCTGGCCAATGACGACGGCATCAACTCCACCGGCTTCTCGGTGCTGGAGCGGATCGCCCGCGAGCTGTCGGACGACGTCTGGGTCTGCGCGCCGGAGACCGAGCAGTCGGCCGCCAGCCATTCCCTGACCATCCACCGGCCGCTGCGCCTGCGGCACATCGAGGAGAAGCGCTTCGCCGTCGACGGCACGCCGACCGACTGCGTGCTGCTGGCGGTGAACCATGTGATGAAGGACAGGCGGCCCGACCTGGTGCTGTCCGGCGTCAATCACGGCCGCAACATCGCCGAGGACGTGACCTATTCCGGCACCATCGCCGCGGCGATGGAGGCGACGCTGCTGGGCATCCGCGCCATCGCCTTCAGTCAGCAATTCGCCGATGGGCGGCGGCCGGACTGGGAGACGGCGCAACGGCACCGTTTCCGCGAAAATCAACGGCG
>NZ_JBCNNF010000575.1:0-3426 GCF_039594555.1 Inquilinus sp.
CCGCATCATCATCTTCGACCAGCGCGGCGCCGGCCGGTCGCGGCCGCTGGGCGAGACCCGGCAGAACACCACCGAGCACCTGGTCGGGGACATGGAGCAGCTGCGACGGATGCTGGGCATCGAGCGCTGGCACGTCTTCGGCGGCTCCTGGGGCTCGACCCTCGCTCTGGCCTATGCCCAGGCGCATCCGCAGCGCTGCCGGTCGCTGACCCTGCGCGGCATCTTCCTGATGCGGCCGCAGGAGATCGACTGGTTCTTCCACGGCATGGGCACCTTCTTCCCGGAGGCGCATCGCAGTTTCGTCGAGTTCCTGCCGCCGGCCGAGCGCCGCGACCTGACCCGCGCCTATCACCGCCGCCTGACCGACCCCGACCCGGCGGTGCACCTGCCGGCCGCCCGGGCCTGGAGCATCTATGAGGGCTCCTGCTCCACCCTGCTGCCGAACCCGGAGATCGTGGCCTCGGCCGGCGAGGACGCGCATGCGCTGGGCCTGGCCCGGATCGAGGCGCATTACTTTCTGAACAACCTGTTCGCCCCGCCGGACCGGCTGCTGCAGCAGGTCGATCGCATCCGCCACATCCCGGCGACGATCGTGCAGGGCCGCTACGACACGGTCTGCCCGATCACCACGGCCGACGAGCTGCACCGCGCCTGGCCGGAGGCGGCCTATGTCGTGGTGCCGGATGCCGGCCATTCGGCGATGGAGCCCGGCATCCGCACCGCTTTGGTCGAGACGATGGAACGGCTGAAGGCGGCGGGTTAATCCGCCAGCCCGCCGCCGCGGGCGTGGCGGACCAGGCGCACCAGCTCCTTCCGTGCCGCCTCGGCGTCGGCCACCGGCGCGGCGAAGGCCAGCCGGGCGACGGCGCCGCCGAGGCGGAGGTCGGCGCCGTCGGCGTCGATCCCGGTCATCCGCCAGCCGCTGCCGCTTCGCCCCAGCAGCGCCTGGGCATAGAGGTCGATGGCGTCGGCGTGGTCGTCGTTCATATGGCCGATGATGCGGTCTTCGGCCGCCGTCAGCGCCACCGGCGGGTCGATCAGCAGGTCGCCGGCGTCGAAGCGGTGGATGGCGCCGAAGCCGGCGACCATGTGGCCGCGCTCGACCCGCACCCGCCATAGGCTGAAATCCGGGAAGCCGGCATAGCCGGCGGCGTCCGGGTGGCGGGCCAGGTAGCGGGCGCGCAGCCCAGGATCGTCCGCCGGCTCGGCCCGGCCGGAGACGGTCAGGCGCGGCCCGGTCAGCGGCTGATCGAAGCCGGCCGTGCCGTCGAACAGCAGCGACGCCCGGGAGTCGCGTTCGAGATTGCCGGTGTGCTCCGCCAGCCGCGAGATCAGCAGCAGCGGCTGGCCGGCGGGGTCGGTCGCGGCCAGCACCAGCGAGGCGTAGGGCCCGCCCTCAGCGTCGAGCGTCGCCAGCGCGGCGCGGTCCAGGCTGCGCAGCAGGAGCCGTGCCTGCGCGGCCGGGGCGGGGTCCGATCGGGTCATGGCGCCGCTACCTCGCTGGTTTTCTTGGAGATTACCTCGTCCGAGTGACATTTTGGCCGCGAATACGCCATATTGGGCGTTCAGCGTCCCCGGCAATGCGAATGTGCCCGCCGGGGGCGGGTGGTGAGAGTGGAGGGGGCCATGGCCCAGACCATCGCGCTGGTCGATGACGATCGTAACATCCTGACATCGGTCGCGATGTCCCTGGAGTCGGAAGGCTACGAGGTCCGCACCTTCTCCGACGGCGACGAGGCGCTGCGCGGGCTGGCCCAGAAGCCGGTCGACCTGGCCGTTCTCGACATCAAGATGCCGCGCATGGACGGGATGGAGCTGCTGGGCCGGCTGCGCAAGACCACCAACATGCCGGTGATCTTCCTGACCTCGAAGGATGACGAGGTCGACGAGCTGCTCGGTCTGCGCATGGGCGCCGACGACTACATCAAGAAGCCGTTCTCCCAGCGCCTGCTGATCGAGCGGATCCGGGCCCTGCTGCGGCGCGAGCAGCTGGCGACCGACACCACCCCGGCCGACCCCGCGGCCGTGGTCACCCGCGGCGACCTGACGCTGGACGGCAACCGTCATGCCTGCCTGTGGCGCGGCGAGACCATCGACCTGACGGTCACCGAATTCCTGCTGGTCAAGGCGCTGGCCATCCGCCCCGGCCACGTCAAGAGCCGGGACCAGCTGATGGACGCGGCCTATGGCGAGCACATCTATGTCGATGACCGCACCATCGACAGCCACATCAAGCGCATCCGCAAGAAGTTCAAGGCGATCGACACCGAGTTCGGCCATATCGAGACGCTGTACGGCGTCGGCTACCGCTATAAGGAGGCCTGAGCGCGCCCTGTTGCTGAGTGCTGGCCGCCCCTTCCCGGCCGCGGTGCGGAGCTGACCGCCGCATGACGCCATGACGGCCCCGTTACGAGCCTCCCGCGGCCCCGCGCCGCGCCTCGGCGAGCCGGCCGAGGCCAGCCCCGACATGACCGGCGCCGCCGTCGAGGCCGCCGCGCCGGAGACGGCTGCCGACCCGATCACCGCGACCCCGGTCGGCGGCCGCGCCGTCGACGCGCCGGTCACGCGCCTGCGCCGGCGCTTCTTCTCCAAGCTCACCGCCCGGGTCCTGGCCGTCAACATGATGGCCCTGATGATGCTGGTCGGCGGCATGCTGTACCTGTCGTCCTACCAGGAGCGGCTGATCGAGAACGAGCTGTCCTCGCTCGACGCCGAGGCCACGATCCTGGCCGCCAACCTGGCCGAGGCGGCAGTGGTCGGCGGCGTCGACACGGCGCAGTCGCTGGACCCGGACAATGCCCGCCAGATCGTGCGCCGGGTGTACCAGACCAACGACACCCGCGCCCGGCTGTTCGGCGCCGACGGCAAGCTGCTGGCCGACAGCCGGATGCTGGGCCAGCCCGGCGGCATCATCGAGGTGCGGCCGCTGCTGCCGCCGCAGTCCAAGGGCTGGCTGCGCAGCGCCTGGGACGCGATCTACGACTGGTCGAGCGAATTCGCCGGCCCGCGCAAGCGCTGGCCCGGCTATGTCGAGCGGCAGGACCAGCAGGGCAACGACTATGCCAGCGTGCGCGCGGCGCTGAGCGGCGGCGTCGGCCGCCAGATCTGGACCCGCGAGGACGGCAAGCTGATGCTGGGCGTGGCTGTGCCGGTGCAGCGCGTGCGGCTGGTGCTAGGCGCCGTGCTGATGACCCGCGAGGGCGTCAACATCGAGGGCAACCTGCAGACGGTGCGCGAGGAGATCCTGAAGGTCTTCGCCATCGCGCTGGGCGTCACCATCATCCTGTCCCTCTATCTCGCCGGCACCATCACCCGGCCGATCCGCCGGCTGGCGCGGGCGGCGGAGCGGGTGCAGCAGGGCCGCGGCCGCAAGATCGAGATTCCGGCTTCCATGATGAGGATCTTGCGTTCTGTCAGCGGTTTCTC
>NZ_JBCNNF010000576.1:0-3401 GCF_039594555.1 Inquilinus sp.
CGCCTCGCCCATGTCTGCGTGCTGCTGCTGGATGCCGCGGCGATCCTGGACAAGCAGGACCTGACCATCGCCCGGCACGTGATCGAGGAAGGCCGCGCCCTGGTGATCGCGGTCAACAAATGGGATTCGGTCGAGGATCACGCGGCGGCGCTGCGGCAGCTGAGCGACAAGCTGCAGACGTCGATGCCCCAGGTGCGCGGCGTGCCGACCGTCACCATCTCCGCCCTGCGCGGCCAGAAGCTGGACAAGCTGATGGATGCGGTGCTGGACATCCACAAGGTGTGGAACCGCCGGGTGCGCACCGGGCCGCTGAACCGCTGGCTGCCGGCGATGCTGGAGGCGCACCCGCCGCCGCTGGTGCGCGGCCGCCGGCTGAAGATCCGCTACATCACCCAGGTCAAGGCCCGGCCGCCGACCTTCGCCCTGTTCGTATCCCAGGCCGAGGAGTTCCCGGACAGCTATCTGCGCTATCTGGTGAACGGGCTGCGCGACAGCTTCGCCCTGGCCGGCGTGCCGATCCGGATGATGCTGCGCCAGCCGAAGAACCCCTTCGCCGACAAGGACTGAGCGGGCGCTCGCCGGCAGCTTTTGCCGGACGATTGCAATCGGGCCGCAGCGGGGCCAGAGTCCCCTCCCCTGCGGGAGGAGATCGAGATGATTCACGAGCTGCGCGTCTATCACTGCATGCCGGGCAAGCTGCCGGCGCTGCTGAACCGCTTCGACACCATCACCCTGAAGATCTGGGAGCGCTTCGGCATCCGCCAGGCCGGCTTCTGGACGGTCGAGATCGGCGAGAGCAACCAGGCCCTGTACTACCTGCTGGAGTGGGAGTCGCTGGCCGAGCGGGAACAGAAATGGACCGCTTTCGCGACCGATCCGGAATGGCTGGAGAAGCGCGCCGGGACCGAGCGTGACGGCCCGATCGTGTCCTACATCACCAACGCCATCCTGAAGCCGACGGCGTTCTCCAAGGTCAAGTAGCCGACCCGTCGACCGACAAGGGCGGCCGGTTCCGGCCGCCCTTTTCCTTTGCCGGAGACCGATGATGACGAAAACCGCCGCCGACCGCGAGCACTGGGCCCGCGTCGCCCGTGACTGGACCGCCTGGGCGCGGAAGCCGGGCCATGACGCCTTCTGGGCCTATCGCGACGCGCTGGTCGAGTATATCGGCCGCGGCTCTGGCGAGGCGCTGGACCTCGGCTGCGGCGAAGGCCGGGTGTCGCGCGAGCTGACGGCGCTGGGCTGGCGCGTCACCGCCACCGACACCGTGGCCGAGCTGGTGGAGATCGCGGCCGAGGCCGGGTCGGCGCAGGACTATGCGGTGGCCGACGCCGCTGCCCTGCCCTTCGAGGATGGCCGCTTCGACCTGGTGGTCGCCTACAATGTGCTGATGGATGTCGAGGACGTGCCGGGCGCGCTGCGCGAGGTCCGGCGCGTGCTGCGGCCGGACGGCACGCTGATGGTGTCGCTGGTCCATCCGTTCCGCGACCGCGGCCGCTTCGCCGGGCCGGAGCCGGACGCGCCTTTCGTGGTCGAAGGCAGCTATTACGGCCGCGAGCGCTTCGAGGGCAGCGAGGAGCGCGACGGGCTGCGCATGGACTTCGCCGGCTGGTCGCAGCCGCTCGAGGCCTATGCCGCGGCGCTGGAGGCCGCCGGCCTGGCCATCACCTCGATCCGCGAGCCGCAGCCGGACCATCCGGACGGCGATGACCGGCTGCGGCAATGGTCGCGGCTGCCGCTGTTCCTGTGGCTGAAGGCCCGGCCGCTGGGGTGAGGCCGCTTCCCCTCCGTTTCTATTCTCATCCTCGGGCTTGACCCGACGATCCAGAGGCCGCCAGAGCGGCTCTTAGCGGCCCCTGGATTGCCGGGTCAAGCCCGGCAATGACAGTAGAAGACGAAGTATGACCGAAAAGAAGAACAAAAACAGGCAGCTATCCGAGGATCTTCCCAGGATTGAGGATCCCCTTCGGGTCCAGCGCCGCCTTGATCGCGTCCATCGCCGCCCGCCGCGCCGGATCGCCGTAGAGCCGGAAGGCGTCCTGCTTCTCAAGCCCGATGCCGTGCTCGGCGGAAAAGGAGCCGCCGGCCTCGGCCAGCCCGTCATAGAGGATCGCCTCGATCCGCTCCATCGACCCGGCCGGCCGGTCGCCGACCATGATGTGCAGGTTGCCGTCGGCGAGATGGCCGAAGACATAGACCCGCATCGCCGGGGAGAAGGTCGCGGCCAGGTCCGAGCGGATCCGCTCGACATAGGCCGGCAGTACCGACAGCGGCACCGAGACGTCGAAGGTCTTGGCGTCCGGGCAGGGCCGGCTGACCGCATCGGAATCGTCGCGGATGCGCCAGAACATCTCGCGCTGCCGCTCGTTCTGCGCCAGGGCGGCGCCGGTGACCGGCCCCTCCTCCCACAGCGCCCCGATCTCGGCCTCCATCGCCGCCGCGATGTCGATGTCCGGGTCCTGCTCCGCCTCGGTCAGCAGATAGACCGGCGCCGGGTCGAGGCCGAAGCCGGACAGCGCCACGCCATGCTCCTGCGCCACCGTCTCGGCAAAGGCGTGCCACAGGATCTCCAGCGCCCGCAGCCGGCCGGGGAAGCGGTCGCGCAGCCGCCCGGCCGCCACCAGCGCCGCCTCGGCCGAGGCGCAGGCGATCAGCGCCGTCGCCGCCGGCGGCACCAGCCGCTCCAGCCGGATCACGGCGCGGGTGACGATGCCGAGCGTGCCCTCCGATCCCGCGATCAGATCCTTCAGGTCGTAGCCGGTGTTGTTCTTCAGCACCCGGACGAGGTCGGAGATGACGGTGCCATCGGCGCGCAGGAACTCCAGCCCGAACACGCGGTTGCGCATGGTGCCGCGGCGGAACGCCTCGATGCCGCCGGCATTGGTGGCGATCAGCCCGCCGATGGTGGCGGAGCCGCGGGCGGCGAGGTCGATGCCGGGGGTCAGGCCATGTTCGGCCGCTGCCTCCTGCAGCCGCTGCAGCGTCACCCCGGCCTCGACCACCGCCAGGCGGGCAGCGGTGTCGATCTCGACGATCCGGTCGAGCCGGCGGGTGCTGAGGATGACCTGGCCCGGCCGCGAGGCGCCGCCGCCGACCAGCCCGGTGCGGCCGCCATGGGTCACGACCGGGACGCTGGCCTCGTGGCACAGCGCCAGCACGGCCGAGGCCTCCTCCACCGTGCGGGGCGAAGCCTGGATCCCGGCCGCCAGATTGTCGGGGTGGTAGCCGGGATCAATGCCGGCCAGGGCATCGGCCCGCGCCACGCCGCCCGGTCCGAGCAGCGCGTCGAGGCGGTCGAGGAAGGCGGCGTCGAGCGTGGTCATGGCATCCCCGGTCGGTGACGGCCGAGAATGGCGGGGGTGGCCGGCACAGGCAAGCCGCAACCCCCAAACTGTCATGCC
>NZ_JBCNNF010000577.1:0-3396 GCF_039594555.1 Inquilinus sp.
CTCCGAGGACACCTTCCCGGTGTGCAGCCCGGCGCTGGTCGAGGCCGGGCTGGCCACGATCGAGGATCTGCGCCGCTTCCGCCTGCTGCACGACGAGACGCTGGTGCAGTGGAAGCACTGGCTGCGCGCGGCGGGGATGGAGGATCTCGGCTGGGTCCGCGGCCCGCGCACCCAGGATTCGGCGCTGCTGATCCAGATGGCGATCGAGGGCCAGGGCGTGGCCCTGGCGCAGCGCGTGCTGGTGATGGACGATCTGCGCGCCGGCCGGCTGGTGCGGCCATTCTGGCAGTCGCTGCCGCGCGACCATCTGAAGAGCGACTACGCCTACTACTTCGTGGCGCCGCCGAGCGCCCTCAACCGCCCGCTGGTGCGGGCCTTCCGCGACTGGCTGTTCGCCGTCGCCGCCGAGGCCGAGGCGGCGCCGGAAGAACCGATGACCCTGCCGGCGGCGTAGTCGGGACAGCGCCGCCGGCTTGGGCGGAGTTTGAGTCCTTCGGCGCACCATCCCGTTGTAAACACATTGTTTTCTTGTATTGGTCTGCGATCTTGTTCATCATATGTTCTGTGGACAAGGCGCAGACCGATCTGGAATCGGAAGCCCCGTCCGCTCCCCAGGAGGAGCGGGCGGCGCGGCATCTGCGCCTGCTCGCCCGGGCGGCGGAGGTCCATATGGAGATCATCGAGGCCATCCGCACCGAGGCGGTGGAGGCGCCGCAGCCCGGCGTCGACTATGGCCGGCGCATTGCCGTCATCATGAAGTCGCTGCGGCTGACCCTGCTGCTGGAGGAGAAGTTCGCCAATCATCGCGACGAGCGGCGCAAGGCCGCGGCGCGGCGTGAGGCGGCGCAGGAGGACCAACACGGGCTGCGGGTGACGCTGGCGATGATGGCGGCGGTTACGAATCGTCCGAGGACGGCGAGGAGGATCGCCGCGCCGACGAGCTGCGCGAGCGGCTGGGGCGGCCCGAGGTGGCCGAGCTGGTGGAGGCCAGCCCGGCGCCGGTCGCGGTGGCGGCTTTGTGCCGGCGTTGGGGCTATCCGGTGCGGGTGGAGCAGTGGCTGGAGATGGCCGACGAGGCCCTGGAGCGTCTCGGCTTCCTGCCGTCGGAGGACGGCGAGGACGATCCCGAAGGTCCGCCCGGGCCCCGCTGGGCCTCCGGCCGCAGGCCCAGGCCGCCGGACACGGGGTGAGCCGCTCGCGCACTCACCACCTCCACCACCATTCAACACTGATGAGCACAGCCTTCCACACTCCCCCTCCCCTTGCGGGAGGCGGTTGGGGGAGGGGTCTGCGCGCGTCCGCGCGCCTGCTGCCTAATAAACCCTCGTCATCCCCGCGAAAGCGGGGATCTCGTCGCGCCTGGACCCGAGGGAGATTCCCGCTTTCGCGGGAATGACGGCCAAGAGAAACAGCGAAAACCCCCTCCCCCTAGCCCCCTCCCGCGAGGGAAGGGGGAGGGTAGAAGGGAGGGATCGGCTCGAACGACGCTACGCCAGCGCCTCGCCGAAGAAGGTCAGCAGGCGCTTCCAGTGCCGTTCGGCGCCGGCCTCGTCATAGACGCTGTGGTCGGGCACCGCCCAGCCATGCGCCATGCCGACATAATTCTCGATGACGTGGTCGACCTCGGCCCGCCGCAGGGCCTCGGCCAGCCGCGCCGACTGCTCCGGCGGGAAGCTGTTGTCGACCCCGGCGACGCCGACATAGACGCGGCCCTTGATCTTCTCCGCCAGCAGATGCGGGCTGTCCGGCGCCTCACTGGCTAGTCCGCCGCCATGGAAGCTGGCCGCCGCGCCGATCCGGTCGGCATAGGACGCCGCGGCCGTCAGGGCCCGGCCGCCGCCCATGCAGTAGCCGACGGCGCCGATCGGTCCCGTGACCTTCTCAGCATCGAGCGCGTCGATGAAGACGGCCGTGTCCCGCCGGGTCATCTCCTGGCTGGTCTCGCGCAGCATGGTCATGATCTGGGCGCGGGCCGTCTCGTCGCCGAAGGAGGCGCCGGTGAACGGGCCGTACGCGCCGAACCGGTAGAACAGGTCCGGCAGCAGCACGACGTGGCCCGCATCGGCCAGGCGCTGCGCCATCCCGGCCAGCGAGGCCCGCGGGCCCATCGCATCCATGTAGAGGATGACGCCGCGCAGCGCCTTGCCGCCGGCAGCGGCGCCGTCGGGGTGGAAAAGCGCCGCCTTGGCCGTCCCGTCCGCGGTCTTGATCTGAAGGTCGCGCCTCATGTGCCGATCCCTTGTGAAGGTGCCCCGGCCGCGGGAGTGCAAGCGTCGATATCCGCCCGCCGGCCCCGTTCGGACCGGCGGCGTCATCGCAGCGAGTCGGCCGTGGCGGGATCATAGCCTTCATTCCCGCCAGAACGGCTTGCGGCGCATGGTCTCGACTTGGTCGCGGCGCAGGCCGAGATCGAGCAGGGTCTCGTCGTCCATGCGCTGCATCCGGCCGCGCGCCTCGATCCGGGCGCACCACAGCGCCGGCAGGGCCGCGATGCGGCGGAGCAGGGACAGGAGGGGGGAGGGCCGCCGGCGGTATGCAGGCCGGGGCTCGTCGATGCAGCAGCTGGTCATTGGCTACGGTCCTGATCGGGGTTGCAGATCAGGGGTCGACCCGTGCCTCTAAGATCGGTCCTGGCGGCCGCGGCGGCAAACGGGATAGTCTGGCCCTAGCCCAATAAAAACTTGGCCTGCGGGCCGGGAGGCGGGATTTGGGATGGCGGTTGCCGCCGCTGAACGGCGTGCGGGCCTTCGAGGCCGCGGCGCGGCATCGCAGCTTCACCCGCGCAGCGGCGGAGCTGTCGGTGACCCAGGCCGCGGTCAGCCAGCAGGTGCGCCGGCTGGAGGAGTGGCTGTCGGTCAAGCTGTTCCACCGCCGCGAGAACAGCCTGGAGCTGACCGAGGCCGGCCGCGTCTACCTGCCGCTGGTCGGCTCGGCCCTGGCCGGCATCGCCGACGCCACGGCGCAGATCGCGCCGGGCCGCACGGCCGGCGTGCTGACCATCAGCACCACCCCGTCCTTCGCCGCGAAATGGCTGACGGTCCGCCTGCCGGGCTTCACGGCGGCGCATCCCGATATCGACGTCAACGTGACCGCGTCGCTGGCCCGCGTCGACCTCGAGGGCGGCGAGGCCGATTGCGCCACCCGCTGGGGCCAGGGCGGGTGGGAGGGGCTGGTCTGCGACCGGCTGTTCACCGATGACACCTTCCCGGTCTGCAGCCCGGCGCTGCGCGACGGAACGCCGGGGCTGCGCACGCTCGACGACCTGCGCCGGCACACGCTGCTGCACGACCAGTCGCTGGCGCCCTGGCGTGACTGGCTGCGCGCCGTCGGCATGGCGGATGTCGATTGGGTGCGCGGGCCGCGGGTCAGCGATTCCTCGATGGCCATCCAGGCGGC
>NZ_JBCNNF010000578.1:0-3379 GCF_039594555.1 Inquilinus sp.
GTTTCGACCGAATGAAGGCCGTGCGCCATGACGACGCCCCCGTCCGACACGCCGAACCCCGGCAGTGCCGCATCCGAACCCGCAAACCGGGATTTCGTTCCGCCGGCGGACCCGTTCGCCCTGTTCGAGGACTGGTTCGGCCTGGCCTCGGCGCATGAGATCAACGACCCCAACGCCGTGGCCCTGGCGACCGCGACGGCCGACGGCGCGCCGTCGGTGCGGATGGTGCTGCTGAAGGGGGTCGACGATGCCGCGGCCGAGGCGCGCGGCTTCATCTTCTTCACCAATCTGGAAAGCCGCAAGGGCGAGGAGCTGGCGCGCAACCCGCGGGCGGCGCTGTGCTTCTACTGGAAGAGCCTGCGCCGGCAGGTGCGGATCGAGGGGCCGGTGACGCCGGTCGAGCCGGCGGAGGCCGACGCCTACTACGCCAGCCGCGCCCGCGGCAGCCGGATCGGCGCCTGGGCCTCGGCCCAGTCGCGGCCGCTGGCCGACCGGGCGACGCTGGAGCAGGCGGTCGACGAGGCCACCCGCCGCTTCGGGCCGGAGGAGTCGGACGGGCCGGTGCCGCGGCCGCCGCACTGGTCCGGCTTCCGCCTGGTGCCCTGGCGCATCGAGTTCTGGCAGGAGCGGCCGTACCGCCTGCACGACCGGGTGGTGTACGAGCCGGGCCTGGACGGCTGGCGCCACCATCGGCTGTACCCGTGACCGACACCGTCGGGAACGAGGATCGGAACGACGGCCAGACCGGCGGCGATCAGACAGGGCGTGACCGGCTGCTGCGGCTGGCCACGGCGATCAGCGTCTCGGTCGCCTCGACCCTCGCCGTGCTGAAATTGGGCGCCTGGCTGGTGACCGGGTCGGCGGCGATCCTATCCTCGCTGCTGGACAGCATGGTCGACGTCGCCGCCTCCGGCATCCTGATGATCAGCGTGCGCCACGCGCTGCGGCCGCCCGACCGGTCGCACCGCTTCGGCCACGGCAAGGCCGAGCCGCTGGGCGCCATCGCCCAGGCCGCCTTCGTCGGCGGCTCGGCCCTGCTGCTGATCTTCGAATCGGCCGGCCGCTTCATCTCGCCGGAGCCGGTGGCCGAGGTGCCGCTGGGCATCGCCGTGATGCTGGTGTCGCTGGTGGCGACGGTCTCGCTGGTGCTGTTCCAGCGCAGCGTCGCCCGCCGCACCGATTCGACCGCGATCGCCGCGGACCGGCTGAACTATGTCGGCGACACCGCCACCAGCATCGTGGTGCTGGCGGTGCTGGTGATCGGCCAGCGGCCGGGTTGGCAGTGGCTGGACCCCGCCGCCGCGATCGGCGTGGCGCTGTGGCTGCTGGCCAGCGCCGCCAGTATCGCCCGCCGCGCCGTTGACCATCTGATGGACCGCGAGCTGCCGCAGGAGGACCGCACCCGGATCGCCGCCATTGTCCGCGCCGATCTGGAGGTGGTGGACCTGCACGACATGCGCACCCGCAGCGCCGGCGGCACCCGCTTCATCGAGTTGCATGTCGAGATGGATGGCGGCCTGACCCTGTGGCAGGCCCACACCGTCTGCGACCGGCTGGAGGCGGCGCTGTCCGCCGCCTTCCCCGAGTCCGAGGTGATCCTGCACCAGGAGCCGGCCGGGCTGGACGACGACCGGCTGGACCACCGCATCTACAAGCGCCGGCCTTAATCAGGCCCATCCCGGCCCGGAATTGCCCCGCCGCGGCCACCATGTCGCCGTGACAGGCTGGGACGCTGGTCCTGCGGCGCGAAGGCTCGGCCGAGCCCGTCCCGCGGCAACCGTCGGAGGGGTTCCATGAAGCGTTCCACATCCGTCCGCCATCCACCTCGCGCCCTGTTCTCGCCCCAAAATCTCGCCGGACTGACGCTGGCCGCAGCGGCGGCCTTCGCCCCCACGCCGGCCGATGCCTATGTCTTCGCCTTCCAGTGCCAGTCCTCGGTCTGCGTGCTGGACCCGACCGTGCCCAACCCACCGGCCACGCCGGTGCCGCCGGGCCCTGCGGCCGGGGTCCGGGCGGCCGGTGGGATCCAGCCCAACGCGACAACAGTCCTGGCCACGGTCGGCACCGTGGCCGGGATCACGGCGGACGGCCGGACCGTCGCCTGGGAGGCATTCTCGCCGAACCGGATCGTCAGGTCCTCGGTCGAGGGCGGGCCCGTCACCACCCTCTACACCGGCGAGATCTACCAGGACCCGCGAATCTCCAGCGACGGGACCAAGGCGCTCTGGGTCTTCTATCTCGGGGGCTATGGCTGGTTCACCTACATGGCGGTCAACGGCACGGCCCAGTCGATCGCCTCGTCGACCATGCAGACGACCCATGGCTGGCTGGGCAACACGCCGATCGTGGCCCGCCGCGGCGGCGGCAAGGCGCTGGCGACGATCTGCGCGGAGGTCGCGGGCGGCCCGGCCTGCGACACGCCGCTGGCGACCGATCCCTCGCTGCAGGTCTCCTATCCCAGCGGCGCGGCCAGCGGCACCTGGATCGTCGCCGTGCGCGGGCAGGCGGCGAGCCCGGGCGTGCCGGTGAAGGGGTCGATCGCCCTGTATTCGACCGCGACCCATACCCTGGTCCGCGTCCTGACCCCGGGGCCGAACGACACCCATCCGGCGATCTCCCCGGACGGCAACTTCGTGGCCTTCGAGCGCGACGGCGCGATCTGGACCATCGGCAACGTGCTGACCACGCCAAGCGCACCCGTCCGGCTGACGGCAGGCACCTTTCCGTTCATCGGCGGCCCGTCCGGCGACGCGTGCCCGCCGAATCCTCCGTTCCCTTGCGTCGGCTCCGGGTCGTCAGGGCCCTGACGCGCGCTGGCGCCGTCCGCCCTGCCCCGCGGGTGGTGGAGCGGCGGGCTCAGCCGATCAGGAAGTCGGAGGCCGATAGGGCCGTGCCGGGCGCGAGGGTGGCGAAGAGCTGGGCGTCGTTGCGGCCCGCCCCGTCGGGATCGTAGCGCAGGCTGCCGGTGGCGGCGTCGTAGAGGATGCGGTCATCCGCATCTTGCGCCGCCGTCCCAAGGGCGAAGGCGTCGGGCGATAGCGCACCGGCCGGCAGCGCCGTGAACACGGCTGGGTCGAGCCGCAGACTGTCGATGCCGGAGACGAAATCGGTGATGCGGTCGACATTGCCGGCGCCGAGCGCGCTGTCGAAGACGAAGCTGTCGGCCCCGCTGCCACCGGTCAGCGTGTCGGCACCGAGGCCGCCATCGAGGACATTGGCCGCATCGTTGCCGGTGATGCCGTTGTCGAGCGCATTGCCGGTGCCATCGGCCGCGCGGCTGCCGATCAGGACCAGATCCTCGACATTGTCGCCGAGATGATAGCTGATCGCGGCGCGCACCGTGTCGGTGCCCTGGCCCGGCAGTTCGGTCACGACATCG
>NZ_JBCNNF010000579.1:0-3359 GCF_039594555.1 Inquilinus sp.
GATCGAGAACCCGTCGGTCGGCAAGGGCGCGCAGCTGGGCGACATCGCCGACACGCTGTCGGACACGCAGCATGTCGAGATGCGGGACGACCGCTACGTCGCGGCGATCGACCTGACCGGCGACACAAGGAACTTCACGGTGGCCTATCTGGCCCGCGCCGTGACCCCGGGCCGCTTCGCCCTGCCGGCCCCGTATGTCGAGGACATGTACCGGCCGCAATACAACGCCCGCGGCGGCTTCGGTGCCATGACCGTCGAGGCGCGGAAGTAGCGGCGATCGGATCAATCGGAGGCCCCCGCTGCGTCCCACACGCGGCGGGGGCTTTCGTTTCCGGGGCTGGAGCGGAACGAATCCAAGGCGTTGCCTCTCCCACAAGCGAGACCTTTCCGCAACTCCGCCTCTTCGCCGTCATTGCGAGGAGGCGAAGCCGACGAAGCAATCCATCGGCCCGCTCGAGCGGCTGCATGGATTGCTTCGCTGCGCTCGCAATGACGGTGTTGGCAATCCGAAAAGCTGCCTCCAGGCGGGAGAAGCCACGCGAAGACGCTCGACATCGGGCCCCGGCATGGCCGACCTCAGATCACTCCGCGCCGTCCAGCGCCGTCAGGATCCTGTGGGCCGCCGTCACCCGGTCCGCGATCGGGTAGTTCCGGTTCGCCAGGATCACCACGCCGATGCGGCGGGACGGGACGAAGGCGACATAGCTGCCGAAGCCGTTGGTCGAGCCAGTCTTGTTCAGCAGCACGTCATCTTGCGGCGGCAAAGGCGGGTCCAGCCGGTCGACCGGATTCGGCTTCAAGCTCATCTCCGGCGAGTTGCCGGCCAGCAGCCGGTCCAGCGCGACCGGCCAGGCATACATCTCCCAGCCCAGCCCCTGGGTCATGTCGCCGATCCGGTCATAGCCGGCATGGGTGGCGGCGATGGCGCGGCGGGTGGTGTCGTCCAGCCCGGCGCCATCGATATTGGCGTCGACGAAGCGGATCATGTCGGAAGCGGTCGACTTCACGCCATAGGCCTCGGCGTCCATCGGGCCCGGGTTCACCCGCACCGGCTTCCCGGCCTTGTTGGTGCCCCAGGCATAGGCGGCCATCTGCTCCGGCGGTATCCGGATGAAGGTGTGGCTCAGCCCCAGCGCCGGGAAGATCCGCTGCTGCATCAGCGCGTCGAAGGGCCGGCCCAGGCTGCGGGCGGCGAGATGGCCGAACAGGCCGATGCTGGGGTTGGAGTAGAGGCGCCGGGTGCCGGGCGCCCAGTCCGGCCGCCAGCCGCGATACCAGGCGACCATCTTCGCGTCGTCCGTGACCTCGTCCGGGAACTGCAGCGGCAGGCCGCCGGCCGTGTAGGTGGCGAGGTCGAGCAGGCTGATCCGGTCGAAGCGGCTGCCGACCAGCTCCGGCATGTGGCGGCTGGCGGGGTCGGAGAGGGCCAGGGCCCCCTGCAGCTGCGCCGCGGCGCCGAGGACGGCGGTGAAGGTCTTGCTGACCGAGCCCAGCTCGAAGAGCGTGTCCTCGGTGACGGCCTGCCCGCTCTCCTTCGACGCGACGCCGTAGTTGAAGAACAGGTGCCGGCCCTGGACCGTGACCGCCACGGCGATGCCGGGAACATCGTTCCGGGCCATCACCGGCCGGATCGCGTCGTCGACGATCCGGGCGACCGGGGCGTCCGCAGGGTCGGGCGCGGCGCCGAGCAGCAGCGCCGCCAGGCCTGCGAAGGCGGGGACGGCAAGCAGGGCGCGGGCCAGCGCCCGCCGGCGCGATACCGGGATCATCCTGTCTCCATGGCTCGGGGCTGCCGGCAGGAGCATGTCCCTGACCGGCGCGGCGCCATGCGCGCCGCCTGCCTCCTGGATAGGCGCAAGCGGCGGCCCCAGCCAAACGAGGAATACTTCCCCGAGCCATGAGATAAACTTGGCCATCGCCACCCGATGACCCTGCCCTTGCCGTGGCTCGCGGCCGGACTACCTCATTGTTATCGTCAGCAACGACCTTTGGGCGTTGGCGACCGAGAGACGGCGGCATGGCCGCGAACTCCCGCCTCAACGGGAGAAGCGACATGCCGCTGACTCGATTTCCATTGCTGAACAGCCGGATGCGCGCGCTGATCGAGCGGTCAACCGAACTCTGCGACCGGGTGGCGCTGGACAGGTCGGAGGATATCCGCCGTATCGCCACGAGTCGCGAGACCATCCGGCGAAGCAGGCTGCTGCTCGTCAAGCTCGACCGTCCCGACCGGAACTGAGTGCCGATTTTGCTTTAAAGCCATCCGGCCGAGGGGAACGAGAGCGCCCTCGGGGATGTTGCCCCGCGGAGGCTGCCCCTTTGCCGGTGATGATATGGCTCGGACGTGTTCCCTAGGCGAAGATCCGATTCAGTTTTCCCGGAGACTCGCCCGGGAGACCCGTATTGATGTGACCGCGATCCGGGAACTCGTCCGGCGCAGCGAAGCGACGACTGCGGCAAGCTGGGTGCTGTTGCAGAGGCTCGATCGGCTCGAGGCGGCCTATTTCGACCGCACGCCCGGATAGGGCGGCTGAGCGCTTTTTTGCCTCTGCAACCCCTCATGCGGGCAACGGGTCAGGCGGCCGGTAGGCGCCGTCGGCCAGCAGCGGCGCCGTGGCGCTGGCTTCCCGTTCTATCGCCAACTCAACGTCGCGCGGGAAGCCGCGCTCCATCAACTCGCGGCCGGACATCGACTCCCGGATCAGCCGCGGGAGGTCGGCGCCGGCCAGGCGGCAGGCATCCCGCATCACCTGCGCCTCGGGCGAACAGGGCAGGGCCAGCGCGTCGATCACCGCGCCGGCGCCGAGCAGGTCCTCGATCGCCGGCCGCAGGCTTCCGTCCGGCCAGCGTTCGCCGGCGGGGATGACGCCGATATCGCCGTCACCGGCCAGGCCGCGCGCCGCCCGTGCCACCGCGGCGGCGTTGCGCAGGCAGCCCGCCAGCACCGGCGTGCCGCCGCCGGCGAGGGACAGCCGGGAGCCGTTGGGGGAGGGCAGCATCAGCCGGGTCCCGGCCGGGATCTCCAGCAGGCTGGCCGGCGACAGGCTGAACCGGCCCGCCCGCCGCGGCTGCGCCAGAACGGCGCCGGCGCGCTCCGCCGCCAGCACGGCGGCCGCCGGATCGCCAGAGGGGAAGGGCAGCACCTGCGCGCCCCGCGACACCGCCACATCCACGGCGGTGGAGAAGGACAGCACGTCGACGACCACCAGCGCCGCGACCCGGCCCCGCAGGGCCTCCATGCCGGCGATGCCCCATTCGGCCAGGATCTGCGCCATCCCCGTGCCCTCCGCCATGCGATGGAACAGCCTAGACCGCCCCGTCGGGCCCTGGCACCTGTCGGCCGGGCGAAAATAAGGCAA